>JAJDCS010000015.1 GCA_029260715.1 Phycisphaeraceae bacterium | reverse complement strand
AGCGAACAGCGGCACGCCCGCGGACGCGAACGAGGTGTCTGCGAACCCGGGCCAGGTGGTGACGCTGCGTGGCACGGGCGGGTTGACGACGTCGACGGATATCGTGGCCAGTTACGTGGACGACAACGGCAACGTGCAGGTCAATAACCTGCTTCCGTCATCGGCCACGGGAGACGGCACTGAAGCGGTGGTATCGATCCCGAATCATTTCACCGGTGCTTTTGATCTGTGGGTGGTTGGCTCGTCTTTCCAACCCTTGCTGCAGATCGTGCCGACACTGACGCACGCCGACCTAATAGGCTTAAACACGTCATCGGTGACGTTCCGCTTGTCAGGCAGCGGCTTTGTGGAAGGTAACAACACGGTCTATCAATCCGGTACGGAATCGGTGGTGGACCCGGTGGTGAACACTGGGCCGAACGTTCACACGAGCGGTACGCGGTCAGACGTTGTTTTTGGTTTGGCGGATGGCGGTGCATTCGGGTCGGTGGTTGTGACGACGCCCGGCGGGACAAGTGAAACATATAGCCTTGGGTTCAATCAACTCGACACCGTGGCTGATAGCGGAACCCCCGCTGACGCCGGCGAGGCATCGGCCAACCCCGGGCAGGTGGTGACGATTCGCGCCACGGGCGGCCTGACCACGTCGACGGACCTTGTGGGCCGTTACGTGGATGACAGCGGCAACGTCCAGGTGCGCAACCTGACGCCGTCGTCGGCTGCGGGAGACGGGACGGAGGCGACGGTGACGATCCCGACGGACTTCACCGGCGCATTCGACCTGTGGGTGGTTGGCTCGTCTTTCCAACCCTTGCTGCAGATCGTGCCGACACTGACGCACGCCGACCTAATAGGCTTAAACACGTCATCGGTGACGTTCCGCTTGTCAGGCAGCGGCTTTGTGGAAGGGAACAACTCGGTCTATCAATCCGGTACGGAGTCGGTGACGGACCCGGTGGTGAACACTGGGCCAAACGTTCACACGAGCGGTACGCGGTCAGACGTTGTTTTTGGTTTGGCGGATGGCGGTGCATTCGGGTCGATGGTGGTAACGACGGTGGGCGGGACCAGCGAGACATATAGCATCGGTTTCAACGAACTCGACACCGTGGCTGACAACGGCACACCCGCAGACGCGAACGAAGCGTCCGCGAACTCTGGACAAGTGGTGACGATCCGCGCCACGGGTGGGTTGACGACTTCTACAGACCTTGTGGGCCGTTACATTGACGACGGCGGGAACATTCAGACTCAAAACCTGACGCCGTCATCGGCTGCGGGAGACGGCACGGAAGCGACGGTGACAATCCCAAATCACTTCAACGGTGTATTTGAGTTGTGGGTCACCGGCTCGTCTTTCCAACCGCTATTGCAGATCGTGCCGGACTTGACCGGCGCGACGGTCGATGTGACGAGTGTTAATACTGTGCGTATCAGTGGAGCGAGGGGCTTGGTTGAAGGCAACGATACGGTGTACGAATTCGCCGGAGTCCCGGTGGCGGATTCGGTGGTGAACACAGGCCCGAACGTGTTCAGCAGCGGCACGGGTGCGGACGTTGTACTGCCGACGCACGGGTTTGGGGATTTGATCGTGACCACCGTGGGTGGGTCGAGTTCAACGCCGTTGAACTTTATGAACCCAAGCCTGGGTCAGTTGCACGATGTGGCGTACGACGGGGCCAACGACGAGGTGGTTGTGGTCAATGGGGCGAATTTCCACCGGCTGAACCCGGCGACAGGCCAGATCATTGCCAGCTTTGCTCTGCCGGACGGCAACACGAACGATATCGGGCTACAGATCGTGCCCGCCGGTCTTACGTTGAACGGGACGAGCGTGCCCGCGGGCAGCCTGCTGATCACGGATGGCGACGCCAGCTTTGATAAGATCTTCGCGGTTGACCCGTCAGACGGATCGCTCCTGGCTACGCTGGATTTAGGGGTAAACATCGACCCCGTGGCTGGCGTCTTCCACCCCACGACCGGCACTATCTTCATCGCTGACTGGACGCCGGATCAGATCCACGAGATCGACCCGGCAACCGGTGCGATCCTGAACACATTCGCCGCGCCGATCGATGTACACTTCGGTGGGATGGCTATCGACCCGGTGACGGACAACCTGTGGGTGGGTTCCAGCAACGCGAACTCGGTAGCCGAGTTCCAAACAGACGGCGCGTTGGTGCGGAGCGTTAACATTGCCCCGCAGAGCATCAGCGGCGAGATCAGCGGTTTGGCGTTCCACGCCGACGGCGACCTGCTAGCGAGTTCGACAAGGGGCGTGGTGTACAAGCTCCAGTTGCCATAAGCACCGGAGTGTTTATTGGGATACAACGCTGAGCATCTGTCACGAGCCGCTGTATTTGAACCTGAACGGATATGACGTTTCGGGATATGTCGAATGGCCTCTCGTTCCGCTATCGCCTGAGGGCGGCCTGATTTCAACTATTCAGAAATCACCGTGATTCGATGGTGAGCTTCGGCTGGGTGGCGGCGTCATTGGCATCGCTGCGGTGGGCCAGGAGATTGTTGTGGGTCTCTGAGGGGCTTGAGGATGTCCGATATGTCCGTGGACAAGGGGCGACGATATCACGCAATTCTTTCTTCAGTGGTATCTTAGAGATGTCCATCTGCCCAACCCCTGGCATCCGCCAGCCGCACCCGTGAGAGAGCCGTCCCAACGATCGGTATGGAGCCTGGTCGATGCCGTTTCAGTCTTCGTAGCTCGCAGCGAGCGGCTCCTTTGAACACCCCTCGCTCGGCGTACATTTTTCAAAGGCTTGGTGGCAGAGTGTGCGGGCGTGTCCTGCAATTGTGCCCGCGGCTAGAGCAGCTTGCATGAATAATCTCCATGTCGGCTCTCCTGTAGGGCAGATCATTGACCTGCCTTCTTCCGGGTGGCATAGAGAAAAATCACGCAAAATGCTCTAAGAGCCTGGGTGTTTGCCGGCAAGTTCGCGGATGATGCTGTCGGCGGATTCATCCATGCCGAATCTTTCGAGGTAATCGCGAAGGTGCAGGCGTGCGGCTTTAGGTGTTTCCGGCAAGCAACGAGCATCTCGCCAGGAGGATTAGTGTGGCGGCGTCACCGGTTGCTGTGTTCGTTAATTCCGTGGCGACGGTGCGGGCTTGGTCTTTGTCACCGATATCGTAGAGCAGCCGGGCCTCGGTGCGTCGGATCCTGGAAGAAGACGCGCCGCCTCGTCCGAAAAACCGTTCCTCGAAGAGAGCGTCGGTCACTTCGAGAATCGCACCGGACTACTTCTTCAATCCGCTTAGCACACACCACGAATTGCGTACGTTCAGCGACGGCTCGACGCGTACCGGGCGTGGTACAATCTCCGCAGGCCCCACGCGATCCACGGTATGCTGACGCCAAGCGAGGCTTCGCGGGGGAGACGCTCAAACAAAGTAACTCGTTTTACGGAAAGAGGTGAATCAGAACCAGAGATCAGGATTGAGCGGCGACACTTCTGTGGCGGCCGACGATTGCTCTATCCGGTGATCGGGTTGACCATCCAAGACCATTTCGCGGCGTAGCCACCGCCGCTTGGCGGAGCACAACAATCTGCTGGCCCCACCGCTCCGAAACAGGCCGGCTCATTCTCGACATGCTTGTCACTATTGGGCATAGAGGATCACCCCGGGGGTCTGATTTGCATTAACATGTAGGCAGAGTATTTGCTTGGGGTGAAGTCCCCCCCCCCCCCGCGTTATCCGTAAGCAATTGTCTGGGATTCGGTAAATTCGAACAGGCCTTCATGACCCCCTTCGCGTCCAAATCCTGATTGCTTCATGCCGCCAAACGGTGCTTCTGGCGTTGGGCCCGTGCCGGTGTTTAAGCCCACATGTCCGAATTGCAGCATGCCCACCACCCGATCGGCTCGTTTTAGATCCGCTGTGAAGACGTACGCTGCCAAGCCATACTCTGTTGCGTTAGCGCGTTGAATAATATCTTTTTCTTCATCGAATTCAATAATCGGTACCACCGGGCCGAATATTTCTTCCCTCGTGCACGGCATCTCATCGGTTACGCCACGCAGCACAGTAGGCGGGAAGAAGCAACCGCCCTGGGGTGCTGCTGGCGCTTGGCCCGCGACTCGGGTGGCGCCACGGGATAATGCGCCATCCACATAACCTTTGACTTTGTCGAATGCGCCGCGGTCTATCAATGGGCCGATGCCGACTCCTTCCTCCATCCCGTTGCCGACCTTTAACGTTTTCACTCGGCTAACCACCTTTTTGGTAAACGCCTCGGCGGCGCTTTGCTGGACGTAGACGCGGTTGGTACACACACAGGTCTGGCCGGCACCACGGAACTTGTTCTGGATGAGGTGATCGGCCGCGTGGTCGAAGTCCGCGTCGTCGAACACGATGAACGGCGCGTTGCCACCCAGTTCAAGTGAAAGTTTTTTAATATGCGGGGCGGTGGCAGCGATCAGCAGTTTACCCACCCGGGTGGACCCGGTGAAGCTGATCACCCGCACCGCTGGGTGCTCGCACAGCACCTGGCCGATTTGGTCGGCGTGGCCCATCACCAGGTTCACTTTACCCGCCGGCAGCCCGATCTGATCGATCAATGAAAACAGAGCGATCATGCTCAATGGGGTCTTCTCCGCGGGTTTGATAACGCTGGGGCAATCCGCGGCCAGAGCGGCGGACAGCTTCTTAGCGATCATCGCCAACGGGAAGTTCCACGGCGTGATTAAGCCCACGACACCGGCAGGCCGATGATGGACCGTCCATGTGTGATTCTTGGGTTGCTCTTGAAGGCGTCTGGGCTTGAGTTTTTCAATATGAGCCGCGCAGTAACGGTAGAACCCGGCGGCATAGGCGGCCTCGGCCTGCGCTTCTTTCCACGGCTTGCCGTTTTCGAGCGTGATGATCCGACCCAGTTCTTTTTGGTGTTCGATGTGCAGGTCCGCGATCTGGTTCAGCCATTGTTTGCGCTGCTCGATCGAAGCGGGTTGAATCCGTGAGGCTTGGGCTGCTTCGACCGCATGCCGGGTTTCCGCCTGCCCCATCAGAGGCACTGGGGACAATGTTTCGCCGGTGGCGGGGTTGATCACCGCGAGCGTTTGACCCGATTGGGCCCCAACCCAACGGCCGTTGATATATCCTTGAACGTGTTTGAGCAGTGGGGAATCGATCATGTTTGGTTTCTCCAAGTCTTAACTTCCGGCCAAATCCTGTCTCAGAATGTCGGGGGTGTGGAAACGCTGATGATCATACAAGGTCCATCGGTGACATTACGAAAGCGGTGCGGCAGACGGCTGTCGAAGTAGTACGCGTCTCCCTCTGACAAAACCCGTATCTGCCCAGCCACAGTCAACTCGATTTGCCCTTTAACTACGACGCCCCCTTCTTCGCCGGGGTGTGACAGCATCGTCTTGCCCGTATCGCCCCGGGGCTGGTATCGCTCATGAAGGATCTGCAACTTCAGACGAGATCGACCATGGCCCACCATCCGCAAGGAGACCCCGCCACCCCCAATCTCCTTCAGTTGGTCGGCAGGATAAAACACCTCATTGTTGTGATGGTGAAGGTCGAACGTAAAAAATTCGGCCAGGGACATGGGGAACCCGTCGAGCACCTTCTTAAGCGACGAGATTGACGGGCTGACTCGGTCTTGTTCGATCAGTGAGATCGCCCCGTTGGTTATCCCCGCACGGTTGGCCAGTTCACGCTGCGATAACCCATAAAGCCCGCGCAGCGCCTTGAGCCTGGTGCCTATTTTTGCCGCCGCTTGGGTACCCGCGGTGGTATTTGTTTTTGTGGACGGCTGGGCCATGCGTTTAATATATTAGACGATTTTCAGGCTGTCGAATCAAAAAACTGCATTTTAGGGATATTTCTTGCACAATGCGTCAAATATTCTAAAATAAAAGTGACCTGCCCGATATCTATTCCGCAACGCGATGGGCACGGTATGGCACCGTCAGGAGTCTCGCATATGGCAGATAACGAATCTTTGCTTAAGCGTAGAGAGGCCGTCACTCCCCGGGGGATACCGCGCGCGACGATCGCGACTGTCGCATCGGCCAGCGGCGCAGTGTTGCGCGACCACGAAGGCCATGAGTTGATCGACTTCGCCGGGGGGATCGGGGTGATGAACGCGGGGCACTGCCAACAAGCCGTCGTGGATGCCATCCATCAGCAAGCTCAGAAGTTGTTACACACCTGTATCCACATAGCCACGTATGAGCCATATGTGGCGCTGTGCGAGAAGCTGGTCGAACTGTTGCCGCACGGGTCGCAGACCAAAGCCATGCTCGTCAATAGCGGCGCCGAGGCGGTTGAGAACGCGGTCAAGATCGCCCGTCAGGCCACACAGCGCGACGCGGTGATTTGCTTCATAGACGGGTTTCACGGACGGACGTTAATGGGCATGTCGCTCACTTCAAAAGTCGGCTACAAAGCCGGCTGCGGGCCGTTCGCCCCGGAGGTTTATAGGCTGCAGTTTCCCAATTACTACCGACACGGAGACGGATTGGATGAAGACGCATTCGGCATGCGTGAATTGATACGGCTCAAACAAGCCTTCTCAAATGTAGTGTCGCCACGGGACGTCGCGGCAATGGTGATCGAGCTTGTCCAGGGCGAAGGTGGGTTCAACCCAGTCCCGCGGGCTTACCTGGAAAAGTTGCGGCAGATTTGTGACGAACACGGGATCATGCTCGTGTTCGACGAGGTGCAGACCGGTTTTTGCCGCACAGGGCGTTGGGGCGCTTACCAGCACTACGGGGTGACGCCCGACTTATCGACCTGGGCCAAATCGATGGGAGGCGGACTGCCGATCGGGGCGGTTGTCGGTAAGGCCCATGTCATGGACGCCGCCCAACCCGGCACAATAGGCGGAACTTTCGGAGGCAACCCGGTTGCCTGTGCCGCGGCCTTGGCCACGATCAAGATCATGGAAGAACAAGACCTCAATACGCGGGCCCAGCAGATCGGCCAGCATGTTAGAAAGCGTTTCCTGGCTTTGAAACAACAATGCCCTTTGGTTAGTGATGTCCGCGGGTTAGGTGCAATGATTGGGATGGAATTGGTTCAGGACGCAGACCCTAGCAAACCCGCGACAGACCTGGTCAAAAAAATCATCACGGATTGTTTAAAGCAAGGCCTGCTACTAATCGCGGCAGGCACATACAACAATGTGATCCGTGTCTTGTCGCCGTTGGTGATTACAGATGATCAACTCGATCGTGGATTAAACATTATTGAACAACAGGTGCTCCGTCACGCGCCGGCATCAACACCGGCAAAATGACCTTGTCACACATCGGGGGAACACACCTCAAAGGAGTTTTTACTTAGATGAAACCTTTTGCCATCGCCGGTCTTCAGCTTCAAATAACCGCCACGCAAGACAACCTGCCTCACCTCGCCGCACGCCTGAATTACCTGATGCAGGTGTTCCCGTGGGTACAGATGGTCGTGTTTAGTGAGTTAGCAGCCTACGGCGCTTGGACCGGGAAAGCCGAGGCGCTGCCCGGCCACGCCGAAAAGGTCTTCCAGGACATGGCCGCCTATCACAAGCTATGGCTTGTCAACGGTTCCGTCTTCGAACTCAAGGACGGCAAGACGTTCAACACCGCCTCGGTGATCGGCCCCGACGGCGCGGTCGTAACCCGGTATCGGAAGATGTTCCCTTTTCAGCCCTATGAGATGGACGTGCAACCCGGTGACGCGTTTTGTGTCTTTGATGTTCCGGACGTAGGCCGGTTCGGGTTATCGATTTGTTACGACATATGGTTCCCCGAGACATCTCGCACACTCGCGGCGATGGGGGCGGAGATCCTGCTACACCCAACGATGACCGCCACCATCGACCGCGACGTGGAGTTATCGATGGTCCGATCTACAGCCGCAACGAACCAGTGTTTCGTAATAGATGTCAACGGCGTGGGGGACGGCGGTATCGGCCGGTCGAGCATCGTCGGCCCGGCCGGGGACGTCCTGCACCAAGCGGGGTCGAGCGAAGAATTGATACCCATCGAGATCAATCTTGACCGTGTGCGACGCAGCCGTGAGGTCGGCGTGCGCGGGCTGGGCCAGCCGCTCAAAAGTTTCCGTGACTGCAAAGTCCCTTTTACCATTTATCAGGGAGACCCTAAGGCACAGCAGTACCTCCACACACTGGGCCCTCTGGCGAAGCCGCAGCGGGGTTCCCGAGCCGGCATCGAGCCATCGACCGGCGTTCAGCCCGGGCCACCCCCCGCAGTGCCGGCGGCCCCTCAACCCTTACCCGGAGTAACACAATGATCGGCAAACCCGAAGGGCAACGTCTGAGCGAATTAAAGAACCCATTGACCGGCACGCTCTACAACGTCCCGCGGCTGCGTACCGATATTTGGAACCGAATCCGCGATAGCGCCCGGCGGCTGCGAAAGGTTACCAAACGCAGTGAAGAGGCGGCCGGCTTGAAGCGTACCTGCACCGAGGGCTTTGAATTCCTCAAGCTGATTGAGCCCTACAACGCCTTCCCCGGCAAGCTGGTACTCGAGCAGGTCCGCCATCAGTTCGAACGTGGCCAGTACGAACCGTTTGCCAGGCAGGTGATCCGGTTGGTGCGTCTGATGAACACCAACACCTACCGGAAAATCGACCTCACCACCTCGAACCTCAACGATTATTCTGATCTATTGAACATCACAAGCCTCAGCGAAGCGATCCACGGTCGGATCCGCCAGGAACAGCGGCCTTACTTTGAGGTTTTGGTCATTGATGATCTAAGCCAACAGGAAGAGATGGACCTGCGGGTACACATGCGGGAGTTACGCCGACCGGAGGACAAATTCATCTACGAGGTGGTGGTGGTATCGACGTTTGAAGATGCGCTGGTGGCCAGCATGATCAACTTTAATTTAGAAACCTGCGTGATCCGAAACACCTTCCCGTTTGAATCACCCAATCGGATGGAGATGCTCCAGGCCATCTACGCGATCCTTGAAAAGACCGAAGAATCATTGTCGAGAATGATGCCCGGCGAGCGCACGCTGGTCTTAGGGCGTCTGTTGAAACAGTTACGACCGGAGCTCGACCTGTTCCTCGTCACCGACGCCCCGGTGGAGGATGTGGCCGGTGAGCCCACCCAGAACTTCCGCCGTGTGTTCTATCAGCAGGACGACTATCACGATTTGCACTTGAGCATCCTTAAGGGGCTCCATGAGCGGTATCAGACACCGTTCTTTGACGCCCTGCGCAGCTACAGCCAGAAGCCGACGGGGATGTTCCACGCGCTACCGATCTCACGCGGCCGGACCATCGCCAAGAGCCACTGGATCAAGGACATGGGCCGGTTCTACGGCAAGAACATCTTCCTTGCCGAAACCTCGGCCACAACCGGCGGCTTGGATTCGCTGCTCCAGCCGACAGGCTCACTCAAGAGCGCCCAAGAGCTGGCCGGGCGAGCGTTTGGTTCTCGCCACACTTATTTCGTCACCAACGGGACGTCAACCGCGAACAAGATCGTGATGCAGGCCCTGATCCGCCCCGGGGATATCGTGCTCCTGGCCCACGACTGCCACAAGTCACACCCATATGCGGTGATCCTCGCCGGGGCCATGCCGGTCTACCTGGACGCTTACCCCCTGACCGAGTATTCGATGTACGGCGGCGTGCCGCTGCGTCAGATTAAGAAACACCTTCTAGAACTCAAACGCGCCGGGAAGCTCGACCACGTGCGCATGCTGCTGCTGACCAACCTTACCTTCGACGGGATCACCTACGACCCGATCCGCATCATGGAAGAGGTCTTGGCGATCAAGCCCGACATGATCTTCGTCTGGGACGAGGCGTGGTTTGCCTACGGGCGGTTCTCGCCCGTCCTTCGAAGGCGTACCGCGATGGAGTCGACGCGGCGGCTGCTCGAACGGCTTCGCAGCGACGCGTACTGTGAGGAATACCGCGCCTGGAAAACCCGGTTCGATGAGTCCGACCCCGACGACGATGCCACATGGCTCGATCAGCGGCTACTGCCCGAACCAGGCCGGGTGCGTCTACGGGTCTACGCCACGCAATCCACGCACAAGACGCTCACCGCTTTGCGCCAAGGGTCGATGATCCACGTCCACGATCAGGATTTCGAGCAGCATACCCAGGAGGTCTTCCACGAGGCGTTCATGACGCATACCTCTACTTCGCCCAACTACCAGATCCTCGCGTCGATGGACGTGGGCAGGCGACAAGTAGAACTGGAAGGGTACGAGCTGATCGAGAAGAGCATCGAACTGGCAATGACCGTGCGGGAGCGCATCACATCGGACGCCCGTCTACAGAAGTATTTCAGCGTGCTGGCCCCGGAGGACATGGTCCCAAGCGTCTATCGGCCAAGCGGACTGGAATTCTACTACGACCCCAAGCACGGGTGGAGCCAGATGGAAGACGCGTGGCGGCAAGACGAGTTTGTGCTCGACCCGACGCGCGTAACCCTGCACATCGGCCGAACCGGGATGGACGGCGACACCTTTAAAAAACTCCTGATGGATCGTTACGACATCCACATCAACAAGACATCCCGCAACACTGTTTTATTTCTGGTGCACATCGGGATGACACGCGGCACCATCGCGCACCTGATCAAGGTGCTCACCCAGATCGCCCAAGACCTCGACGACCGGCTTGAGCACCAGAACGCGGCACATCAGAAAGCCCATCAGCGCAAGGTGGCATCGCTCACACAAGAACTCCCCCCATTGCCGAACTTCAGCCGCTTCCACCGGGCGTTTCTGCCTACCCCTGACAGCACTACGCCCGAGGGGGACATGCGTAAAGCCTTCTTCCTGGCATACGAAGACAGCGCCTGTGAGTTCCTGATGCTCGATGGCGCCATCAAGCGTGCCGTCGAATCAGGCAGAGAGGTGGTCTCCGCCAGCTTTGTGACGCCTTACCCCCCGGGCTTTCCGATCCTGGTGCCGGGGCAGGTGCTTAGCACACAGATCCTCACCTATCTCAAAGCGCTGGATGTGAAAGAAATCCACGGCTACGACCCGAACTACGGCCTACGCGTGTTTGCCGAAGCGGCGTTGGAACAGATAGAACGAGCCGAACCCCCCATCCGAAAGTCAATCCCCCAACCCCAAGGAGCACCCGCATGAGCCAGCGCCCATCGACTGTAGGAGCCAAGCAGGGCAAGACCAAGCCGTCGGCCAAAGCAGGGGGCCGAACCCCGCAGGGCGGGAAGTCTAAGCCTAGCCTGAAACGTCGTGGCACTGGCCCACAGCCTGTGTTGCGCGGGCTTTCCGATATCCGCCGATTTTTTTTCCGCAATGAAGTACCGATCTACTTCATCAGCGCCACAAACTTCAATCTATTAGGGATCGACGAGTGGGTGCGGAATTTCAAGTACATCAACTACATCGATTGCTTCGACGGCGCCCACCCTAATTTGTTTTCGCCGGCGGAGGTGCGGCACACCCCGTTCACTTGCATTGAAGACATCAACAACTACCTGCTCGAACACAAAGAAGTCGTCGACTTTATCCAAGCACGCTCGGTCAACGGGGTTGCGGGCAAAGCCGTATTCCTAATGTTCGACGAGCAGACTGAGAAGCTGTGCCGTCAGTTGGGGCTTGAGGTCTGCTTCCCCCCAGCGAGTCTGCGCAGCAAGATCGATGACAAGATCTCCGCCACGCAAATCGCCGACAAAGCCGGGATCGCGTCCGTGCCCAACGTTTTGGCCAAAGTAGACAGCTACGCCAAGCTCCGCAAAGCGTCTAAGACGCTCGGTGAAGACCTGGTCGTACAGACCGCTTTTGGGGATTCAGGCCACACCACGTTCTTCATCTCCGATGAGAAGGATTGGGAGAAACACGCCAAGGAAATTATCGAGGCACCGAAAGTCAAGATCATGAAGCGGATCCGCTGCCGTGGCGCCGCCCTAGAAGCGTGTGTGACCCGGCACGGGACAATCGTCGGCCCGCTGATGACTGAATTGGTCGGTTTTAAAGAACTCACGCCATACCGCGGCGGCTGGTGCGGCAACGAGGTGGCGTCCGAGATATTTTCCAGCGATGTGCGGGAAAAAGCCAAGCAGATCACCGTCGCGTTTGGTGAACAATTGAAAAAAATGGGCTACCGCGGCTACTTCGAGCTCGACTTCCTGCGAGACCTGGACACCGATGAGCTTTACCTGGGCGAGGTCAACCCCCGCGTTACCGGGGCAAGCGCCATGACCAATCTCGCGTCCTTCGCCCACGCAGACGCACCGTTGTTCCTGTTCCATCTATTGGAGTGGGCGGGCGTGGATTATGAACTTAACACCGAGGAGATCAACACCCGCTGGGCCGACCCGGAAAACATTGACGGCTGGGGGCAGCTCGTCCTCAAGCACACGGAAGATAGCGTCTCGTTGGTCACAGACGCCCCGCAGTCCGGTGTGTGGGAGATGCAAAGCGACGGCCGGGTAGTCTTTCACCACGTGCAGACCCACCGGCGCACCGTCGCCAATGAATCGAGGGCATTCTTCCTGCGCATCACCAAACCCGGCGATTACTTCTATGAAGGCGCCGACCTGGGCATCCTGATCACGCCAGGCCGACTCATGACCGATGATTTCCAACTCAACGACCGGGCCAAGGCCTGGATCAAAGGCATCCGGGCGCATTACAAGACCCGGCCGGTCGATCCGGCTCAAGCCTCTGCCGAAGCGCCCGCGGTCGAGGTCGGTAACTTCAAGATCATGTAATCTGTTGAACATGCCCACAACGTTCCGCTCGATTCAAGAATTTGAACCAGGACAGAAGTGGGCGAGGTTGTTCCAGCAATTTTGGCCCAGCTATCGGCGGTGGTACCTGCAAGAGGGAGAGCAAGCCCGCCCGCGGTACCTCACGTGCCTGACCGCTCTGCGGGAACACTTGCCTGAACTGGTTCCAACTTACGAAAAGCTTGTTCAACTCGCCGGGGGAGGCGACCTGGCTGCCCGGTTCCTAAGCTTATATTGCCCCACCCCTTATATGACCGGTTGTTCTCAAGCCGTCTGGACCCGGGACAGCCCGTTGCTCATCCGCAACTACGACTACAGCCCTCGCTTGTGGGAAGCGACCATGCTGCACTCCGCGTGGAACGGCCGACGCGTCATCGCGATGAGCGACTGCCTCTGGGGTGTCCTCGACGGGATCAACGAATCAGGGCTAGCGGTATCGCTATCGTTCGGGGGTAGCCGCACAGTGGGTAACGGGTTTGGGATCCCGCTGGTCCTGCGCTATATCCTTGAATTTTGTGATGACACCGCCCAGGCTGTTGAGGTGCTCCGGCGTGTGCCCTGTCACATGGCCTACAACGTCACGGCCCTCGACGCCAAGGGGAGCTTCGCCACGGTATGGGTAGGACCTGACCGATCCTCCGTTGTCACAAGCCAACCCGTCGCGACGAATCATCAGCAGTCAGTCGAGTGGGCACAACACGCCTACGCCACGTCAAGCCTCGATCGCGAAAAGGCTCTTTGTGACTATCTCAACGACCCCGCTGAATCCCGGGAACGGTTCGTAGCACGATTCCTCAAATCGCCGATTTACACCAGCAACCACAGCCGAGGCTGGGGAACGCTCTATACTTCGGCATACGACCCCATTCACCTGACAGCTACATGCATGTGGCCCGACCAGGAATCGCCTCAATCGTTCACAAGTTATGATGAGAATACAATTGCACTAAGTTACCCAGCGACGTGAGCGATATTGAGTTTTCTCGAAGAAACGAACAACCCGATAGGCGGGGGTTGACCTTGACCCTTTGTTGGGCCCATTGCGGATGCAAGTTCAACGCAAGTTTTTGGCCACTACGAACCGGTTCCGTTTCCATGGTGCCCGAGCCGATTAGGTTCCGGTATCCGAATAACCAGAACTTAATTCCAGTTCGATGATCTGATCGGATTCACCACCATGGACTGACCGAGCCCACAGATAAAATATCAATCCCAGAGTTACCCAAGCCAGCACGATGGCCCACTCGTATGGCCAGACCAGCGCCGATGGGCTACCGGGAAGGTACAGCGCAGTAATGCCAATAGATAGAAACAGAGCGGCGAAGCCGACAAGATGGCCGTTGGCAACTTTGAAGGGGCGATGCATTCCTGGCTCTTTCTTGCGCAGGACGAGGAAAGACAGTGCGACGGTGGCATAAGCAACCACGATGCCAAGGCCGCCCGCATCCACCAACCAAACTAAAGCTTTTCTACCGAACAAGGGCGCCACAACAGACAGCGCACCTATCAGGAGAATGGAATTGACCGGCGTGTTGTATTTCGGGTGCAACTTGCCCAGAGCCGCGGGCAGCATCTTCGCGTGCGCCATGGCGTAAACAGCACGACTGCCGCCAACAAGGAATGCATTCCAGCTGGTCAAAATGCCCCCGATACCGGCCAGAACCAACAGTTTTCCCGCCCAGCCACCGCCGTAGGCCGCTGTCATGGCGTCCGCTGTTGCCAGACTCGACACCGCGGTTTCTCCAGGACTCATCACCAAGGAAACCGCCAAGATCATTAAAATATACCAACCAACAGCCATCAACACGGACAGAACCAGAATCTTGCCAATTTGCTTATAAGGCAGATCGATTTCTTCAGCCGCCTGCGGGATAACGTCGAAGCCAACAAACATGAAGGGGGTCATGATCACCACCGCGAGCAAGCCCTTGGCGCCGTTGTTAAAAAGCGGCTCCATATTACTTGTTTCACCATTAAACAAAGACCCCGTAGCCAACATGACGCCGACAACCACGATCAGCAGCGTCACCACTTTCTGCAGCAAGGCGGAAGCCTGAATGCCGCGGATGTTGAGCCATGTCATAAAGATTGCGCCGGCAACGCCGACCATGGCCCAGGTGAAATAAACATCCCAACCCGCGACACTCCACAGAAATCCCACCTTGTAATTCGGAAACAGGTGCTCAATCACTGTTGGCAGTGCAACAGCCTCAAACGCCACAACGGAAATGTAACCGAGGATGATCGCCCATGTACAAAAGAACGAGCCACCCATACCCAGCGCCCTGTGGCTGTAAACGTGTTCTCCACCGGTTAAGGGCATTGCCGAGGCAAGTTCTGCGTAGGTGAGGCCGATCAAAACAACCGCAACCCCGCCAATCATGAAAGCCAGGATAGCCCCGCCTGAACCGGCCGACTCAATCCAGCCGCCGGTTAACACAACCCAGCCCCAGCCGATCATGGCGCCAAACGCCAGCGCCAGCACCTCCCTTCTTTTTAACACCCGTTCAAACTTTCCTTTTGACACGACAACTTCCTTCACAAAAAACAGGGCTTGTTCATTATACGAGCAGCATGAGACACGCTGCGGTTTTGTTGATAAACGGAGGGCGATCCGGGATATGTCGAATGGTCTTTCGTTCTCTGATCACCTGACAGCGGCTTCATCATCCTTTCTGTATAGCTATCAGCGTGATTCGGAGGCGGCACCCGGCCCGAAGGCGGCCCAATCGGCCTTGCCGCGGTGGTCTAGGAGATTGTTGTGGGTCTTTGGGGCCTCGGCGGTGTCCAATTTGTCCGGGGATAAAAGGAAGTGTTAGAACGCAATTCTTTTATATGCGGTGTCTTTGGAGTGTCCGTCCGCCGAGCCCTTGACATCCGTAGTCGCGCCGATAAAAGAGCTTACCCCGCGATCGATCTGGTGCTTGGTCGATGCCGTTTCGGTCCTTTTTGTGCAGAGTATAGGTTACACAATCTGACGAAGTGATCCGCTATCGCTTTACGGAAGGAGGTGATTTAGAGCCCGAGATCAGGATCGAGCGGCGACACGTCGGTGGCGGCTTGCAGTTGCTCTACTAGGTCATCGGGGCGATCATCAAAGATCAATTTGTGGCGTAGCCACCGCCGCTCGGCGGAGCACAACGATCTGCTGGCCTACCGCGCTGGCACACGAGTCTCAAGCCGCGGCTTCCTTCTGGTCTTTGGTTATCGCTATTTCTAAAACAAAAGTAGCGCCGCGTCCTGGCCCGTCGCTGTGGGCTGTCAATGAACCGCCCATTTCCTTGGCGGCGTTGGCCGCCGAATGCAGGCCGAATCCGGTGCCCTCGGGCTTGGTCGTATACCCACTTTCAAATAGGCGTGGTAGCGATTCCTGAGGGATGCCCATGCCGTTATCCGACACAGTAATCCGGATGCGATGGTCATTAACTTTCTCCAACGAAATATCCAGCCGCATGTCTTGTTGGTCGCTGTCTCGTAGCGCGTGTCGTGCGTTTTGGAATAAGTTTAAGAGAACCTGCAAGAGCTTGTGGCGGTCTAGGTAAACAGGTGGGAAATCCTCAAATTGCTTGATCACCTGTATCTCATTCTGGTCATAGGACTCGATGGCCATTTTTAAGGCGTCGTCTAGCATATCCTTGACGTCAATCTCTTCGTGAACGCCGCGGTAGCGGGCGTGCTTCTGTTGCGAGACCACGATCATCCGGATGTGCTCGACGTTGTTCCTAACCGATTCAATCTCTTTCTGTAAGTCATCTCTGCTTTGCGTCAGTTGCTTGGCGACGGTGGCTAAAAACCCGGTCACTTTCATCCCTGTCGGGTCCTGGGTTAAGTACGACGCCAGGTCGTCACCGTGATCCTCAAATAATTTTGCAAGCTTCGCAACGCTGTCGACCTCTAACCGGTTGATCTTATCGCTGACCACGGTCGCTGAGACATTCGTGCTATTGAGCACATTGCCGATGTTGTGGAGAATCCCCGCCGCGATGTCGGCCATCCCCGCGTACCGGGCCTGCTTGACCAGTTCTTTTTGGGCTTTTTCTAGCTGGGCTGTGCGTTCCCAGACCTTTGACTCAAGGCTGGCATTGAGCTCAAGGATCTTCGCTTCAGCCTCTTTGTGTTCGGTCATGTCCCTGGCGATCACGGTGCATTTTTGTTTCTGATCGATGACCATCTCACTGATAGACAACTCCAAGGGAATCCGCATGCCATCTTTGTGCAACCCCACCACATCGCGTCCGACGCGCAGGGCCCATGCGTTTCCGGTTTTGAGGCAGCTTTGAATGTACCCGTCCTGCTCCGGTTGGTGCTGGGGCGGCATTAAGTGATCGAGGTCCCGGCCGATGATATCCAGGGCGGCGTACCCGAACATCCGCTCGGCTGCCGGGTTGACCGTTTCGATACCGCCGTGGGCGTCGATTGTGATGATCGCGTCCGCGGCGTTTTCCAGGACGGCACGGATCGTCTCGGCACTGTCACGCAGCGACTGCTCGGCTTGTTTCCGATCGGTAATGTCCTGGATCGACCCCGCCATGCGGACCGGCTTCCCTTTATCATCATGCTCTGTCACACCCCGCACGCGGAACCATCTGTATTCACCGTCCTTGTGCTCCATACGGCAATCGATGTCGATAGACTGATCTTCCGCTCGGTGCTGACGGAACACTTCAAGTACGTCCGCCTCGTCTTCGGGGTGTAGACGTGACGTGAAGCTAGAGAATACATTGGGGAATTCAACCTCCTTGAATCCAAGCAGCGTCTTGTACCGCTGGGCGTACCAGATCTCATCAGTCACAATGTTCCAATCCCACAGCCCGTCGGACGTCCCACGCGTTGCTAATTCGAAGCGGTTCTCACTCAAACTCAATTGGGCTTGAGACTCTGCCAGTTCGGAATATGACCATTCCAGCTCCTCGGTGCGAGCCCGCAACTCCACGGTCTTCTTGTCCGCGTATTTGATCGCTAAGCGGTTCGATCGGGCAATGAAAAAGAATAACCCGAACAGGAGAGCGTCGATCACCACCCCCCCGATCAGGATCATGTAAGGCTGTGCGCTCGACGACGTGTTTCGAAAACTCAGATTTGACCAGACGTCAAATACCCAGGTACGCCCGTACATACGCATCGTGATTTTTCTTTTAAAAAGCGGGTTTGGGTCGGTGGCTATATCGCTGTCGCCGGTGTGTTCGTCGTAGAGTATTTCATCCCCATCGCGTATTGCTAGGCTGACGTGTCTATTGCTTTGGGCCAGTGTCCCTTGCAGCAGCTTGTACGTAATGAAAGGGGCGTAAATCACCCCCTCGATGTGCTCTCGCCGCTCTTCAACCGTTTGAGGCTTACGGCTGTTTTTATAGAACGGCGTGTAAAACAGGAACCCGGGTGTTTTTTTAGCATCCTGAACAAGCACAATGGGGCCGGTCACTTGAGCTTCGCCCGTGTCTCGCGCTTTTTTGATGGCGGTGTAGCGGTTGGTCTCGAACGCCATATCAAGCCCGATGGCTTTGCGATTCGACTCGGCGGGTTCGATATAAGTAATGGGCCAGTATTCCGGCTCGCTGTGCTGCGGGTGGATTTTATACTCGGGACGCCAGCCTCTCTCTCTGGCAAGGTAGTCTTCCAGATCGGAGGGCTGGACATTGTAGATCACACCGATCCCGTTGATACCGGGATAGGTTTTGTCAAGATGCAAGCTATTGGAATAGGTCATCCATTCGTCATAGGACACGTTATCCGAGGCGTCGTAGAGAGCCACGCTACCCCAAAGAGCGTTTTCATACAGCTCCATCCGCTCTTTGACCAGCGCCACGACTCGGTCGGACTCGCGGAGAAACCGCTCTTCAACTTTTTGAGCCAACTGCTCTTTAGAAATGTACCACGCCCCGAGGGTCAAGACGATCGAAAGGCTCACCACAAGCCAGTGGTACCAATGCATGGTGCCGACCCGGAGAACCTCTTGGCTTTGCTTGTTGCTCGTCGGGATATTGGGGGTGGCTTGAGTCATGAGATAATCTTCTTATTACGGTTATGGACCGTCCGTCGCTGCCCTGTCATTTAAAAGTAATACTGAAACCCGAAGCCCACGCCGACGTCTTTCTTGGCGTCGAAAAATTCATTGACGCGGACTTCGGCCAGAAAGTGCAAGCCGTCGACTAGCCGGTAGCGAAACTGGGTGTCCGAGACAATCAGCACCTTGTCTTTGCCCGGGCCGTTCTCAAAATTCGCATCGAAAAACCCCCCGACGGAGAACCGGCCGTCAAGGATATTCGGGAATTTTTTGTTCCAAGCGAAGCTGATTTGATAGCCCCTGCCGTCGCTCTCATACGGGAATACCTTGACGAAGAAAAAGAGGTTGTGGTCTTTGAGGAACTGGCTTTTCGGTGTCCAGAACAGCCCGACCCGGCTTAGCGCGTTGTCGACGCCTTGCGGGTCGTTCACTTCCAGGACCACCCCAAAGTCGTTCCACACCTTGCGTTTGAGGTCGATCTCGAAAAAGAACTCGGAAAGATCGGTACGCGAATCATCCACGCCGCCGTCGGGAGATTCGAAGTCCACAAACCCCCATATATTCCAGCCGCCCGGCAGCGGGGCCGAGCCCGTGAGATTAAGCGTATTAAACCCACGTGTATCAAACTGATACTCAAGGCTAAGCTTCGCCTTGCCGAATGTCTTGGTTTCACTGGCGTGGTGATCCAGGCCTTCCCAGAGTTCTTCAAAATCCAGGACTTCGTTCGGTGCCGCTGTGTCCGTCGTCGATGATGCCGTAGCGAGCGTTTGAAGATTTTTAGCGAATGTGTTTGTGATCGATGGGTTGTCCGCATCAGCGTCTTCATTGGCTGGGGCATGGGTCGCCCACCCGAGCAAAACAATGCACGCGATCGTCTGGGCGTTGATGAAATGATTTTGAGCCATTCTCCATTGCCTCCGGATTGGATGTTGGCCCCCCTCGTTCTTTTGATCGATCTATTGCATTGATAACGGAACAATCCCGTAATCCTCTATCGAGTGTATATGCACGAAGCGACGCGCCATCAGTTGTCTACGCGGCATCGCGACCTTTATCCGATCTCTCACTGGTTTTTCGCCAGCTTGGCGCAAGCCTCAGTCCACTCAGGTAAACGATCCAAGCACCCCAGGCCTGCCAGATACTCCTGGTCCGCGGCGTGGCTGGAAATCCGGCTATCAGGGGATAACTTGTGCCCGATGTAATTCGCGGCGTGGACCGCGGCCAGAGCATCAAACCCCTCCTGTGACGCCTCGCTGGGTTCGTGGTGGTACAACACCGCCTCGAAGATCACGTCCGGCAAACCCCAGACGCCCAGGAGGTATGCGGCAATCTGGGCGTGCGTCGTTCCCATCACCTCTTTTTCAGCTTCGTGTTCCGCAATCTCTACATTGGCTTTCATCAGCTGTTGGATAGCCAGGTAGTGATCGGGCATATGTGTGGCGATCAACAGCTTGCCGATGTCGTGCAGCATGCCCGCCATAAAGGCGTTGGCGGAAAGGGCCGGGTCATCAGACTCGGTGTCGGCAATGCATTGAGCAAAGGTGCCCACCTGGATGCTGTGTGTCCAGAGCGCCCCGATCGAAAATTCCACCTTCTTGTCCGGTTGGAATTCTGAAAAGACACACGCGGTCAACGCCAACGTCTTGACCGTATTAATCCCGAGCATCTTCACCGCGTCACCCGTGGTCGTGACCTCGCGGCGGAGACCGAAGAAAGAGGAGTTCACAAGCTGCAGGATCTTCGCGCACATCGCAGGGTCTTTGTTGATGATCTCCCCAACGTCATCCAGAGTCGCGTTTGGGTTCTTCAGCGCTTCGGTGATCTCTTGGTACAACTGCGGCAGACTCGGTATAGACTTGATACCTGAGAGGGTGTTCTTGATATTCTCGTCAGACACCAGGTCCTGTATGTGACACGCACGCGTGATGATGGCTTTCAACACGTCGGGCTTACACGGCTTCACCAGGTACTGGTGCGCGGATTCGAGCGACTCGAGGATCAACTGCTCTTCGGAATGGCCCGACAACACGATACGCAGCACGTCTGGGTGATACTTCTTGACTTCCAACAGGAACGCGGCGCCGTTTAAACCCGGCATCTTCATGTCTGAAACAACCATGTCGAAATGGCGCGTTGACATGATGTCCAACGCTTCCTTGGCACCGATGGCGTACTCCGACGCGATATGTTCCCTCAGGGGGCGCGTCACCCGGCGCAACCCGTTAAGTATTTGCTCATCGTCGTCTACAAACAGGATGTTCTTTGTCATGGTTAAACACCCTCTTGTGGCGGGCCGGCGGATTCATTGCTGATTGGTAGCGTGATCGTAAACGTTGTGCCACGTCCGGCCTGGCTTTCGCAACGGATATTACCGCCCAATTTGTCCACAATGACCGACCGGGCGATGGCCAGCCCCTGGCCGGTGCCCTTGCCGGCGCCCTTCGTGGTAAAAAATGGATCGAAGATCTTGTCCCTGATCTCCGTGGGGATACCACCGCCGGTATCGGTGATTTTGATCTGAACCATACCGTCAACAGCGCGGGTGCTGATCGTGATGACCCCTTTGCCGCCCTCTTCTGTGACATCCGCTATGGCGTGGGTGGCGTTGACAATGATGTTCAGGATCACCTGGCTAAATTCACCGGGCAGGCAGGGGATCGGCGGGATGGTGCGGTCGAGGTCTGTATCTATCTCAGCCACGTACTTCCACTCGTTTCTTGCCACCGTGACGGTCGTCTCAATCATGTGGTTGATGTCTACATTCACAAACTCTTTCGAGCCGGGGTGTGAGAATTCCTTCATCGCAAGAACAATGTTTGCGATCCGGGAAATGCCGTCGATCGATTGCTCGATAGCCGTGGGGATCTCGGAGACCAAGTAAGTGACATCGGCGCGTTCAATTTCCGCGACGGTCTCTTTGATCAGTGAATCGTTAACCGTGCCGTCCTGGCAGGACTGGAGCACCTTCCCGTATTGCTGCAGCACCGAACACAGATCATCAAATGAATCTTTAATGAAGTTGGTGTTGTCTGCGACGTACTGGGTGGGGGTGTTAATTTCGTGGGCGATGCCCGCCGCAAGCTGACCGATCGACTCAAGCTTCTGGGCCAACCGCAGATCAAGTTCCATCTGCTCGCGTTCTTTTGTCTCCTGCTCAAGCTGATTCAAGGCTTCGCTTAGGCGCCTCGTCCGGTCTTCGACCATGTTTTCTAGAGAAGCCATGGTGGCCTTGGTTTGCTGGTAAAGCGTCCATTTGGTGGTGAGCGCAAGAGCGAGCTGGATAACCTCGACACTGTCAAACGGCTTCTTCAGAATCAAAAGCCCGTCAACCTTGCCTAGCTCGTTGACGATTTGATTCCAATTGCGATCTGAATACGCGGTGCAAATCACGATCTGAAGGTCCGGGTCTTCTTCCCAAAGGTGTTTAATGGTTTCAATGCCGTCCCACCCCGGCGGCATACGGACGTCGACAAACGCCATCGCGTAGGGCCGGCCAGCTTTGATGGCCTGCTTGACCATGGCGTAACCCTCTTGCCCCTGGTAGGCAGAATCCAGATCAAATTTCTGCATGGCCAATTGTGTTCCGTTGTCCCCAAACAACTCAGACTTTAGGTCCTCTAAATCGGAGACATCACCATCGCCGTTACAAAGAACTTTTCGAAAATCCTCGTGAATCGATTTGTTGTCGTCGATGATGAGTATCTTCGGATGATTGGCGGTTGTTACGGTTGACATGTCTGATTGCCCGAAATCAATTGATAGCCAATAACCGTCTCGTCCCGTTAGTTGCTACATCATGTAATTAAGGTATTGCCCGGATAAACCCCGAGCATACCCTCCAGCCTCAACGCCCTATATCGTTGCGTCTTGTTAGAATTATCGACTGCAATAGGTTGTATATTTAGGCTCTTTGACCAACCCGCTGCCGGCTTCCAACGAGGATGACAGGGCGCGCAAAGGATATGCAAATTAAAAGTTACGGGACAGCCCGTTTGTGCTGCATGACCTCCCACCAAGGCATGGATACTTGTTCGTCGGCCCAGGGGGCAATGGCCGCCATCTGGTTTATCAGACCAACCCGATCGTACAGCACGTGATTACCAAGCGTATGTAACTCGCACGGTCCCGTGCCTTGACTCAAAAACATCCGACTGGGAGACACTGGCTTCAAGCGTCACCTTCCACTGCTTGCGGCTGTCCCACGTCATACCCACCCGCCCATTAAAGAACGGCTCTTTGTCGTCATCGGTACCAACGAAGCACTCAACGTAGTAATAAAGGCGTTCTGAGCTTTCGAAGTGTTCATGGTTGAGGAAGTGGTACCAACTGAACCCCGCTTGAATATTGTTGTACCTGTCCGGGGTCCAATAAGCGGCCTGTTCATCAGCCACAAAAAAGCCGTACCCCGCCAGCCGGAGTTGAAGAAGCCTTGGGTACGCTGACAGGGTGTAGTGCAGCCGCGCATTGTATTCCACGGCGCGGTTTTCATCGTCGTACCACAAGCCGCGTCCATAGCCGGCCAGGCCCACTCGGGGTGAAAGATTCACATCAAACTCGCCTTGTATATAGAACCGCGACAGGCCGTCGTCGAGCGTTGACGCGTTTTCCAAGACATCCTCCAGGCCAGCGATGAATGACAGCTTGGCCCCGCTGTCGGTGGTCTTGCTTGCGCCAAGGGTCAATTGGAGAGACTGGCGAGACCCTTGTTCATAATGAGTAACCTGGGCATCTCCCCACAACCGCGAGTAGGCATCGATTGTCTTATCGAACTTAAGCGTGGCGTGCTCTGCTTGGGAATACTCATCAATCGGCGACGTTGACGGCAAGTTAAACCAGAAGCTTGAGTGTCCAACCCCGGCAGCTAGATCAAGCCCTTCGGCAATACGCCGGGGGGCAAACAACAAGTTGGTCTGTTGGTGGGTGATCTGAATATTGTCATCGCGCCCCGCTTGATAACGGACGCCGGTTTCGATCTCTACGTGAGGGTGTTGACGCCATTGCTCGGCGCTGCGCGCCCGAGCCGCCATGGCGTGATCCGGGTATAAGCTGAGGATGTGGTCGTACTGCTCAGCGGCCCGGCGGCTGTAATTCAAGCGGCTGTAAACCTGACCCAGATCAAAACGCAACTCCGAGTCGTCTGGGCTGAACTTCAAGGCTTCTTCGTAATGCCCAGCTGCCTGCCCGTTTCGCCCAAGCCAATTCGTGTACTTGGCTAGCATCTCAGCGCGGACAACCGGCGCATCCGGGAAGTCTTCGACCATTCCTTGATAGTATTCTTGTGCCTTCTCGGGTTGCCGGTTCCACCCCGCCAAGCGCGCCTGCTCAAGCCGTGCTTCCTGATCGTCAGGCCGGATACGCAAATAGCGCTCGTACCACTCGAGTGATTCATCGTACCACTTCATCCACCGAGTCAGGCGAGCAAGATACCGCAGCGCAACCTCGTCATCCGGCTCCACTTCTTGGCGGGCACGCCATACCTCGATCGTCTCCGCGGCAACACGCAGTGCCCGTTCCCGCTGCCCCTGCCTGTCAATCAACCCAATTAATTCGAGAGACACGTCCCCATCCAACGGATGACGGGTTAGATAAGCCTCGAACCGTTCAATGGCGGTTTCGATATCGCCGGCCTTGGCGGCGTTCCGGGCCGCTTGCAAAAAGACCGTGCCAGACACACCACCGTCTGCCGTGTCCTCAACAAGCGTCGGCGGCTGACCAAAGCACAGCCCCCCTACGACCAGAACGACAATTGCACCCCACGGAGGTTTCATTTTGACGCCCCCTTGTTTTCTTCCGTAGGTTTATGCTCTACCTGCGAGAGCAATTCGGCGTAATGCAACTCGGCCTCGTCGTACCGCTTGAGGTCTTGCAAATAGTTCGCCAACTCTAGCTTGAGGCGTCTATCCGCGGGATCGATCGCAAGCGATTTTTCGAATAGTGCCACCGCGTCGTTATCTTTCTTTAGGCGCCTCATCGCGCGAGCCAAGTCTTCATACAGTCCGCTGTTGGTGCCGCTGCCTTGCAACGCTTCCGCCGCTATCGCAACAACAGCATCGACGCTCTCGGCGGTGAGTACCTCCGACTGGGCAACCGACTGCGCCAGCACACGGCAGACACGAGACTCATTGACATGGATCGGTGTGATGCCCAGCAGCCCGGACAAGGCTTTCTCGTGTTGCCCCATCCAACCCTGAACCTCGGCCAGCCGGACCCGCGTTAAGCGGGTATCTTCAATACCAATCGCTCGCCGCAGCGCCTCGGCGGCCATCTCAAGATGAACCATCTCCGGCTGTGTGTCGGTGGTCTCCGTGGTCAACGCCGCATCAGCCAACAGCAACAGCCAGCGCGCGGCATCGGGGTGGGCATCGGCAAGCGCCTGGTATTCAACGATCGCCTCCTCTTTCTCCCCAGAGATCAACAGCACACCGGCCATCTCGCCACGCACATCATCATCCCCCGGGTTGGCCTTCAGATAAGATCGATAACGATTGATCGCCTTCTCGTACCAACCCGCCTTGACCGCGTTGCGAGCCAGGTGCAGGACGATCCGGTCCTTGTCTATAGTGTCGTGGTCAGAGTCCTCGCCGATGCTTTGCAATACAACTTCAACCTGTTCGTGTTTCTGGTGGTCTTCAAGCAAGTTGACAACCTCGTACCGATCTTTGAGATTCATGCCCCTCGCCGCGGCGTCACCAAGCCGGTCCAAGCTCTCATCGGTAACGGGTAGTTCCCCGGCTTGAACAGCACGCAGAAAAATCACGGGGCCATACACGTTGTGAAATAAGACAACGCTAGCCGCCATCAGCGCTACCGATATCAAACCGGTCTTGGTGGCCAAATGAACACGTATCTTCGTATGGGGTTTAAGCACAAGCTAACTCCTTCACGATTTCTTGACTGGGTGTGTCCAGGTGATCAAAGGCAATCCGGCTATGCCACGCCGGGCCTCCGTGAAACTTAACGTTGTGATTGGAAAGGACGCACAAAGAACCACGGACAACACCCAACGGTGTTGCCATTTCAAAAGCCTGGGGTCCGCTGACGGGCATCTCGGCCTCTGTAAGGACGGCTGCCTCGTTAAGATCAACCTGTATGACACGCGCATGCGACCAGGTGTTGTGATCGGGGTCCAGATTGATCGGGAAATCCACACGCCGGGTACGCCCGGCGGGAGGCCGCGATTGCGAGTCGCTGTGCAGAAGTAGTCTGCCCCGTTGCCCAAGATCATCCAGAAGACGCGGCGTGGCGTAAAGCATCGTGTGGGTGTTCAGCATGTCCAACGACATCTGATCAAGCCCCACATAACGAGCTGTGTATGCGAAGGTAGAGCCGTTTTGTTTAAGCCGGGGTTGGCTTATGATCTCGATCTTTACAGGAAGCCGGAAGAACCTCAAGACCAACGTCGCATCCAATTGATCGCCAACGTTCAGCGGTTCATACGAGACAAAGGTTAACTCTGTTTCGCTGTACCGGATGGTTAGGCCCAGCCGCTCCGGATGATCAGAGACAATCGGCAGGCGGTACAAGAGGGGGATATGATCCGCAAACTCGGTGCTCTTTTGCTGCGCCACCGGTGCGGTAGCCATTTGGATCACGCGTAATGCAAATGCGGCGTTCCAGCAACACCAAAACATCGCGATCAGCGGCCCCAGGAGATTGCCGTGTATGTTGTAGTAAATCCCAAGCCCAGCCCACCATATCGATAGAACGCTGATCACAACAAACACCAGGTGCGTGCGTATCGACGCCATTGAGAACTGCGTGACACCCGACTTGTCGGTGACATCGAATTTTTGAGACCCGAGCTTAAAAATCGCGCGTATAAACGCGGAGGTGAACACCCAGAAGTTGAGCATACTGAAAGTTTCCTCAGCCAGGATACGCGCCCGTTTTTTTGTGATGATCCGTATGGCGATAATCGGGGCCAGGAGCTGAGCCAGATACAGAGCGATCAAAGTGTTTGTAATGGCTGATATCGGGTAGACGTTGAAGATCAGCATCATCAGCGGTGTGGAATACATCACCAGCTTGCGCAAGCCGATCGTCCAGTGAAACATCGAGCTGAAATAGCAAATGCGTTGAGGCAGCGTTAAACCGGCTTTGAACAACGGGTTGCTGCAGAACATCACCGACTGATTGCCCAAGGCCCATCGGGTGCGCTGCACGTGGTAGCTCGTCAGGTCGCCCGCGGCCTGCCCCGAAGCCATGTGCTCCGCGACGTAAACCGACTTCCAGCCTTTCGCGTGCATATTAAGAGCGGTGTGGATGTCCTCCGTGATCGTTTCGGTCGCAAAGCCGCCGGATTCCTCCAAAGCCGTACGCCGGATGATCCCACCGGTGCCGCAGAAGTAAACCGAATTCCATCTGTTCTTACCTGGCAGGATCAGATGGAAAAACACTTCGGATTCATCCCAGTGCTCGCCCTTGTCGTAATCAACCACCTCCTCAAACGCGTCGAGGTTGTAAAAAGTCTGCGGCGATTGGACAAAAGCCACTTCGGGGTCGCTGAAGTAACCCAGCATCCGATCCAGAAAATCGGGCAAGGGCACGTGGTCGGCATCGAGGATCGCTATAAAATCCCCGTGGGTAACCTTCAGGGCATGATTGATGTTGCCCGCCTTGGCGTGAGTGTTGTCAGGTCGGCTGATATATTCCACACCGAGCTCTTCAGCCAGTTGCTTGACCGATTCCCGGTGTCCGTCGTCGCACACGTATGTTGTGTGCGGGTATTCGATCGTCTGCGAGCCCAGGATGGTCTTGCGTAACAACTCCGGGTCTTCGTTATAGGTACAGATGTAGATGTCTACGCTAAGCCCGTCCGGCACCGGCTCAGCCGCGGGGTACTGAGGGTCCCACGTCTCGAAACAGAACAAAACAAACCCAAGGAAACCATGGACCTCAGCGATCAGAAACAAAATAGCATACCAACGCCATTGGTCGGGGATCGTGAACACCACCCGATACGAAAGGTAAACGACCACGATCATCATCGCGGACAGCACCACTGCGTGTTTGAAAATTTTGCCGGTCATACATATTCGCACCGTCGGCAACCACCGCCGTAGCTGTTAAGCATTCCCCTTAAGAGCCGCCTCCAACTCCCTGAGCCGATCCAGTAACTGACCAATCGGCTGCTTCATGCTCTCGGGTGTTTCCGGGGTATCCAGTGCAGATGCGGACTCTATGCACGACCGCAGCGCCTTACCGGCCGCGGCAAGGTCCACGTTCCCATTAGAGTGCGCATTGATGTAACGCTGCATTCTCGCCAGCAGTTCCTTGTAGTTCACAGGCTTGATCACGTAGTCATCGCCGCCGGCGTCAAACCCGTTCATGCGGTCTGAGTCGCTGCCTAGCGTGGTCATAAACACGACGGGGATCGAGGCCGATTCGGGGTCACCCTTCAGCGCCTTGCACGCTTCAACCCCGGTCATCACAGGCATGTTCACGTCCATCAGGACCAAGTCCGGGTGTTCCTTTTTGGCCAGCTCCACCCCCTTAGACCCATCCGCAGCCACGACGGGGTTGAACCCGTTGGACCGGAGCATATTGGAAACCAACATCCGGATGCTCGGATCATCATCAACGATAAGAACCTTGAATTTATGATTCCCGCTCACGACACCCTCCTAAAAACGATTAGGCTTGCTGGGTACGATCCGTTGTGTGCGACGCGCTTGATCCAACCAAATACCGTTCGACACACAATTTCGCCTCTTCTACGGCTTCACCGAGTTGCGTTAGCGTTGCTTGCACGTCCCCTTCACGGTTCCCCCGGGCAATGGATTCAAGCTCGCCCGCAACCGTGTGCACGCGATCGAGCCCCACGCTGCCCGACCCGCTCTTGATCGCGTGGGCCGATTGAACCACCTGATCAATATCATCGATCATCTCGCCGAGCGTGTTGAACTGACCGATAATCCATGGGAATGTCTCTTCGAGTGCCTCACGGTAGACGTCTTCTGTAACTTGAAGCCGGCCCATGGCCGTGCCGGGATTCAGCGCACCGGTGTCTTGCCGCCCCCGCGTTGGGGCGCCTTTTTCCGAGAGAACCATTGAACCCTCACCGGCACCCGGGTCGCCCGGTCCCGATTCACGCCCAGGCTTGGGCGCCTGTTTGAGATACTTCGCTAATTCTTGAATGATGTCGTTCCGGACAAGCGGCTTCGTCAGGTACCCGGAAAAGCCCGCGGCGCGGCACCTTTCACGGGCGCCCTGCATGGCGTCGGCGGTGAGCGCGATCACGGGCAAGCCCTGGTCGTGTTCCCGGATACGTTTAAGTGACGCCGTCCCGTCCATCACGGGCATGTGCAGATCCATAAGGATTAGATCGTACTCGCCCCGCGTAGCCGCCTCGTAAGCCTGTTTCCCATTTTCGGCTTCATCGACCTCCACGCCGATTGCGGTGAGCATACGTCGGACAAGGGATCTGTTAACAGGGGTATCATCGGCAATGAGAACTTTTCCGTTAAACCACGCCTCATCTTGCCACGCGTGGTCTGGATTACACTGGTGTATGTTATTTAAGTCAGCGTTTGGATCTAGAATTTTGTCGGATGGATCGGGCGAGTTCGCGGGGATTGTGACGGTGAAAGTCGTGCCCTTGCCTTCTACGCTCTCGACTGAAACGCTGCCGGATAGAGCCGCAAGAATACGCTTCGTCACCGTTAGGCCAAGCCCCGTGCCGCCATACTGCCGGGTGGTGGTTATGTCAGCCTGAGTGAACGGATCAAAAATAGCTTCAAGTCGACTTTGTTTGATCCCAATGCCGGTATCGATTACCCGGATGTCAACCGTAGGTTGATCGGATAGATTGATTAGCCGTGCCCTAACCGTGACGCCGCCCGATTCAGTGAACTTGATCGCGTTGCCAACTAGGTTAATCAAGACTTGGCGGAGCCTTGTCGGGTCAGACCGGATGGTGCGTACCATGGGTCCGTCAAAGGTTGCGATCAGATCGATGTTCTTGTCTTGGGCCCGCAACCGCATGATCGCATATACATCCGCGATAATATCCACCAATGAACATCCGATCGTTTCGACTTGGAATTTATCCGAATCGATCTTTGACAGGTCCAGGATATCGTTGATCAGTTCCAGAAGGTGCTTCCCATTGGTGAGGATGACTCCGAGGTCTTTCTGGACATCCGGCCTGTCAATGGTTGATTGGTAGGCTAACTCCGAATAACCAAGAATGGCTGTGAGCGGGGTTCGGATTTCGTGGGACATATTCGCCAGGAACTCGCCCTTCACGTTTGCCGCCCGCTCCGCTTCTTCTCTTGCTTGAACCAGCTGAACATTGGTCTCTTCGAGTTGCTCCCTCACGAGCATCAAGCGGTGCTGCTCGATACCCGCGGCAATGGACTTGGCAAGATCCTCCAACGGGCAAGGCTTGGTATGAAACCGGAAGATGCTCCCGCGGTTGATCGCATCGACCGCCGTCCGCTGGTCAGCGTTACCGGTGAGCATGATCCGGACGCTGTTTGGGGCTAGCTCCTGCACGGCTGAAAGAAACTGGACGCCATCCATCTGAGGCATCTGCATATCGGACACAACCACCGCATAAGGGCCGTGGTCGCGGACCTTGTCCAGCCCTTCTTGGCCGCTAGTAGCAGTGTCAACATCAAAGCGTTTACGAAGTTGACGCTTGATACTCGCCAAAATCAAAGGCTCATCATCTACCAACAAAACCTTGCTTGTCCGTGTAACCATAGCCTGCTCACGACATTACAGCCGCGACCCGAGTGGGCGCGTCAAGCAAGATTGACGCAGATCATTTCGGGCTAAATTCAATATAAAATCTGTATCGACATAAGTGGCAATGTAATTTCCTCCTATTGCCAAAACGCCGTCAATAACGATGTTGGGGAGACGCTCGAAATAGGTCCAATAAATCGGTCTTGATATATGTGAAGGTGGCAGGTGCCAACCGATCGAGATGGCGGTGCAAATGCTCTAGGTGCTACGGACATTCATATTCTATGCTGATGTTTGCCGATCATCATGTTTTTGGCCAAGGAGGGCCACCATGCGCCATCGCCATGAACTCACGGATGAACAATGGGAGCGGGTCCACGATCACCTGCCGGGCAA
>JAJDCS010000014.1 GCA_029260715.1 Phycisphaeraceae bacterium | reverse complement strand
TGCCCGGCAGGTGATCGTGGACCCGCTCCCATTGTTCATCCGTGAGTTCATGGCGATGGCGCATGGTGGCCCTCCTTGGCCAAAAACATGATGATCGGCAAACATCAGCATAGAATATGAATGTCCGTAGCACCTAGAGCGCGCCACGGAGCGCATGCGCAACAACATCAGCGGGCTATTGGAGCTTAGCCGCATTAACCTGGTCGATGCGGTGAGCGAATCCGTGGACGCGGGCGAACTGATCGAGGCGATCGCTTCAGATCTGCAACAGGATTTGGAGGCGCAGGGTGTTGCCCTTCACACCCAGCCTGGCATGCCTAAACTGCACGTCAACAAGACACAGATGTCTCGCGTGTTCCAAAACCTGCTGACCAACGCGCTGAAATACGGCTGCACAAGCCCTAAACCCAAAATCACCGTCGGTTGGGAAACGGCCGAGCGTGAAGTGCGGTTTTCCGTGACCGACAACGGCCCTGGCATCGCCCCTGAGTTTCACGAAAAAGCGTTCGGCCTGTTCCAGCGGTTGGATACCAAGAAAGAAGGGACCGGTGTCGGCTTGGCCATCGTGAAACGGACAATGGATATTTACGGCGGGCGCGTATGGATCGAGTCCGAACCCGGCCACGGCACCACCTTCTGGGTGGCGATGCCAAAGACAAGTCTTTCAAGCAAAACGCCGCTAACCGTAGAGCCTGATGCGATTGGGGGATGACTGTTCGGAAGGACGCTGGTGTCTTCCCCCGCGTGGTAAGACGCAGCACCCAACTCCGCCTGAAACCACGCGCCTTACCCGGCCGGACGGTGCGTCACATCGCCCATATATAATATATCTATAAAATATTTATTGAAATTTAGTATTTGGACCGTATCATATTGCATGGCGGTTGTTACGCTTCTGCGGATCAAGGAGGACAGGGAAGGGAATTGAGCAAATACTGAGGGCAGAGAGGCGGTCAGGGCACAAGGACACGGAAAAGAGCTTGACGCTCCCATCTACTAGCCCGCAACAGCCTCGGGTATTCAAGCGCATATCTAGCTATTGATCCGCGTCGCTGTTGGCGTGGGCTGTATAGGAAACGTCAGAAAAAGGAGCTGTGTCATGAACTATCGTAATTGCCTTGCTATCGTTGTCGCTGGGGTGTTCTGCCTTACCGGCCGCGCGGTGACTGCCGATGTTACTATCGTTGATGGTGATTTCAACACGTGGTTGTTTGGCTCTATTGCAGATGGTGGTTCTTCGGCTAGTATCACACGCGAGGCTGACGAAGGTAACCCAGGGGCACGCTTGAATGCCACAACAATTACCCCTTCTGGCAAAACCGCAAGCGGGCTCGCGGTAAAAGATGATTTTTCAACCATGGTTCCACTCGAAGGAACTGCCGCGACACTAACGCTAGACGTGAAGAATGGGCCGGGCGCTAGCGGTCAAGGACAGCTTCTTGAACTGGTCGTTGTGCAAGAGAATTTGCTATACGTCCAATCACTTGCGGGTACCGGCCTCCATTCTGACTATGACACCCTGACGTTTAATACGGTGCTTGACGCAAACACCTTCTTACTTGTCAGCGGCATAGGCCCAGAAGACCCAGATTTAACGGGTGGGGTAGCCACACGGTTTGGGTTCGCCGTGGTAAACAGCAGCTCGCAAACACTCACGCAGTTCTACGACAACTTCACACTCACGATCGTGCCCGAACCGGCCACACTGACAGTGTTGGCTTTTGGAGGCCTCGCGTTTGCCCCGCGTCGGCGTAGGGCGTAAAGCGGTGACACTTGATTGAATGAGGTGTCGGCTCCACCCCCGGGGTCACGCCTGAAGTCAAAATATGGTGTGCTATGAAGTTTAAGATTCGGTAACGGAGGTTGTTTTTGGACCGGTGGTGTGGCGGGTGTCGTCGGCGGGTATTGGCGCATCTTGCGGTGTGGCTGGCGTGGGGGTGTGTTTTTTGACGTCGCCGTTGGGGTGGGGCAAGCCCGAAGTCACTTTCTGGTACGGCTCGTATGCGTCGATCAGTCTTTGGTATAGCGCGACGGTGTCGTTTAGTTGCCGGTCGAAAGTGAGTTTTTGGCGGACGTGCTCGGCGGCGGCTTGGCCCATTTTGGTTAACGCTTCTTTGTCCAAGAGAAACCGTATGGCGGTTTGGACGAACGTCGTACACTCGACGGGCACGGACCGGCCGGTGACGCCGTCGACGATCTGCTCAGACGAGCCGGGCGTGCGTGTACGCAGCACCGGGCGGCCGACGGCCATGGCCTCGGCGCAGACCAGCGAGAACCCCTCCAAACCCGAAGGCAGCATGACCGCGTCGCAGGCGTGGTAGACGGTGGTGGGTTCGCAGCGGCTTAGCAGCAACACACGCTGATCCAGGCCTTCCTGCCGTATCCTTCTGCGGATGACCGGCTCCATAGGCCCCTCCCCGACGATCAGCACGCGCAACCCGGGCAGCCGTTGCTGAGGCGTTTGAGCCAAGTCGAGCATCCAGTTGACGTGCTTGCGGGTTTCGAGCCTGCCGAGGTATGCGGCCACGACGGCGTCATCGGCCAGGCCCAGCTCCTGCCTGGCTTGCTTTTTCTGCGACTCGTCGGCGACCGGAAAACGCTGGGGGTCGATGCCGTGGGGTATGGTGGCGATGTGTTCGCGTGTGACACCGGCCGACTCGACCACCCACTGGGCGGCTTGTTCAGATGCCGCGTGCGTGTAATCGCCGAAGTCACAAAGCCAGCGGTTCCAAAAGTAAAGCGGCCAGCCGGCGGTGTGCAGCGTTTGGAGCACCGGCAGCCCGGTCTTCCACGAAACCAAGCGTGCCAGGAGTGTGGAAGTTCTGCAGTGCGCGTGCAGCACACCGACACCATTAGCTGTGACGTAGTCTTGGAGCCGCCGGACGCTGCGCCAAGCGTCGTTGGGTTTGCACTTCACCGGGGCGTCGATCCATTTCCAGTCGTCGTGGCCCAGCAGATCCCACCACGCGCCGGGCTGCCCCGCGAAGGTTACCTCGTGCCCGAGCCTGCGCATGGCAAAACCAAGATCGTGCAGGTATCTGCCTAGACCGGTGTCGTGGCATCCTGCAGTGAGGTGCAGTACATGGATCCGACCGTTACGTTGACTCACGTAAGCACTTATCGGCAGGCTAGCCCACTAGATGAACGAGGGTTGCCCGAAGGGTAACAATCGATTGCACGGAGTATGGCCGGTGCGGGCTTGGTAAGTTGGGGTGTGGTGTGGGGTACCCGCAAAAGCTGAGATTATTGGACACAAATATCGGCTGTGTCTGGGCCTAGTGATCTTCCCCACGTTTGGCGGGTGTTGCCGGTTCACCGCGGTGTGTGCGCGGCATTCTCCGGCGGGCTGTGCGTCGCCCATTTTGCTAAGTGTTTTAAGCCCGCTGAACGGCGCGTTTGAGGCGCTCGATGACTTCAACAAGCGACAGGCGCTCGAGCGTGCCGGGCATGGTGACGACGGCGTCTGACTTGAGTTGGCTTTCAACGCGCTTGGCTGCGGTGATGATGGTTGAGTGGGCGCGACGCTGCATGGCGGCGGCGATCTCGGGGTAGCTCATGCTGGTGAACTGCCTGGCCAGGTAGATGACCAAGGAACGCGCCAGCACGGCGTGCGGGTGGCGGCTGGGGCCCACCACCAACGGCCGCTCCAAGCCAAGGTTACCAACTACGGTATTGAGAATCGTGTCAAAGCGGACCGGCTTGACCGAGTAATGGTCGGCTTCGCTTTCGAACCATTGGTCGATTAATGCGGGCATGACCGTCAGCGGGGCCCCTGAGCTGGCGGCGGGGTAGGGGGCGGCCGACGCTCTACGGCTGACCGCGAGGGCCGCCAGGGCGTGCAGCTTCGTAAGTGTGCCTTCGATCTCGCGGACCGACCCGACACACCGCTTGGCGAGCTTGTCGACGGCCTGACCGACCAGTTGCAGCCCGCGCCGCTTGGCCAACACGGAGATAATGCGCACGCGCGTGTCCGCGTCGGGCGGGTGAACCTGCACGACCATGCCGCGCACGCAGCGGCTGACCAACGCCTCGCTGAACTGCTGGATGAGCGTGGGGTGGCTGTCGCTGGCGAGCACCACGCGGGCGCCGCCCATCTCGATGGCGTCAAAGCTGTGGAGGAACTCCTGCTGTGTGGCCTGCTTGTTGGCTAAGAAGTGCACGTCGTCCACGGCCAACAGGTCCAGACGGCGGATCTTTTTCCTGAACTGATCGAGTTTGTTGGCGCGCATCGCGCCGAGGAACTCGTTGGTGAACTGCTCGCCGGTGGTGTAAAGGACGCGTGCGGAGGGCTCGCGACGCAGAAGCTCCCGGCACAGGCCCTGGAGCAGGTGTGTCTTGCCGACGCCGCAGCCCCCGTGGATAAACAGGGGGTTGATCTGTGTGTCGTGGTCTTCGACGATACGCGTGGCTGCGGAGAACGCGAGTTGGTTGCTGGGGCCTACCACGAAGTCTTTAAGGTCGTGCCGCAGCGCCCGGTTGTGGCGCTGCTGTATGGGGCGGGGCTGCTCGACGGCCTTTGCGTTTGATGCGTGGTGAGGTGCGGCGGATGCCGCGTCTTGGCCGGGGCCGGCGGCTGATGCACCGGGGAACTGACCCGCGTCGATCCTCATCTCTAAGCCGACTTGTTCACCCAGCTCTTGCTGAGCCGCGACGAGCAGGTCGTCTTTAAAGTTGCGGTTGACCCAGTCGGCCACGAACCGGTTGGGGACCGTCACTTGCAGGCACTGCTGCTCGTCTTGGTACTGGAAACGGACGGACCGATCCAGCCACAAGCTGTAGCGTTGCCCCCCCGCCGAACGCGCCAGCCGCTGGGCGACGCGCGCGGAAACAGACATCTCGGTTGCCACCGTGCTCACCAGGAACCCCTATCTTGTTGCGGACACTAACGTCGAGATACCGTAGCTATTGTGACCGTGACTCTCGTTCTTGCCTTGCCCGGCTCGGCGGCGACCCGCTTTGCCGGACACCCGAAGCTCCAAGCCTTCTTGAAGCGGCTTCCCCCGTGTATCCCGTGACCCCCATCCGTGGCGCTGCGTGAAGATTTACAGCAGGGTCAAAACGTTCTTGCATGAACGAAAAGATAAACGGTGTTGACCGGCGCATCAACAGGGTTTTGCGCATTTATCAAATGCCGTCTGCTCATGGTCAGCAGCTTCAAGCATTTGCGTCAGAAAGTTTTTTTTATTCACCGCTTCTCCGACACAGAGGACAACGTGTGGATAACGTTCCGCGGTTGCGCGTTGTTCACTTGTTAACGATCAAAGCGATGCGAAGATCATCGCGTGTTTGCGTGCTTTGTTGACGAAACCCATCTCGCTGTACAAGCGTTTCGCGGGTGTGTTGGCCTCGTCAACCGCGAGGATCATGGAACCCGCGCCGTGGCGTTGCGCTTGAGACAGGCCCAAGCCGACGAGTTTTTTCGCCACACCGCGCCGGCGCCAAGCGGGGCTAACGCCCAGGTAAACAAGCTCCAACGCACGCTGCTCGGGCAGCCGGTTGAACAACACGACGGCGACGGGTTCGTCGTGACTAAGCACAACGGACCATAGCTCCGGCACAAACTGTCCCGAAGCCATGTGGCTGGCGATGATGTCGTCGATGTCGCGCATGCCCACCAGCCGCGGGCAGTCGAGTGTGTCTTGGTAGCTGCTTAGGATCGCTTGGGCGAATAGGCCCTGACGCTGTGGGGTCCAGTTGACCACTTGTGTCGAAGGGCCCAGGCCGTGGGGCGTTGGCGATGCACCTTGTGTGCGGCACTGCATGTACTGCAGTTGTGCGATGGTTGTGAACCCCGCCGCGTGGAGCGCGTCGGCTTCGAGGCGTTGCTCGGGGTCGAGCAATGCCTGGATGATGCGCACCGAAGCGGTGTCTTGTCCCTGGCAGGATTTTTTAACGAGCTCGGTGGTGACGGGCGCGTCGGAACGCTCCATGACCGGCGAGACGAAAAACATCGCCGCGCGCCCGGCGCCGGGGATGATCAGCGACGCGGCGATCGGGCGTCGCCCCCGGTAAGCAGCCCACAGGTGGTCGAGCGCAAACCCTTGCTGTGCCGCGAAGTCCATAAACTCGACGGAGACGTTGTCGTTGGCGTATGCCCGGCCGGTCAGCAGCAGTGACAGCGCTTCGCCGCGGCGGCGTGCGTCGACACGGCTTATCGTGACGGTTTGATCGGTGTTTAAGTGCATAGCCAACCCACGCTCACGCCCACATGATTGACCCGACCCGGACCTATCATACAATGCGGCTGTTGAAATTTACCGACCTTACCCTCGGTCGTTGCCGGAGGGCAGACACAGAGACCATGAAACGTCAGCCAACCCTTATCTTAATTGCGATCGTGACAGCGGGGCTGCTGTTGTGCGTGGGTGTGCCGCTGACGGTGGCTTTCCCCGAGCCGTCGATCGTCTCTAAAGCCTGGCAGTACGATTTTTCATACGAAGCCCCCCGGCCCATCGCGGTGACAGAGCTGGGCGGGCGGGTGCGCTGGTATTGGTACATGACTTACAAAGTCACGAACAACACGGGCGAGGAGCGGCTGTTCGTGCCGGAAGTCACCCTCTTTACCGACACGGGCGATATTTTCCCATCGGGCAAGGACGTGCCAGCTGGCGTGTTCAACGCGATCAAGGAGCAGGTGGGCAACCCGCTGCTTGAGAACCCCGCGGAGATCATCGGGCGGCTCCTGCAAGGCCCCGACTACGCGAAAGAGGGCGCCGCCATCTGGCCGGCGTTCGACGAAGACGTGGACGAGGTCACGGTCTATATCTCCGGGCTAAGCGGCGAGACGCAGGCCATCGCCCACCCGATCACCGGCAAGCGCGTGGTGTTGCGTAAGACACTGATGATCAGCTACGACCAGCCGGGCACATCGTCGAACATCCAAGACCAGCCCATGGTGAAAAAAGATGAGCAGTGGATCATGCGGTAGTCACCGGCGTGGGTTGGTGTGCGGCGGCGCGCTGCGATCACGGATTCGATCTAACATTTATCCGCGACCAATACGCGAGGCAAGCCCTCGTGGTCGGCCAAGATGTGTTCGTGTGTTAAGCCGGCCGAGTGCTTGACCAGTCGTTCGACAGCCTGGGTCTGGTCCGAATCAATCTCGATCACGAGTTGCCCAGGGGTTTGTAGGTACGCCGGTGCTTGATCGATGAGTGTGCGGATGTACTTCAGCCCGTCGAGCCCGCCGCGCAGGGCCGCGGCCGGCTCGTAGTGCTTGACGTTGCGTGGCAGCTTGTCCCAAGCGGCGTCGCTGATGTACGGCGGGTTGCTGACGATGTAGTGCGGGCGTTCTCCGGCCAGTGGCTCGAACAGATCGCCCAATCGGCACTCGACCCGGTCGCCGACGCGGTGGTCCTGGGCGTTGGCCCGGGCTAGCTCGAGCGCCTCTTGACTGATATCGGTAGCGATCACGCGGCTGTTGGGGATGTGCTTGGCCAGGGTGACGCCGACGACCCCGGAGCCTGTACAGACGTCGGCGATCAGCGGCGCGCTAAAGCCCGGTGTGCGCCGGGCGTGCTGGATGACGTGCTCCACAAGCGCCTCGGTGCTGGGCCGGGGCACGAGCACTGCGGGGGTGACCCTGAACATCATCGAAAAAAACGGGGCCTGCCCAACAAGATAGTCCACGGGCTCGTGCCCGGCGGCGCGTTCGACCAACTCGCGGAAGGCTGCCCGCTCTAGCTCGGTGGCCGGGCGGTCGGCATCCATATAAAGCCCAAGGCGTGTGACGCCCAGAACGTGCGACAGCAGCATCTCGGTAGCCAGTCGCGGGGTGTCAACGTGCTTGGAGGCCAGGTAGCGCGTCGTCCAGGCGATGAGGCTGCGCGTGGTCCAAGTCTCGCTTTGCTTGGTGTCGGTGGGCATGGCTGTGGCTTATTGTAGTAAGCCCTTGGGCGGTGGCGACAGCGGAGCCTGACGGGCGTGTGGTGATCTACGGCGTCTCATCAGACTGGGTGATCTGGGCCAGCCGGTCGAGCACGCCGGCGGCTGCCCGCGAATCGATCGCCTGGGCGGCGAGTTCCACGCCGGTTTGTAGGTCCACTGCGAGGTCGGCCACGACCAGCGCCGCAGCGGCGTTGAGGCAGACGATGTCCCGCGCCGGGCCGGGCTTGCCGGCGAAGACTTCGCGGATGACCCCCGCGCTTGCGGCCACGCTGTCGACGCGCAGGCTCGCCAGGGTTGCCGTCGGGAGCTTTACCGAAGCCGGGTCGATTTGATACGTGCGCACCTGCCCGCCCTGAAGATGACTGACACGGCTGGGCCCGCCGGTGGATAATTCATCTAGCCCGACGGTTTCGTGTCCACCGTCGTCCGCGAGCATCTGGCCGTGTACGACCATGACGTGCTCGCTTCCAAGCCGGTTCAACACTTGCGCGAACAGCTCGGTGAGGCCCGGCTCGAACACGCCGATGACCTGGCGCTTGGCGCCGGCGGGGTTGGTCAGCGGGCCTAACAGATTGAAAATCGTGCGGAAGCCCAGCTCCTGGCGCACGGGCGCGACGTGTTTCATCGCCGGGTGATGGGCGGGCGCGAAGCAGAAACACAGGCCCGCGTCATCAAGGCAACGGGTAAGGGTTGGCCCACTGACGTTCAGTTTCACGCCCAGCGCTTCGAGCACCTGTGAGCTGCCGGATTTGCTGGTGACGGAGCGGTTGCCGTGCTTGGCGACGGCGACGTTGTGCGGGCGGCCGGCTGCGGCGGCGATAATGGCCCCGGCGGTTGAGATATTGAACGTCTGGGCGTGGTCCCCGCCCGTGCCGCAGGTATCGATCACACGCAGCCCTTGCGGGACGGTCACGGGCGTGGCGTGCTGACGCATCACACTCGCGCCGCCGAGCAGTTCATCGGCTGTGGGGCCGCGTTGCTGGATCAGCGCCAGCATCGCGCCGACTTGCGCGGGCGTGGCGTGGCCGGTCATGATCTGGTCGAACGCGTGAACCGCCTGGGCTTCGCTGAGTGTCTGTCCGGCTGCAAGGCGGTTGAGGGTCTGCTTCATGGCGTGAAACGGTTAAGCGTGGGTTGCATCCGTTTTGGTGGGCGGGACGTGTTTTATAGCAAACTTGTGTGAGCGCGATGCGGCGTTCAGGGTTAAGCCAACACCGTAACCCCCCACAGCACCGCGGCTGCCAACCCCATGAACCCGAGGATCTGCACCGACAGCCACGCCGCTTCGCTGGGTAAGCCGGATAAATCCTCCAGTTTGATCACCTTGTAAACAACGGCAATAACCGCCACAAGCGGCAGGATAAGCAACGGCCAATAGCCGTCGAGCGGCAACGGCTCGAAGAAAAGCTTGAACGCTAACAGTGGTATGGTCGTTATCATGCACCGGTCTCATGCACAGCCGTGGTTTTGCCCAGCTTCACGCGGCTGCGGGGTGTGTGGCGGTGTCGTCGCGTCGCCGGCCGTCCGCGTCGCGGTCGATTAAATCGATCAGTGTTAACAAATTGAGTAGCCCGGCCAGGGCGGTGTAAAGGATGCCCTGCTCTTTCATATGGCCGTAACTGGGCTCAAACGCGCCGGGTTGGCCCGACGACCCCGAAGCGAGGCGATGCTGGTAGTAATTGACCGCCAGCGCCGGCGCCACGAGCATCTGCCCCAGGAACCACGCGGGGTGCTTCTGACGGTCGCACACGCCGATCCCGCCGATGGCAAGCCCCCCCAGCCACAACAAACCGATGCTGACCAGAATGATCACCCCCCGTTGGCGCTGGCCAATGAGCCAGTGCCCCAAGCCGGGGACGACCCAACCGGCGACCAGCGAGCCGGCTGTTCTAACTATATATTCAGAGGTGGCCTGCATGTCTCGGGTCCGGGGCGGTGACGCCCGAGGCAAAAAAAATCTCAATTGTCCCAAGAAAGTATTGACAAATATCCGTAGAGAGATAGTGTAACCGCCAGCCAACCATCCAGCCAGCGAGTTGTAGGATTTCGCCATTAGGAAATTCGCGCACCACAAGACGGAGATTAATCTCATGACAGACCTCAACACCCTGCTAATGGTCCGCCCTCAAAGGTCCGATAGAACGCCTTGGCAGCCGGTCCCGGAACGGCCCTGCCCGGCGGTCATGATCGAGGACGATGAGTTGGAGGATGACGATTTTTTTGACGATGAAGACATGGACGACGATGACGATGACGACGATGATTATTTCGACGATGACGACGACGATGACGACCTAGATGACGACGACGACGACGATGATTTTTCCGGCGGCGACGAAGACGATGACTTTTAGGCAACCGCCTCGGCGTCACGCACACATCGCCAACGGGCCGCTATCGTCGGGGAGCATCCTTTAGCCCATGGAAGAGACTTGGCCCAAAGAAAAAGAGCGGAGAAAGGGTAACCGCAGTGACGGTGGCCGCCGTGACTCAGTGGTTGAACGGCGCACGGATCAGGGCACGGGCCTGGAGAGACGCCGCGGACCGGGACGCAGACGCTCCGACTTCATGCGCGCAGCCGAAGAGGGCGAGATGACCAGCGAACAGTTCCTGTTCGTCATGGCGATCGACGCCTACAAGCGTGTGAACAACCAGCCCTACCCCACCTGGACCGAGGTGTTGGAAGTGATCCGTAAGCTGGGCTACCGCAAGACCTGTGCGATGGAGCTTAAGCTTCCCAGTTGCGAAGACTGGACCGAGCAAGCCGACGCGCCCACCTTCCCCGCAGGGGTCGAAGCCGGCGGGGGCTAACCACCGGTGGCGGCCACCCCACACACAAAACCAATAATCGGCCATTAGGCGCGCCGCCCCCGGCGGGCTATGCTGGTGTCTAAATTCGGGGCGATTCCCAGCGACTAAACCCCGCGCGAGTCCCCCGAACAACCCAGCCGACACCGACACGCGCCAACCCCATACCACAGGAACAGCCATGCCAAAATCGATAGCCTCATTGACACTCGCGGTCATTCTTTTTGTTTGCCCCCAGGCGCACACCCTGGCGGCCGAGGACGGGGCTCAAACCCAGCCCAGCGATGAATCGGTCCGTGTGGCGGTCAAGACCACGCTGGGCGACATCGTGATCGAGTTGGATCAGAAGCGGGCGCCGATCTCCTGTGAGAATTTCCTGCGGTACACTGACCAAGGCTATTACAACGGCACGATCTTCCACCGCGTGATCAGCAATTTCATGATCCAAGGCGGGGGCATGACAGCCGACATGAAGCGCAAGCCCACCGCCGCGCCGATCAAGAACGAGTGGAAGAACGGCCTGAAGAACACGCGCGGCTCGATTGCCATGGCACGTCTGGGCTACCAGGCGGACTCGGCCACCAGCCAGTTCTTTATCAACGTTGAGGACAACCCGTCGCTGGACAGGCCCAACGACGGCGCGGGGTACGCCGTGTTCGGGCGGGTCGTCGGGGGCATGGATGTGGTCGACCGTATCCGTGCAGCCAAAACCACCACGCGGGCGGGGCAGCAGGACGTACCGGCCCAACCGATCGTGATCGAAAGCATGACCCGCGTCAGTGAGAACGACTCAGCGCCTTAACCGCACCGCCGCCGCCCACAACCGCGACGGGCACGCGGGCACAGCCCAAAGTATCCCGACCCTGACGCCCGGGCCTACCCGTGATAAACTGCTTGCATCACGGGCGGGGTGTTCCTCGCGGACAAGCCTTTCACGCGAAGCGGCCACGGAGCCCCCCTACCCGATGCAAGGACGGTTAGTTTATGGACAAGAGGCGTCGTTCAGAGCGAGATATCGTCTTCACCGGTGCCATCGAGGTCGAAGCCCGCTTGCCCAGCGGCGACAGCCTCAAGGGCTACGTACACGATATCTCCTACGAGGGTATCCGCATCCACGGCGACACGCAGGGCGTCCGGCTCGGCGACCAGATCATCCTGCTGGTGCGGTTCCCCTTTGGGCACGACGCGGAGTACGAGTGTGAGGTAAGGCACATCAGCGAAGGCGAAAGCTACGGCGTGCAACTGAAAGACAAAGTCTCCAACGACTAGCCGGCGGGGCGCCGCGCACCACCCGCCACACCGGCTAGGCCGCCTTGAATACCCATGGGCACGACTCAAACCACACCGCACTTGATGGATGACAAACCCAAGCCCGTCAGCCCACCGCCGCCAACCCCCGACCCGCTGCGCCCCATCATCGCCCCCCGCCCCACGTGGCGCAGCAAAGCAAGCAACTGGTTTTTTGGGCTCAAGCCGGCTGACAGCGTGCTCAAGCGACGAGCGGCGGGCTTGGTCGACAAGCTGGAAATCGCCGAACACCTTCAGGCCAACGGTACGTACGTTGACATCGGCTCGGGCACCGGGCACATCCCCACCCAGATCGCCCGGCGGGCGGTGGGCCTGCACGCCAGGTTTGTTTGTATCGAGCCGGTCTCCCGCCCCACGAAGCGCGTGCTGCATCGGATGCGGACGCGCACGGACGGCCACGTCCACTTCGCCCGGTCGATCGGCAACCGCCTGCCGCTGCCCGACGGCGTGGCGAACGGGGTGTCGGCTTTCTTTGTGTTGCACCACATCCCCTACCCGATCCAGCTCGAAGTCCTTGCCGAGATCAAGCGTGTCCTGGTGCCAGGCGGGTTGTTCTTCCTGTGGGAAGACACGCCCCGCAACGAGCGGGAGTTCCTTGCCAACGAGGTGTGGGACCGCCGGCTCAACTTTGAGCCACGCAGCGAGCCGCACTTCTACCGAAGCGGCGATGATTGGCAAAAACTGCTGACCGAATCCGGGTTTGAACCGGTCAATCAAGCCTACTACGAAGACCACTCGCGCCGCCGCGGCGAGGGCCTGATCCGCCACACCGGGTTTGTCTCGCGGCACACCCCCGCGTCACACGGTTAGTATTACCCCACCGCCTAGGCCCGGTAACCGCGAAATCTGTTTATCAGACAACGCTAAGGCCGATAGGCCCAAAGGGCCCCAAGCTCAACCCTTTGGGAGATATACATCTTGACTACCCGCATCCCGCCTAAGACCATCGAGAGCGCTGTGTCTTGCCACCGCGGAGGCGACCTGGACCGGGCCCAAAAGATCTACCAGCAAGTCCTTGCCGCCTCGCCCAAGGACACCACGGCGCTACACCTGCTGGGGTGCCTGCACCTACAACGCGGCCAGCACAACCAAGCCCAGCAACTGATCGCCCAGGCGATCAAGATTAACCCCTCGGTGGCGACTTTCTACAACAACCTGGGCACGGCCCTGCGCGCCCAGGGCAAGCTCAACACCGCCGTTTCAAACTATCAAAAAGCGGTCAAGCTCAACCCCCAGTACAGCGAAGCGCACTACAACCTGGGCATCGCGCTGTACGATCAGCGTCGCTTCAAGCAGGCCGAGGCGAGCTTCCGCAAAGGGTTGAAGGTCCACCCCACGCACTTGGGCATGTGGAACAACCTGGGCCAGGCGTTCCAAGAACAGGGCAAACTCGCCGAGGCGGAGTCCAGCTACCGCGAGGCGCTGCGGATCAAGCCCGACCTGGCCGAGGCGATGGCCAACCTCGCGGGTGTGCTCCAACGCCAGGGCCGGCTTGATGAAGCCGTCAATACGTTTCACAACGCCCTGGACACCCAGCCCGACCTGCCGGGGCTGCATCAACACATGGGCGACGCGCTGTTTGCGACCGGCAAGCTTGATGAAGCGATCGAAGCCTACCGGCAACACATCCGACGCCACCCTATCGACGCCCTGGGGCACAACGCCTTGGCCAAGGCGCTACGCGTGCAAGGCAAGCTCGACGAATCGATCGACAGCTACCGCCGTGTGGTCCAGTTGTGCCCGGGCAACCCGGAAGCGCACCTGACGCTGGCCGACGCGCTGCGCGACCGGGGCGAGTTGGCCCAAGCCGCCATTGGTTACCGCGAGGCCATACGCCTCAAGCCAAACCACGCCATCGCCGTGAACAACCTCGGCTATGCGTTGGCCATGCAGGGCCACATCGAAGAGGCGATCGGGTGTTTTAAGAACGCGCTGCGCATCAAGCCGCGGTTCGCTTTGGCTCAAAGCAACCTGGCATTTTTCATGAACTACATGCCCGGCGCCACCGCGGAAGCGGTCGCGGGTCAGTACCGCCGCTGGGCCAAGAAACACACCCGACAACCGCAACAAGCGCGAAGCTACAACAACACCCGCGACCCCGACCGCCGCTTGCGCATCGGGTACCTCTCGCCGGCTTTTCGCGCCCACCCCGTGGGTCGGTTCTTCGACGCGTTCCTGGGACACCACAACCCTTCAGCCGTCGAGGTCTTTTGCTACGCGCAAGTAGGCACGCCAGACCAAGTCACCGAGCGGTTGCGTTCTTACGCCCACCACTGGCGGTCCACGGTTGGGAAACCCGACACCGACGTTCAGCAAATGATCCGCGACGACGGGATCGACATCATCATCAACGCGGCCACACACACCGCGGGGCACCGGCTGGGCGTGCTGGCGGGCAAACCCGCACCGGTCCAGGCGGTGTGGATGGGCGGGCCGCCCGTGACCACCGGCATGGAAACCGTCGATCACCTGATCACCGATAGCTACCAGTCGCCGCCCGGGCTCGACCACCTGTTCACCGAAAAACTTCTCCGCTTGCCCGATGGCTATATCTGCTACGAACCGCCAAGCGACGCGCCCCCGGTCACCGAGCCGCCGCTATTAAAAAACGGCTACGTCACGTTCGGGTGCTTCAACGCGCTGTGCAAAATCAACACCCGGGTGATCGATCTGTGGGCGGGCATCCTGCAAAAAATACCGACGGCGCGGCTGGCGCTGAAGACCCACGCGCTCAAGGAGCAGCAGGTGTGTGATCAACTGCTTGGGCGGTTCGCCGCGCACGGGGTCGCAGCCGATCGGATCGCGCTGCACCCGGCGTCGCCCCACAGCGAGTTGCTTGCCTTCTACGGGCAAGTCGATATCACGCTCGACCCCTTCCCCTACAGCGGCGGGATCAGCACGCTTGAGTCGCTGTGGATGGGGGTGCCGGTGGTCACGCTCAACGCGCACGGCCACGCGGTGCGTCACTCGGTAAGCCACCTGTCCAACACGGGCCTGCAAGAGCTGATCGCTAAAACGCCACAGCAATACGCACAGACCGCCGCCGCGTTGGCAGATGACAAAGACAAGCTCGTTACGCTTCGCGCCACGCTACGCGACCGCATGTCGGCCTCGCCCCTGTGCGACGCCAAGCGGTTCACCGCGAATCTTGAGCTGGCCTATCGACGGATGTGGCAACAGTGGTGCAAGGCGTAGCACCGGCTCTGCAAGACAAACGCTCAACCCAAGACCGCCCTACCGCCCAGCGTCTTCGCCCTGCTTGACGGCGCACGCGGCGATGTGCATGCCCACGCCACGCGCGGGGTCGCCCGTTTTGGCCGGGCCGATCTCGCCGCTGCCGTAGAAGCCGAACAGCGGTGTGTCGCCCAACACCTCTTGAAACGCGAGCATCTCTTTCTGAAGGCCGCCGCCCTGGGGCTGGTGTCTGCCCCCGCAGTTAAAAGCGAACACGGCGAGAGTTTGGTCCCGTTGAGCACCGATCGCCGCAGCCACTGCGGCCTTGGACGTCTCGGCGACCGCTTGCTCGTTGTCCGCGCCTTGCGTTGAAAACCCGCAGGCGAAGTCGCCCGATAGCAGCACCGCCACGTTGGCCCGCCGCGCGGTGCGCCCCTGGTAGTAGACCCACTCACCGTCCGCCGCCGCGCCGCCCACGATCGGGAACACGTCACCCAACACCGACCGGACGCCGGTGACCAGTCGGTTGTTCATCGGCACGTGACACTTGCCGAATAGCAGCAGCAGCTTGCCCGGGTCGTCGGTCGCGGTTGACACGGGCTCTAACGAGCGGCCGATCGCTTTGCCGGTGGCGTGGTAGTTGCCCGATTGGAGCGGCATCATCACCGTGGCGACGCTGACGCGCCCGCCGATCGCCAGCACGCCGACGGTGCCGTCGTTGGCGGCTTCAGTGATCGGCGCGTAAGACGAGCAGCCGTGGATCAGCGAGGGGGCAAAGACCTCCCCAATGCCTTGGAGCATCTGATCCCTGTCACCGGTACGGTCGAAGACCAGGACAACCTTGGCGGGCGCTTCGCCTAGCCCGGACCTAGCGTGTTTCGCAGCTTCGCGGCCAGCCCGGCGGGCGTCGGCTAGCCGTGACACGCCCGTGGTAAAAATCAACCGTCCGTCCGTCTCTTGAGAGGGGCGGACGGTGACGGGGTGTTGCGTGCTGTCCGTGGGCTGGCCGCAGCCGAACACGTGGGCCAACATCGTCACGAAAATAAAAGAAAACAGCCTCATCGCCGAGAGATTTTAGGCGGTCAAAAGGGGCAGGGCCGCCGGTTTCAAAACGGCGTGTGCGTTATGTATCTTCGCTTGCATGCCAAAAAATACGCTGACAAGCCCGCGGCGACTTAGCTACTCAACCCCTGGAACAACGGCGTGGACAGGTACCGCTCGCCGAAGCTGGGGAGGATGACCACGATCACCTTGCCCTTGTTCTCCGGCTTGGCTGCCACGTTCGCCGCGGCGCACAGGCTTGCCCCGGAGCTGATGCCGCAGAGGATGCCCTCTTCCTTGGCGCAGCGTCGGGCCCAGGTGAAGGCATCGTCGCTTGAAACGGCCTCGGTGCCGTCGACCACGGTGGTGTCGAGGTTCTTTGGGATGAACCCGGCGCCGATGCCCTGGATCTTGTGGGGGCCCGGCTTGCCGCCTGAGATGACGGGCGACTCAACAGGCTCGACGGCGATGGCTTTGAAGCCGGGCTTCTTGGGCTTGATGTAACGCGCGACACCGGTAATCGTCCCACCCGTGCCCACACCCGATATGAGGATGTCCACCTTGCCGCCGGTGTCTTCCCATATCTCCGGGCCGGTGGTCTTTTCGTGGATCGCCGGGTTGGCCGGGTTCTCAAACTGTTGGGGCATCCAGGCGTTCTGGGTGGTGGCGACCAGTTCTGCGGCCTTGCCGATCGCGCCCTTCATGCCCTCGGCTGCGGGTGTGAGCACAAGGTTGGCGCCCAGGGCCCTTAGCAACGCGCGGCGCTCAAGGCTCATCGACTCGGGCATGGTCAGTGTCAGCTTGTACCCCTTGGCGGCGCAGACAAACGCCAAGGCGATGCCCGTGTTGCCGCTGGTGGGCTCGATGATGTGCGTGTCTTGGGTGACGGTGCCGTCGGCTTCAGCCGCTTCGATCATGGCTTTGCCGATGCGGTCTTTGACGCTGGCCAGCGGGTTGAAGAACTCGCACTTGGCGTAAACCGTCGCGTGGCCGGCGGGGACCAGACGGTTGATCTTCACCAGCGGCGTGTTGAACACCGTGTCGGCGATATTGTCGTAAGTACGGTTGTGCAGCAACTGGGTCGCGTTAGCTGTGGCAGTCATTTGTTAGCTCCTCACGTGTCGACGGGTCGCGTGTATATACCGATGTCCCGCATGGGTTGACGGATTCTTTAGTTTAGTGTCTAGGCCACCTTGCGCCAAGCATTAGGACCCGGTCTTTGTGCTGGCCATCGTGACGCGATGGAACCGGCCACCCTTGCGGAGCCGGAGTGTCTGTCTGAGACTCGGCCGCCCACATTGTGGAGATTTGTGACCGCTCGCAGCCATTGGCTTGGTATTGAACCTGTTGGCAATGAAGCAAGCTGCCAAACAAAGGATAACCTCTACAGTTGTCATATCCCGCACGGGCCTTACAATCCCTACCTGTTCACAGGGTGTTTCAAAGTTAAAATTGACTCTTTTTTGAGAAGGGCTCCAGATATGGCAGTGATGACAGAGCGTAACAACGCCGTGACGTTCAAGGGTAAGCCGATCACACTGGTGGGCAATGAGGTGAGCGTTGGGCAAGCCGCCCCGGCGTGCACACTCGCCGCCAACGATCTATCTACCGTTGAAATAAGCAAATACCGTGGCAAAGTCGTGGTGTTGTCTTCCGTGCCCTCGCTGGACACGCCGGTTTGTGACATCGAGACCAAGCGGTTCAACGAAGAGGTCGGCAAGCTAGGCGCGGACGCGGTGCTGCTGACGGTGAGCATGGACCTGCCCATGGCCCAGAAGCGGTGGTGCGGCGCGGCCGATGCCAAGAACGTAGTCGCCTTGTCGGATTACAAAGACCGCTCATTCGGCGCGGCGTTCGGGTTGTATATCAAAGAGTTGGGTTTGCTGGCCCGTGCGGTGTATGTGCTGGATAAAGAAGGGGTTGTAAAATACATCCAGCTTGTGCCCGAGGTGACCCATGAGCCGGACTACGACGCGGTGATCAACGCCGCCAAGGGCTTGCTGTAGATAAAACCCCTCAGCGGTTTCAAGCCGCCCCACCCCGGGACCGATAATCATTGTCCGCCCGCCGATGACGGCGGTCGATGTGGCGCGGAGCCAGAGCAGGCTCGGTGTTATCCATTTTTCTGCTTGGTTTAACCGCTTATCGCGGTGAGGCTGTCCTCAGACGGGGTCACACTTCGTCGATAATAGAGGGGAGTAACCTTCAACAGCCTCCTTCTGCGCGTATTTAGCCGCTTATGGATACCAGCGACCTGCCCAAATTGCCCGAAACGCCCGAGACCCAGCAGTCTTTCGAGTTGCTCAACGATTTGAGCGAGCGACTGAACCAGTTGCGGTCGTGGGAGCAAGGGCACGGCCGACTGATGGAGCAGATCCACGCGCAGATCCACCAGCTCAACCAACGCGACGAGCAACTCAAGAAGCGCGCCAACGAGCTGCACCAATTCAACCAAGCGCTGGATACGAAGAAGCAAAAGATCGAGTCATCGCAGCTTGAGGTTACGCAGCAGCAGCAGATCTTGGAGCACCAGCGACGCGAGTTGGCTGGGCAACAGTTGCAACTGCAGCAGCACCGGGACGCGTTAACCGCCGACCAGCAGCAGCTTGAACAGACCCGCCAGAAACTCGACGCTCGCCAGCAAGAAATCGAGCAGTCGCACAGGCAGAGCATCGCCAAAATCGAACTGGAGCGGCAAGAAGCCACCGCCGAGTTGGAACGCCAGCGCCACGCCAGCGCCGCGGAAATCCAAAGCCAGCGCTTGGCCGCCGAAGACGATGTCCACCAAGAGCGCGACAAAGCCGCAGCGGAAATCGACCAGCAGCGTAAAGATCTGTCCAAGCAGAAAGAAGAGCTGGACCTCCAGAAGCAGGAGATCGCCGCCCAGCAGCAGCACGCGGTGCGCCAGCAGTGTGAGATGTCCGAGCGACGCCAGCAACTAGAAAAACAGCAGCGTGAGCTGGAAAGCCAGGTCGAGCAGCGCGAGTTTCTCATGCAGGTCAAAGAATCCCTCAAAGAAACCGAAGCGAGGATGTCCAAACGCTGGGCGGTGGGCAGGACGATCGACCTGATCATGAGGGCGGTGATGACCGTCATCGGCATCACCCTAATCAGCTACGCCGTGGCATACCACGCGCCCGAGGAGTACCTGCCGCTGCGGTTTGTGGGGCACCGGTTCCAGCTACTGGTCATGGTGCTGGGCGCCATTTTCGGCGCGTTGTTGGTCATGGCGCCGGTGATCCGGTGGCGGCTATCGCGTCGCAAAAGGGTTCTCGACGAATCAGACGCGGCAATCATCCATAAATTGTGAATACGCGGCCCGCGGGTTGGTGCCGATCGCGGTTAGGCCGCCTTGCCCGCTCGGTAGCCCGCTTTGTAGCCCCGGCGATAGGCCTGGTTGAGAAGGGCCGCGTAGTGCTGGGCGTTGGCGGCATCGCCGCAGGCGCACACGGCTTGCCCGTCTGCGTCGGCGACCACATGGGCGCCGCTGTCTTGCTGGGCGGCGTGGTACGGCGGGGTTTCGCTGTCGGGCATGGCGTGGTCCTTTGTGGGCTTTTATGGCTGGGCGGTGCTACCGTTCTTGTGCGGCTCTTTTGATTTAGCTGCGCAGCGAGTATATCAATGCCTGTGATGCGTTATTTGTAACCGTTTGCTGTGAAGTATTGAGTCATGCCCAAAGGCGTTATCAAAGTAGCCACGTGTCAATTCGCGGTCGGCCCGAGCGTCAACCGCAACGCGGCGCAGGTCTGCCTGCAGATCGCTGAGGCGAAGAAGCTGCGCGCCGACGTGGCGCACTTCCCGGAATCGGCCATGACCGGTTACCCCGGCACGGACCTGCCGAACTGGGACGGGTTCGACTGGGAAAACCTGCGCCGCCGGACACGGACCGTCTGTGAAATGGCGGCTCGCAAAAAGGTATGGGTGGTGCTGGGTAGCGCCCACCGCTTGTCGGGCGGACGCCTGCCGCACAACTGCCAGTACCTGATCAACCCGGCGGGACGCGTGGTGGACCGGTACGACAAGCGGTTCTGCATGACCAACGACCTTCGCCACTACACGCCGGGCGACCACTTCGTCACGTTCACCATTAACGGCGTGCGGTGCGCGTTGCTGATCTGCTTTGACCTGCGGTTCCCGGAGCTGTACCGCGCGTTGGCCAAACAGCGGGTGCAATGCGTGCTCCAGTCGTTTTACAACGCGCGTGCGCCGGGGCCGACCGTACACCGCCAGATCATGCGCCAGACCATGCAGGCCCACGCGGCGTCTAATGCGTTCTGGTTCAGCGGCGCCAACGCCAGCGGGTATTACCAGCCGTACCCCAGCGTGTTCATCCAGCCCGACGGGCGGGTTGTCCGCTCGCTGGCGAGCCACCGCGCAGGGGTGATGGTCAACACGGCGGACACGCGCCTGTCGTTCTACGACCCGTCAGGGCCGTACCGGGCGGCGGTGCTGCGAGGGGCGTTGAGCAACGCCCGATCACAGTCCGCCAGTCGCGACCCGCGCAGCAGGGATCGGCGGTCGCTGTGAACCACAAAAATTAAGACGGGTACGCCCTGGCCTCGGTGACGCCCTCAAAGTCGGCGTCGTGCTCGGCGTTGGGGTTGATGCGCAGATACCGGCTAAGGTGGTGGACGCCGAAGTAGAACGGAATTGTGTCCAGCAAAGCCGCGACGAACTTAAACGCGTACCCCGTGGCGATCAGCACGAGAAGTTGCTGTTCGACGGGCGCGTCGGCCTTGAGCACGCCGGTTAGGCCACCCAGCTTGTAGGTGATCAGGATCACCGCGGTGGTGTCGACCAACTGGCTGACCATGGTCGAGCCGTTGTTGCGTAGCCACAGGTGTTTGCCTTTGGTCAGGCGCTTCCAGAAGTGGAAGACGTACACATCACAAAGCTGTGCGGCGAGGTAGGCGAGCATGGACGCGGTCACCGCGCCGAACGCCAACTGGCGGATCTGGAAAAACGCCGGCAGGTTGCCAGCCGCGTCGGGGACGATCTGACCGGTGACGGGGTCGACCGGCTCAAACCCAGGCAGCACGCCGCCGACCCAGAGAATGGCCATGACCCAGACATTCAAAAGCAAACCGACCCAGACCACGAAGTTGGCGCGTTTGCGTCCGTACAGTTCGCTGATGAAGTCGGTGCACAGGAACGTGATCGGGTACGGCAGCACCCCCACCGCCACGGCGAAGACCCACCCCTTCTCTTGCCACTCGCCTATGTAGATAAAGCGGCTGACGCCCAGGATGTTGAGCATGGCCAGGGTGCCCAGGAACAGGCCCGCCAAAACCAGGAACACCCGCTCACGCCGCTCGTGCAGCGCCACGGGCGACAGCTTGGGCAGCGCCGCCAGCGGATCGTTGCTTTGCGTCGTCGTTTTTTGTGTCACCGGCTGTTTGCCTCGGTCTGCCATGTAACGCTCCTCAAGTCGGGGTAGACGGTGCTACCCACACGCGGCTGCCGCCGGGCGGCGGGGTGTGGCCCCACCTCCGACAATGTAACACATCGCTCCGATTCGCCGCCGCCTGAACCGCATGCATCGATGCACCGATAAAAAAGCTATACTGACGGCGCCACTTGTTATAAGGACCCAGCGATGACCAGCCAACTCAACCAGTCCCGGATCTACGACGGCGAAGGCGATCGGCTGATGGAGGAGCACCTCCAGGAAGACGTTGATCGGATCATCCTGCTGCCCGACGCTCGCCCGTCCAAAACGCCCGACCCGACGCCGCGCCAGCGCATCATGTGGGGCCAGCACCTGCTCGAAGACCTGCTTGTCGGCCGATACCGCTCGCTGGTGTGCGCGGTGAACGCCCACGACAACAGCCACGGGATCATCGCCCAACTCGCCACGCTGCTGCCCACCAGCCAGTGGGACGCGCCCTCGATTACTACCATCGCCAAGCAGTTCAGCGGCGGGGACAAGGTGAAGGTGCTCAAATACGACATGGACACGGTGGAGGTATTGGCGCTATTGCGTCCGGCCAACCGCCAGCAGATGACCCTGTCGGATCTGGCTCAGGGGTTCAAGATTGTCAGCGACATGATCCGGGCGCGCACGGACAGGCTGCCATCGGCGTCGGTGAGCTTCTTGGGCGCGCGGTCAAACGCGCTGGTGGACCAAGGCGGTCAAGAGCCAAGCTTTGAGACCGTGCTGCGGATCATGTACGAGTCGGGCTACACCGGCGACGTGTACCCCGCCCCGGCGATGTGGTCGGCCGCCCCCACCGCGGTGTATGCCAGGTACCCCTTCCCACCGTCTCTCGAGGCCATGCGCCACGGCGGGTCGTGATCGCGGCGGCTCCAACGAAAAAATTGACGAAATGGCTAAAAGAATTGCCCCGCCTGATGGGCAAGGATCATCTGATCATATTCCGTCAGGTCGAGGGCGAGGAACAATTTGGCCAGTTCGGGGTCGAACTGAGTGCCCGCGCCTTCGCGGATTTCACTCAATACTTTTTCCCGTGTCATAGCGCTGCGGTACGACCGGTCCGAGCTCATGGCGTCGAACGCGTCGGCCAGCGCCAGAACCCTGCCCATCAGCGGGATCGTGTGCCCCTTGAGGCCTTCGGGGTACCCCCGGCCGTCCCACCGCTCGTGGTGGTAGAGCACACCGGACAACGTATCGAGCAGTGAAGGGATCCCTTTTAAGATGTTGTAGCCGATGGTCGGGTGTTTTTTGATTACGGTGAACTCTTCGGCGGTCAGCCGCCCCGTCTTGCACAGCACCGCCTCGGGCACGCCGATCTTACCGATGTCGTGCAGGAGCCCCGAGATGTGGACGCGCTTGCATTCCTGCTCGCTGATGCCCATCGCCTGTGCCAGCTTGGCGCTCATTAGGGCGACGCGTTCGGAGTGGCCGTGGGTGTAGTTGTCCTTGGCGTCGATCGAAGACGTGAAGGCGCGGATCGTGCCGTAGAAAATCTTCTGCTGCTGCTCGAAGCGGAAGATATTCTCGTGGAACACAGCCAAGTAACCCGTGACCGCCTCAAGGAACTGAGTCTCTTGGCTGCTGGCGTCTTGGTTTTCTTCTTCTTTGTTGCCCGCCAGCAGGCACCCCGCCACTTCGTCCTGGTGGTAGATCGGCTCGGCGATGACTTCCGCGCCCGAGAGCCTAGCCAACTCACTCGTAGCGGGGTTGAGTTGTTGGACCCACCGCTGTTGCAGTTGCTGGGTGAGCATATCATCGACAACGGCGTGGAGCCGCTTTTCACCGCAGGGCAGGGTGCCCGCCACGAAAAACCGGCCGGCTAGCTCGTCGGCGACGCAGTTGTTTTGTTGATTAAACCGCACCATCACCCACCGGAAAGGCAGGGTGGCTTTCAACTGCTTGCATATCGTCTGCAGCGTTTCCGCCGGGTTGGACAGGTCGGTAATCAGCCGTGCGAGAAGGAAATGGAAGTTCGCTTCCTCGTAAGATTGGAGCAGTTGGGCGCTGAACTCATCGATGGCTTGGGTGTCCCGGCCGGTTTGGACAAGGTCATCTGAACACCAACGCAAGACCTTGGCTAGGTATGGCAGATCACCCACACCGTGTCGGACGAACGGCTCCCACGCCTGGCGCGCTTGGTGACTGTCTAACGCGGCTTCGGCGGCGATTTGCTCGAATCGCTCGCTCTCGAGTGCGCGCGGCGTAACGGCCAGCGCCACGCCGACACCCGCGGACGCCGAGTGATGGTCTAGCTTGAACACAACCGCCCAGCAGCCTTCGAATAACTCCACCGCTTCGGGCGGAGGCTCAGCGGCGTAAGCCTTGACGGCGCTTTCGATGTGGTGGTGAAGGGCGGGCGACCCGAGCCACTGCCCCACGGGCCCCGTCTCTTCAGGCGGCTGCGACACCGCGCCCTGATCGTTGCACAGCCAAAAGAATAGGTCCAGTTCACGGCACCGCTGCTGCAGCGATAGGCCGTGAGCAAGGCTGTCTGCCTTAGAACTCGCTTGCTCAAGCGGCATGTCCCTCTCCATCTTGGTTGCCGTTTTGTATGGACGGGCGCTCTTGTTTATTCAGGAAGTCGTTGACGCGCTCCACGAGATCGCGGGCGCTGAAGGGCTTTGCGAGCATCGCTTGTATGTTTGTTCTGGACAGATCATTGGGGGGTATTTTGTGGCCACGCGCGGTGATCATGATCACTGGGACGTGGGCGGTGTCGGTGTTGTCGCGCAGCTGGACCGCCATCTCAAAACCGTTCATGCCGGGCATCTGAAAATCCGTGATCACGAGGTTGGGCGAGTGTTTGCAAGCCGTCTCGTAGCCGTCTCGCCCGTTGTGCGCGGTCAGCAACTCGTACCCCGCCCGCTTCAGCGCGTAGCTGACGATGTGAACGAGGTGCAGATCGTCGTCGACGACAAGGACTTTTTGAGTCATAAGCCGAACTTTCAACGGCAAAAGGCGCGCAGGCCCGGCGTAGCGCACGGACACCTGAACGCACAAGCCGATTCTTCATCACTCATCGGAACATCTCATAATCCGCTTTATCCGGTTTTTTCAAAGGCTTACGCTCGATTCGCCTGAGCGGAAAAACCGACGAACCGGCCTTTGTGCTGCGCGTGTTATCGGCGGATCGGCGTCTCCTGAGCGGCGAATAACCATCACCCGGTTTTCGATTCGCTCGGGTCTGCTTAGCTGACCGGCAACCGTGATTTAGACGGCACAAGTAGTAGCCGATGACGAAATGGTGGGTATCGATCTGCGCCCGGTGGGTGGTTCAAGGAGATTCTGTGGAGGAAGCCGATAAACAAAGCTCTCCCAAGGGGGTTGGCGTTCCGCGTTGGCTAAGCAGCGGGCGGTCGTTTCCGCTGCTGCTGGCCTTGTCCAGCCTCGGTGTGACGGCTGTGGTCGTGGCGGTCGCCTACGGGTGGGCGGTACACCTCGACAAAACACTGGCGTTTGAAGCACGTACCCAGCAAGTGCGCACCGTCACGCAGAGCCTCGCACAAGTCGCGGAAAGCGCCCTTTTATCGGACAACCTGTCGCTGCTGCAAAAGTCCGTAGCCGATTCGCAAGCCAGGCACAGCCTCCAGCAGTGCACGGTCACACTGCCCAACGGGCAGATCGTCGCGGATTTGGACCCGGATCAGGTCCAGGCTCAGAGCCTGCCCGCCCAGTGGCAGACCCAGGCCGACAAGCCCCCAAGCGAATCGGTGGACGCGTCGCTGATCCGCATCCGCCACCCGCTGACCGTCCCCGGCCGGGGCAGCGCGGTGCTGGAAGTCGCCGCCACGCTTGACCATGCTGTGGCGGACCGGGTTTCGCCGCACACGGTGCTGGCGACGACGGGTGCGTGCGCGTTGGGGCTGTTAAGTTTGCTATATGGCTATGTGTGGCGGCGGCTGCGGGCGATGGGCGCGATCCGAGGGGCGCTGATGGCCTACAAAGGCAGCGACACGCCCGCGGAATTGTTGGGTGTCAGCGCGGCGTTCGGCCCGGAGACGGCGGCTTGGAGCGGCCTGCTCGAAGAGATCAAAGAGGTACGCGGCAAGCAGCTCATCGACCAGGCCAACGAGGTGCCCGGCCAATCGCAGCGCGGGGGCGGCCGTCTTGACGAGGCTTGCGACACGATGTCACAAGGGCTGATCCTGATCGAGGAGAGCCTGCACATCCGCTACGCGAACGGTGCGGCGGCGATCTTCGCGGGCACGCAACGGGAAAACATGCTGGGCCAACCGGTCGCGGAGTTGATCAAAGACGAGCAGGTGCTCGAAGCCGTCAAGGCCGCCGCCGATGAGATCGCACGCAAGCGGTCGGTGATCGAGCTGAACAGCGGCGACGGGCCGGGGTCAAGTGTGCTGCGGTACAACATCCGCCCGGTGCGTCGAGAGGACCCGGGGTCGGTCATTATTATCATCGAAGACATCACGCAGCAGCGTGTGGCTGAACAATCGCGTAACGACTTTGTCAGCCAGGTGGCGCACGAGCTGCGCAACCCGCTTTCCAATATCCGCCTATACGTCGAGGCCATGCTGGAAGACGACACGGACGTGGAGATGCGGTCGCGGTCGGTCAACGTGATCAACCTGGAGACCAAGCGTCTTGAGCGCTTGGTCAACGACATGCTCTCGGTAGCGGAGATCGAGGCCGGGTCGATGGACCTCCGGTGTGACGACCTAATCCTCGACACCCTGATGGAGGAGGTGCGGGCTGACTACGAACCTCAAGCGAAGGAAAAGGGAGTATCGCTGTCACTGATCCTGCCGCCGAAGGTGCCGACGATCCAAGGCGACCGGGACAAGGTGCTGATGGCTGTGCACAACGTCGTGGGCAACGCGGTGAAGTACACACCCAGCGGCGGGAGCGTCGAGATTTCAGTAGAAGAACAGCAAGAGCGGCTGGTGATCGAGGTGAGAGACACGGGGCTTGGGATCAGCGACTCGGACAAGCCGCATGTCTTCGAGAAGTTTTACCGAGCACAGGACGACCGCCTAGTGGGTATCCCGGGCACAGGGCTGGGGCTGCCGCTGGCGCGGGAAGTGGTGCGTCTGCATGGCGGAGACATCACCGTGGACTCTCAAGTCGGCCAGGGCAGCACGTTCATTCTGTCGCTGCCGATCCGGCCACAGGCGGCGTAAGAAGCCATGGAAATCGAAATCCAACGCAAAGGCGCGGTGGCGATCCTCAAGCCCAAGGGGCCGTTGTCGCGAGATGACGCCGAGGGGCTCAAGGCGAAACTGCTCGAATCGGTAGGCAACCAGTGGGGGCGCGTGGTGCTCGACGCGTCGGCGGTTTTGTACGCCGACAGCCGGGGCGTGGAGGTTTTGGTGGAGGTGTCCGAGGCGCTGTCGCAGAACGGGCAGGTGCTCAAGCTGTGCCACGCCAACGAGACAATCCGGGAAATCCTGTACCTCACGGGGTTCACCCCGTTGTTTGAGTATTACGAAGACGTGAACGCCGCGGTCAGGAGCTTCCTGTGAACGCATCTGGGAAGAGAATCCGGATCGGTGAAGTGCTCCTCGAAGAGGGTGTGATCACACAGGAGCAGTTGTCCCAAGCGCTGTCCGAGCAGAAGTCGACCGACCGGATGCTCGGCGAACTGCTGGTTGATCAGAACGTGATCAGCGCCGGCATCCTGGTTAAGACGCTCGCCAAGCGGCTGGGCATGCCCGGCGCGATCATCCGCCACGGCCTGATCGACCCGGAATTGCTTGAACTGATCGGCGAAGAAGAGGCCCAGCGGTTGCAGGCGATGCCGATGTTCAGCGTTCACGGCACACTGACGGTGGCGATGGCCGAACCGCAGTCGCTGCCCACGATCGACAGGCTCACCCACCTGACGGGGTTAAAGATACGGCCCGTGTTGGCGCTGAAGTCCAACATCCTTGAATACATCAAAAAATACAAGGGCGGCAACGCGGACGTAAACGAGTTCCTCACGTCGATCGTCGAGTCGGACGTGGAGGTGGTCGAGAGCCAATCGGCCGACGACGAGACCATCCCCGAGTTGGAGCGGATGGTCGATGGCAGCCCGATCGTCAACCTGGTGAACATCGCGCTACTCACAGCCATCCGCGACGGGGCCAGCGACATCCACATCGAACCCGACAGCAAGAAAGGCACGCGCATCCGATACCGAATCGACGGGCAGCTGCGCGACATGATGAAATCCCCGCCGGGCCTGCACGCGTCGGTGATCTCCCGCGTGAAAGTGATCGGGAAGATGGACATCGCCGAGAAGCGCCTGCCCCAGGGCGGGCGTGTGCGGATCATGGCCGAGGGCCGTGAGATTGACCTACGCGTCTCCAGCCTGCCTACGCTCCTGGGCGAGAAGGTGGTGCTGCGTATCCTCGACAAGAACAACCTGCACGTGCGCATGGAAGACCTGGGCATGCGCACCGAGAGCCTTAAAACGTTCACACGCATGCTCGGACGCCCCTACGGGCTGGTCCTGGTCACCGGCCCCACCGGCAGCGGCAAGACCACCACGCTCTACTCGGCGTTGGACCTGCTGCGTTGCCCCGAGCGGAATATCCTGACCGTGGAAGACCCGGTGGAGTACCAACTAGACCTGATCAACCAGATCCAGGTTCAGGATTCGATCGGCATGACGTTCGCCAAGGCGCTGCGGACCATCCTGCGTCAAGACCCCGACGTCATCATGATCGGTGAGATCCGTGACGAGGAGACGGCCCGCGTCGCGGTGCAGGCGGCGCTGACGGGGCACCTGGTGCTAGCCACGCTGCACACCAACGACGCGCCCGGCGCGGTGGCGAGGCTGCTGGACATGAACGTCGAGTCGTACCTGCTGTCCAGCGCGTTGATCGGGGTGGTGGCCCAGCGGCTTGCCAGGACCATCTGCCCCAACTGCGCCACGAAGTACTACCCCGACGAACACGTGCTGCGAGACGCGGGGATCGCCGACCGAGCGGGCAAGTCATTCCGCAAAGGCGTCGGCTGCGCCCAGTGCCACAACACGGGCTTCCGCGGGCGCATCGGCATCTACGAGATTATGGAAGTCTTAGGCGACCTGCGACGCATGGTGCATCTGGGCACACCGTCGCATGAGATCCGTGACAGCATGCGCCGCCAAGGGTGGCTCACGCTCAGCGACGAAGGCGTGTTGGTCGCTCAAGCTGGCAAGACCAGCCTCGAAGAGGTCATGCGCGTCACCAATAGCGGCGACGAGGACCTGGACGCGGCCTCGGCCAAGGACGTTGAAGAGAAAGGCGCGGCATGAAGCTGGCGTACCAAGCTTGTGACAGATCCGGCAAGACCGTGGCCAACACGATCGAGGCCGACAGCTCCGTCGATGCGGTCGAGAGGCTGCGCCACGAGGGGTTGTTTGTCACAAGCATTAACGAGGCGCCGGCTGAGCAAGACAAACCAAGCGCCGCAAAACCGACGGCACAGCGAGGCGGCGGACGCGGGAACAAGAAAAATGTCATGGCGTTCACCCGTCACCTCCAGTTGCTTTTGTCGACGGGGACACCGATCGTCGATGCGTTAGAGTCGGTCGAGGGCCAAGCCGGGGACGCGCGATGGCGGGGCGTGATCGCGGACGTGCGCAAGCAAGTCGAAGAGGGCCAGCCGCTCTCCGAGGCGTTACGCCTATACCCTAAGCAATTTGACCCGGTTTACTGCAGCCTGATCGGGGCCGGTGAGATGTCGGGCAAGATGACGCCCATGCTCGAGCGCCTGGCGGTGTTGACCCGCAAGCAGGTGCAGATACGCAACGCGATCGTCGGCGCGTTGGTTTACCCTGGCCTGCTGATTACCGTGGCGGGGTCGGTCATGTTGCTGATGGTGTTGTTTGTGCTGCCACGGTTTGAGGACTTGTTTGAAACCTTGGACGTGGCGCTTCCGCCTTCCACGCAGATGCTTCTGGCGGTCAGCCGGGCGATGCGGGCGCACTGGATGATTGTCTTGGCGTCGGCGGGGGCGGGGGCGGTGGGGCTTCGGGCGTGGTGGGGCTCGACGCACGGGCGCAGGACGGTCGACACCGTGGTGCTGTACCTCCCTCAATTTGGGAAATTGGTTCGCAACTTCATGACGGCGAGGGTGGCGCGGCTGCTGGGTGTCCTGCTCGACAGCCACCTGCCGCTGGTTGACGTGCTGGAGCTGATCCGCCACTCGCTGCGCAACCACCATTATGCGGACCTAATGACCAAAGCCCAAGACGCGGTCACACGCGGCGAGCCGGTCAGCTCGGCATTCGCCGGCAACCCCTTGATCTCCTCGACCGTGTGCGAGGCGATGCGCAGCGGCGAAAAAAGCGGGCAGATGGCCGCTTCCTTGCTGACCATCGCCGACTTTATGGACGAAGAAAACGATGTGGTGGTCCGCTCGCTGACGAGCATTCTAGAGCCCCTGATCCTGATCATCATGGGCCTGGTCGTGGGCTTCATGGCGATGAGCATGTTCCTGCCGTTGTTTGAGATGACGGCTGTTGGAGGTTAGACCCGGTAATGAATCGGCGGACCCAATCAACCCTGACACCGATCGGCCTGGATGTAGGCACACGCTACATCAAGGCGGTCCAGGCGCACCGGACGGGCGACGCGTGGCGTGTGTCCGCGGCGGCGGCGATGCCCAGGGCCACACCCGGCGTGCCGATCGGCTACGAAGAGATCGCCGTGCTCATGGACCTGTTGGATCGGCAGGGTTTCATCGGGAATGACGCGGTGCTGGCTGTGCCCAATGACTTTCTAATTACAAGCATCTTAGACCTGCCGGTGCGATCGGAGTCCGCCCCGATTGACCAGATCGCCCGGATGGAGATGGCCCGGCTGTACAAGCGCGAGCCGGACTCGTTCCAGATGGCGTGCTGGGCGCTGCCCCAAGCGGCGCGTGGGAGCGACACCACGGGCGTGATGGCCACCGCCTGCCCACATGACCAAGCGGAGAAATTGCTAGACGCGATCGAGCCGGCGGGGCTGAACGTAGTCGCGCTTGAAACCGCAAGCTGCACGCTGGCGCGGGTGTGTCAGCCTTTGTGGGCGGATAACGACGGGCTCTCAGGCGTGCTGGACTTGGGGTGGCACGCGGCACACGCGGTGATCATGCACCAAGGCAATGTCATCTACGAGCGTGTGATCCCCGAAGCGGGCATCGAGCTGCTCCACCAGCAGATCACCAAGCGAACCGGTCTCGACGAGGCGGTGGTGGGCCGGCTGCTGAGCCACCACGGGGTCGACGCGGGCGACAGCCCGCTTGAAAAGGGCAACGGGCAGGCGCTGTCGTGGACCAGCGCCACCGGTTCCTACGCCGAGACCGTGACCCAGGAGTTGAACCGGTCGCTGTCCTACGCCGCCCACCGCTACCCCAACGCCGCGACACAGGGCGTGGCCCTAACCGGCGGCGGGGCGATGAAGCCATGGCTGGTACAGGAAGTAGAGAAGGCGGCGGGTGTCACGCTCCACCAGGCGTCGCTCAACGTGTTGGCGGCGTGTGACACCCACCTATCAGAACCCGGCGGATCGACTTTATTCACCAAGGCGCTTGGCTTAGCGCAGCACACACAGGGCTGACCATGATCAGCGTGAACCTCATCCCGCCTTACCGACAAGCAGCCAAGTGGCGGCGTGCGCGCGCGGTGAGGTGGGCCAAAGGCGGGTCGGTTTACGTCGCGCTGCTGCTGGCCGCGTGCGGGGTGGTGCGCGTGGCGTGGAACCTCCGAGACCCCGGCCTCGAACCCGTCTTGATCCAGGTCCAGGGGAAAATCGACACGCTTCAAGGCTCAATTGCGGCGATCCAATCGCAGCTTGACGAAGCGGTCCTGATGCTCAAAGCCAACCACACGCTGATCGACAACCCGGACTGGAGCATGCTGCTGCGGCTGCTGGGCACGACCATGGACCAGGACATCGTGCTGCGCCAGTGCCGCGTTGAGACGATCCGGCCCGACAAGCCCGGCGGCTCGCAAGCCACACCCGACGACCAGACCCCCCCACCGGCCAGCGGGTTCCGCCTGGACATCAAGGGCATGGGCCGGACGCAGGCCGTGGTGTCGGAGTTCACGCTACGGCTCGAACAAACGGGGCTTTTCAACACCGTGAAACTCGACGACGCCAACCTCGAGCCGTTTCTCGGCGACAAAGCCATCGCGTTCCGTGTGCAGTGTACGCTGCGCGACAAACAGGACACCGGCTCATGAAGAACGGCAAAGCCCAATCGAAACAAGCCGACCGCTGGACAATCGACGGCGCGGGCATCGCCGTGTGCCTGCTGGTTACCGCGTTGGTTTATTGGGTGGGCGCCGCGCCGGTCGTCCAGCTATACGCCAAAACCCAGACACAGACCAGCGACCTGCGCCGCCACAAACATACTGTCGCCGAGCTGGTCCAATCGCAAAGGCGGGTCGGGCAGAAGCTCAAGAGCGTGCGCCAGTCGCTCGACGAGACCGGCTTCCGCCTCCAACCGGCCGCACAACTGAATAATCACTTGGCGAAGCTGACGCGGCTGGCCACCGCCAACGGCCTTGAGATACACGAGGTCCAGCCCGGCGAGGTCATGGAGGGCACCTACTTCCGGTCGATCCCGATCCGCATCACCGGGGCTGGGGCGTACCCCACCTGCGTCTACTTCCTGCACCAGCTACACAAAAACTTCTTGGACACCCGCGTCCGGTCATTCGGCTTAACCGCTAAAACCAACACGCCAAACCCGACCGTCACAATCGAGCTAGACCTGCTGTGGCACACAACCGCCAAAGACGCCAAGGGCCCAATGTAAATTATCCCACGCCCGGGCTTGCCTCCCGCCCGGTTATATCTTTTGTTTTAGGCAGAGATGAAACTGACCAAAGAACAAAAGATCTATGCGGGCGTGCTGGGTGTGGCGTTGGCGGGGCTAACGATCGACCGGGTGATCCTCGAGTCGGAGCACACCTCGCCGAGCCAGGCGTCGGCCCAGTCGCTGACGGATAGCGCCTTTACCGGCCGCGACGCACCGGTTCCTCAATTCACCGATACCAAGATCCAGCTCCACCAGCCGTTCATCAGCCACCGGCTAACGACCGTCGCGGCGACCAAGCGGGCATCCCTGGGCCGGACCGTTGATATGTTCTCCCCCTCCGATGTTTGGTTCGCTAAACCCGAGCCGGAGGTCGCGCCCGTCGCGCCCACCCGGATCGCCACGGCAGACCCCAGGCTTAAGATCGAGGCCTTTGAAACCCAGCACAAGCTCAACGCTGTGATGACCAAAGACGGCGCGGGCTATGCCTTGATCGACAACCAGATGCTGCGGGTCGGCCAGGCCATCGACGGGTTCAAGCTGGTATCGATCGACAAGCAATCCGCGACGTTTGAAGCCCGCGACGGGATGCGAGCCGAGCTGAGCTTGAATCCTGGCGCGGAATAGGCCATCCTAGGGGCGCGTTCGAGTCTCCCCTACCCGCCGCCTGCTATCCAGGGTTGAATCATCATGTCGTGGCGCCGAAGGGCACACCCCAGCGATCATGGCTTTTCACTCATTGAGTTGGTGATTGTCGTGGTGATTATCGGGGTGATCGCGTCCGTCGCGGCCTACCGCATGAGCCACAGCGTCCGCACCTCCGGCCTGACCGCCACCAAGAACAACATCGCCCGTATCAAGCAGGCCGTCGAGCTCTACGCCGCCGAGCACGATGGCGTCTACCCCGACGCCAATATCGCCGACCAACTGACCCAATACACCGACATTACCGGCACGACGATCAAACCGGCCAAGGATTCAGCCAACAAAGTTGTCTACGGCCCGTATCTCAGCGAGATGCCGCCGATCATGGTCGGGGCCAATAAAGAAGACAACCAGATGTACGTCGCCATGAACGCCGGCGACGCGCCCCCCGCGTCCGCAGCTACCGGCGGGTGGTGGTACAACGCCAAGACCCACCAGTTCCGCGTGATCTTGCGCCCACCCGACGCGGCGGACGCCGACCTGATGGACGCCATGATCCGCGAGAAGATGCCCGTCGGGCCGTAAGCCGATGTGCCTGAACCCGCACGTCAATTACCGCGGCTTGGCCTTCACATTCCGATAACTCAAAATACCAGCGATCCCGCCCCTCCGACCGCCCAGATATTTGTAGCGAATGTTACAAATTGTTAAGGCCAACCGCTGCCAGACCGATCAACAATTACAGGCCACGGTTTCGTATCCGAGGTCAGTTGCCTACTAGGGAGGTTTTATCAATGGCACAGAATCACCGTACCCGCCGGCTCGCCTTCAGCTTGGTTGAGCTGGTCATCGTCATTGTGATTATGGGTGTGATCGCCGCGATCGCAATCCCGAGGCTAAGCCGCGGGGCACGCACCGCGGGCGGCAGCGCCCTGCGCAGTGACTTGTCGGTGCTTCGCAACTCGATCGAGTTGTACGCCGCCGAGCACGACGGCAAATACCCGGACGCTAACATCGTGAACCAGCTCACGCAGTTCTCGAACGCCACGGGCGCCAGCTTCAGCGCCACAAAGAACTCCGGCTCGGGCATTGTCTTTGGGCCGTACCTCAAAGAGATCCCCCCACAGCCGGTGGGTGCAAAGAAAGGCGAGAGGGGCATCCACGTGACGACTGTCGCCGCCGATGTCCCGCCACAGGGCGCCGCCACCGACGGGTGGTGGTTCAACACAGCCACGCTTGAGCTCCGCGCCAACCTTGTTGGCACTGACGTGGACGACGACGGCACGGCTTACAACACATACTGATTCAGCCTGTGAGGGCAGAGATGACACGCCCGCGTCACGCGCATGGCTTGGCCGGGTTCAGCCTGGTTGAGGTCGTGCTTGTGGCGGCCATCATGGCGGTCTTCGCCGCGATCGCGGTGCCCCGGTACACCAACTCGCTGATGAGATATCGCTGTGTCGCCGCGTCGAGACGCGTCGCCGCCGACCTGCAACTGGCCCAGCAAGCCGCACGCCAAGCAAGCGCCTCACGCCAGGTCAGCTTTAATACCGGCGCCCACACGTACCAGCTTCAGAACGTATCAAGCCTAGACGAGCAGACCGCCAACTACGACGTCGACCTCAAAGCCGACCCCTACCAAGCCCGGATCATCTCAGCAGACTTCGGCGGCGACGCGGTTGTCATCTTCGACGGCTACGGCACGCCAGACTCAGACGGCGCGGTGGTCGTCCAAGCCGGCACCGAGCAACGCAAAATCGTCGTAGACGCGGACACGGGGAGGGTGAGTATCCCATGATGGAGCGTACACCCATCCAGAGCCGCCCAACCGGCGTCCCCGCTCACAGAGCAGGCGCCACGCTGGTCGAAGTCGTCGCGGCGATGGCCATCATGTCCGTGCTCATGCTGGCGATGGGGTCCACGATCTACCTAGCCAGCAAAGCGATCCCCACTAATCAAAGCCCCAATGAGGCGATCACCCAAACCAGTCAAACAGCCCAACAGATCGCCCAAGAATTGAGGACCGCTGTCTATATCACGGAACGATCGGCCAACGCGGTCGCGTTCGCGCTGGCGGACCGCAACAGCGACGGCCTGCCCGAAACCGTGCGATACGCTTGGTCCGGCACAGCCAGCGACCCGCTGACACGGCAAACCAACAACGCCGCAGCCGAGCCGATCCTCGACAATGTACAGCAATTTGATTTGAGTTATGCGTTTACATCTGCCACCGAAACTTACCCCGGCCCGCCAGTCGAGGGTGCCGAGCAACTGCTGGTCAGCCACGACCCGCTCGTCACCGCGGCGACCGAGATCGTGGACGGCAACGACTGGCCCGGGCAGTACATCGACCCGACCCTCCCGCCCGACACCCTAAGCTGGAGCGTCAAACGCGTGACGTTCAGGATGAGAAACGCCGGCATACTGCCGCTGGCCGGGACCATGCTGGTGCAGATCCGCCCCGCCGACGCCAGCAACCACCCCACCGGCGTTGTGCTTGAGCAGGTCTTGTTTCTACACCTTTTATTGTTCAATACTTTTTCCTGGCAACAATTTAATTTTTCCAACGTGAACGGCCTGTCTCCCAGCGAGCGCGTCTGCCTAGTCATCCGGGACAATTTGCCGCCCTTGAATACGCAGGTTCAGCTTGACTCTGCCGGCGGCTCGGGGCTTCTAATCACGGACGACGCGGGCGTCACCTGGACGCACAACGGCAGTAAGGCCTTGCAGTACTACGTCTATGGCACGATCACCCAGCCGGGCCCCGACCAAGCGGTCACACGCCAGCACCTCACCTCGGTGCGCCTCGCCCTCGAAGCAGGCGACGCCGACACCGCCTTGCCCATTGAAACGTCGGCCCGAACGGCGAACCTACCCGAAGTGCTCACCACCGTGTGGGAAGCCGACTTCAGCGGCGACCCAACGGCTATTGATATCGATCAAGACACTACCCCCGACTGGGCCATGAACGACGCCGGAGCCTTCGTGCCCGCCACACTCGCCGGCGGGGTCTGGCGGATCGACCGGGCGATGAATACCAATCCCGTCAATAAATTTTTGGAAGTCACCGCACTAGACGTCCGTTTTCGCGACACCACGTCCGGCACCGACGGCGCGGGCGTCTGGATGAACATCGACCGCACCGGCACCACGCACGGCGCGATCTACGCGCACATCAAGCTCGAAGCCGACAACACACAGACCTTGACGGTGCAAACCAAGCCCAACACATTTTCGTTCCAAACCCTGTACACACAGACCGGCTTGCCCAGCGGGTTTGTCGATCTGACCCTGCTGGTCGACCCGGGCGCGGACACCGTCCACATCAAAATCAACGGCCAAGAAAGCGGCACGTTCTCCTACCCCCGATATACAGGCAACAACGACGAGTTTATACAGCTTCGGCGAGTCGGCGACGGGGCCGAGTTCGACCACGTTCGCATCCGAGTGGGAGGCGCCGGCTCATGAAGCTCTGTAAAGCGATCTCATGGTTGATCACAACAGACCCCCACGACGAGCCGTCCGCCTCAGGCGGATCAGGGAGCGGTCTCTTCTGTCTCGCACACCGCCGCACACACGGCTTCAGCCTTGTCGAGGCGGTCATCTGCGTCTTCGTCGTCGGGCTCATGATCGTCACAGCGATGAACACCGTGGGCTCGTCACAAAAAACACAGTTGGCCAACGCCCAGCGCAGCGTCGCACTGCTGCTGGCCCAGGACCTAATGGACGAAATCGTTCTCCAGGCTTACGAGGAGCCGGTCGCCGCACCCACGTTCGGCCGAGAGACCGGCGAGAGCGCCACCCGACGCGACTTGTGGGACGACGTGGACGACTACAACGGCTGGTCGGCCAACCCACCCGAACGCCAAGACGGCACAGCCATACCCAGCATGGATATTTATCAGCGCGAAGTGGAAGTCGTGTGGCTAAACGCCAATGACTTCAGCCTCGTGTCGGGCAGTGAATCGGGGATCAAGCGTATACGCGTCATGGTGAAGCACGGCGATCGGGTGTTGGTGACCCTCACATCGCTACGCACCTCGGGATGGAGCAACCCGTCGAGTGCAAATTGAGCCTTACTGAGCAATGATACGTATCTGGACTCATACACAGCCGACCGCTACGAGCCGTCCGCCTCAGGCGGATAAGGAAGCGGTCTCTTCTCGCGCTTGCATCGACTTCGAATTAATCCAGATGCGTATGAAACGCAAGACACACGACCGTTGTCGCGGCAGCGCGTATGTCCTCGTGTTGATGGTGTCCGTGTTTGTCGCCGTTGTGGGGTTGTCGGCGATGACAGCAGGGCGCATCCAAACCCGCACCGCCAACGCCAGCCAAGACGCCGCCAAAGCCGGGTACTACGCACAGTCCATGGTCGACCTGGGCCTGTACAAAGCCATGACCACACCCGGCTGGCGCACCACCCACACAAACGACACCTGGACACCCGACTACACCTGGGGCGAGGCGATCGTCACCTACAAATTTGTCGATGAAATCGACGGTGATCTAGCCAACGACCCCACACAGCCCGTGCGCCTTTACGGCAAAACCACCGTCAACAACACCGTGCGCATCTACAGCGTCAAGCTCCTACAACCCGGCGGGGCCACGGAAAGCCCCGAAATGCTTCTAAATAGCTGGGACCCGGCGACGCCCAACGCCGGCTTGCAGAACATCCAAGAATGGTACTGGCACGGGCAGTATATTGAGCCGACGCTGCCAGCCAACGCGACCAGTTGGAAGGTGACGCGCGTCCAGTTCAAAGCCCGTAGTTCAACAGGCAGCACGACAGACGGCGTGACGAAGGTTCAGCTGCGTACGGCTGACGCAAGCGGTCTGCCCACAACCACGGTGCTCGAAGCATTCACGATGAACGAAACCGCTTTGACCGCCACGCCCACTTGGCGGGAATTCACGTTTAGCAACGTGTCGAGTCTTACCCCCGCCGATCATCTTTGCTTGGTCCTTGAGTGGTCACAAGGCAGCAAGGCCGCACAAGTTGAATTGGATTGGTCCGCGACCCCCCCGGGGGGATACGTTTCGACAAGCGGCAAAGAGGCGGCATGGTTCACCATCGGGGCTCAAGCGTTACTTTACAGGGTGTACGGCACCTACATCGCCAGCCCGCCCTTGGCCCCCGTCGCGGGCACCTGGCGGCAGGAAGTGCAATGAGTTGCAGCCAATAAGAAAAAAATTTCTACGGCGACAGCCGACCGAACCGCGCCGAACTATGAACAGCAAGGCACGCTGCCGTTGCCGCGGCAGTGTGTACGTGCTCGTGTTGATGACATCGGTATTTGTGGCGGTGGTGGGTTTGTCTGCGATGACGGTGGGGCGTATCCAAACGCGCATCTCTAACGCGGACCTAGACGCGGCCAAAGCCGGCTACTACGCGCAATCCATGGTTGACCTGGGCTTGTATAAGGCCATGACCGCACCCGGCTGGCGCGCGACCCACACAAACGACACCTGGACGGCCGACTACACCTGGGGCGAGGCCGTGGTGACCTACAAATTTGTGGACGAGATCGACGGCAACTTGGCCAACGATCCCACCCAGCCGGTGCGACTGTACGGCAAAGCCACCGTCAACAACGCCGTGCGAATCTACAGCGTGGAGATGGCGCAACCCAGCGGGGGCGGCTCAACCGAGAGCGCTGAGGTGCTTTTTAGCAGCGACATCTCAGGTGGTGGAGGTCAAGCCTTTATCGAGTCCGCGGAGTGGGCGGGACAATACTTTAAGCCTACCCTGCCTGCTGGCGCGACATCGTGGTCGGTGACACGTGTGCAGGTCCACGCAGTCAAGCATGGAAACGGATCCGACGGTGTCACTAAGGTTCAACTCCGCAAGGCCGACGGTAGCAACGTCCCCACCACAACGGTCCTCGAAGAAATGCTGATGTACGAGACGTCTCTTGCCTCAGCTACTTGGCTGGAGTTTACATACAGCACCGTGACGGGCCTATCACCTTCAGAAGGGCTGTGCCTCGTGCTCGAATGGGATCAAGGTGGCACTGCTTGTAAGGCCCAGAAAGGCAGCAGTGGGAGTGGGCTACTCGTAACCTATAACGCAGGGTCAACCTGGACTTTCAGTGCAAGTACGAGCTTGAACCACTACATCTATGGTAAGTACATCACGTCTCCACCAATGACGCCCGTCGCGGGCACGTGGCGGCAGGAGGTTCAGTGAGTCTCTCCTCAGCCTGGGTGCCATTACACAGTCGAAGACTGTGTAATGCGTGTAATATGGATTCTGATTGGGAATAAATGGCCCGTGGCGAGTCGCACCACGCGGCCTTCGGCCGGGTGGTGGCACCCCCTACCGGCCGGGTTGTCAGCGCTACCCCCTCAATCTATGATCCGTGTCTGATTTGTAGGGCGGGCACCGCCCGCCACGGATGGAACAGCCATGGCCCAATCCTTCCAATGCACGATTGTCACGCCCGCTCGCCAGGTCCTCGACGAGCAGGTGACGTATGTGTCGGTGCCGGCTCACGATGGGCTGATGGGCGTGGCACCGCATCGGGCACCCCTGGTGGCGAAGTTAGGCGTCGGCGCGCTGCGCCTCGACCCGGTCGGCGGCGGGGCCAGCCGGTGGTACTACATCGGCGGCGGGTTCGTCCAAATGAACGACAACCGCCTGACCCTGCTGGCCAACGAGGCCACCGAAGCCGACAAGCTCAACCGCGAGGAAGCCCAGGCCGCCCTCAAAGAAGCTCAGGCCCGCGTCCCCCACTCCGACGAAGAATTCGACCACGCCCAGCGTGACCTGGCCAAAGCACGCACCAAGCTGCAACTAGCCAAGTCATAACGCTTTTAATCTCTTAGCCAATTTTTCCTTCGTACATCAAGCACCGTCCGCCACGAGCCGTCCGCCTCAGGCGGATAAGGAAGCGGTCTCTTCTCGCATGCGCATCGACTCAACATTTTTCAGACCAACATTAATAATGTTTAATCCGGCCCCCGCCCCGCGCGACCATGGCTTATAATCAAGCCGATACACGTGACGCGCCACAAAGCGCCGCCGCTTGCCCGTTGATCACGCGCAAACCACAGGAACCCGACCCGTGCCCCACGCCCAATCGTGGCTCCGACAAGCCGTACCCAGCATGTTCCACCGCAGGCTGTGGCTCCTTGTCGTCTGCGCCGCGGGTGTAACCACAATACTCACCCTGCAGATGGCACGCCTCACCGTCGCGCAAGGCGCCTACTGGCGCGGACGCGCCGAATCCGCCATGGTCCAGCGCAAGCTCATACCCACCGCGCGCGGACGCATACTCGACAGGCAGATGCGCGTGCTCGCCATGGACCGCCCCAGCTACGACGTCTGCGTGGCATACCCCGTCATCACCGGTGAGTGGGCGTACCGCCAAGGCCGACTCGCGGCGTACCGGGCCAACAAAGAACTGTGGGCACAGATCGACGAGCACGAGCGAGCCGAACTCACCGCCTCGTATCAGCAGCCGTTCGAGGCTCAGGAAGAAGAACTCTGGCGGTCGCTGTGCGAATTAGGCGGGATCAGCCGTGAAGAATTGGAGCAACGAAAGGCGACCATCGTCCGCCGGGTTAACCAAATCGCAAGCGCCGTCTGGGACCGTCGGCTGAGGCGGCGGTTGGAAGATGATGAGGATGAAACGGTGACGTTGGCCGACGTGGCCCAGCCGATCGGCGAACAGGTGGCCGCCCACGCGCTGCTGACGGACCTGGACCGGCGCACGCTGATCCGCGTGCGCCAGTTGCTGGCCGACGCCGCTCAACAGCCGGAAGGCACCGTATGGCCGCACGTCGACGTGCAACCCTCCAAACACCGCCACTACCCGCTCGAAACCATGACCGTGGTAACGGACCGCTCAACGCTGCCCAGCCCGCTGCGCCGGGACACACCGCTAGAGACTGCCGTCGAAGGCGTGGGGGCGCACTTTATCGGAGCGATGCGCCGGGTGTGGAAAGAAGACGCCGAACGCCGACCATACCGCGTGACCGACGAAAGCGGCCAACCCAGCACCGACCTGGGCGGCTACCTGCCGGGCGACCGGGCCGGGCACTGGGGCATTGAAAAAGAGCAAGAAGACTGGCTGCGCGGCACGCGCGGGCAGGTCGTCCAACAGCTAGACACCCAAGAAGAACAGCGATTGGAGCCGGTGGGCGGACACGACGCCGTCCTGACGGTGGATATCCAGCTTCAGGCGCGCATCCAGGCATTGATGGACCCCGGCTTCGGCTTGATGAAAGTTCAACCGTGGCACAGCCCCAACCCGCCATCCAACCCGCTACACCCACAAATCGGAGACCCGCTCTGCGGCGCAGCCGTGGTGCTGGACGTGACGCAAAGCCAGGTGTTAGCCGCGGTGAGTATGCCGGGATTCAGCAGGCGGCAGCTAAGAGAATCGCCCGATTCGGTATGGCAAGACAAGTTGAATCAGCCGTTCATGAACCGCCCGGTGGCCAGGGCATACCAACCAGGGTCGATCGTCAAGCCGCTGGTGCTGGCCGCGGCGATCAGCGATGGGAAAATCGGTTATGGGCAAACGATCGAATGCCACGGCCACCTCGACCCGGACTTCACCGACCGGTACCGCTGCTGGATCTTCAAACACTTCAACGCCACGCACGGGCCGCTGACAGGAGACGCGGCGATCGCCCGTAGCTGCAACATCTTTTTCTACACGCTTGGCCGGCGCCTGGGTGCCAGGCGGTTGGTCGAGTGGTACGACCGGCTGGGACTTGGCCACACAACCGGGTGCGGCCTTCAAGAAGTCCGCGGCGACCTGCCCGACTTAAGCAAAGCCGACCAGCCGTACGCCAACGGCTTTAGCGCCGCCGACGCGATCTTCATGGCCATCGGCCAAGGGCCAGTGCGCTGGACGCCCCTGCAAGCGGCTGGCAGCTACGCGGCGTTGGCGCGTGGCGGGTACGCGATCAGCCCCAGCTTTATCATGGTCGGCGATCAGCCCGAATCGCAGACCGGCACGGACCTGAACTGGGACCCGGCCGGCGTCCAACAGGCCATGCGGGGCATGGAAAAAGCGATCAACCGCAGCTACGGCACCGCCCACGGCATCGCCGCGCTGCACCAAGAGCCGATCTTCAACATCCCCGGCGTCGAGCTATACGGCAAAAGCGGCACGGCCCAGGGCGTGTCCCTGTGGATCGACGCGAACAACGACGGGCGGTACGACCGTAAGATTGACCCCATCGTCCGCCGCGGCGACCACGCGTGGGTGGTCTGCCTGGTGAAGCGGCCCGGCTCGCCGAGGGCGGACTTCGTCATGGCGGTGGTGGTGGAGTACGCGGGCAGCGGCGGCGCCGTGGCCGGGCCGATCGCCAACCAGATCCTCCACGCCTTGCGAGCGGAGGGGTATCTGTGATTTACTTACCCGATCAAATCCGCCAACTCGCCCGCCCCCAGGCGGCATGGTGCGCACTTTTAGCGGCGGTGGGGTTAACGGCAATCGGGATCGCCGCGATCGGAACGGGCTACCCCGTATACGCAGCGGTCCAGACGCGGTGGCTGTGCATCTCGCTGGTGGTGGCGGGGGCGTGTCTGCTGCCGCACCCGCGTGTGATCGCCAAAGCAGTAGCGCCCATGGCCGTGGTCACACTGCTGCTGCTGCTGCTGTTAATCCTTCCCTTCATGCCGCGATCCCTTGTGCCGGTGCGCAACGGCGCCACCTGCTGGATGAACCTGCACTTCATGATGTTCCAGCCATCGGAGCTGGCGAAGATTGTCTTTGTGTTGGCGGTGGCGTTGTACCTGCGTTACCGCGCCAGCCACCGAACACTCGGCGGCCTGCTCGTCCCCTTTGCGCTCATGATGGTGCCCATGGGGCTGATCCTCGTCGAGCCGGACCTGGGCACGGCTGTGCTGTTCGCCCCGGCGCTGTTGGTGATGCTCGTAGCCGCGGGCGCGAGGCTGGGGCACATCTCGGCGCTGGTGGCCATCGCGCTGGTCGTCGCGGCGCTTAACGTGGCGGTGATCTACGCCCTGCCCGATTCGATGCAGGTGCTCAAGCCCCACCAGCGCCAGCGCATCGTCGCCATGATCAGCCGCGCCGAGGGCGAGAGCCGGTACACCGACAGCATCGGCTACCAGCAGGACAAAGCCATGACGCTGGTGGGCTCGGGCGGCCTGCACGGCTACGGCGACGAGCGGTCGACCACGATTATGCGGTTCAACCGCCTGCCGCACGCACACAACGACATGATCTTCTCGGTTATCGTCAACCGCTGGGGCTTCGTCGGCGGCGCCGCCACGCTGGGGCTGTACCTGCTGTTGACGGTATCGCTGGTGATGACGGCCGCCAGCCTCAAAGACCCGTTCACACGCCTGGCCACGGTCGGCTTCGCCGGGCTGTTGTTTACGCAGGCCATGATCAATATAGGGATCACACTCGGCCTGCTGCCGGTGACGGGCATCACGCTGCCGTTCGTGTCGTACGGCGGGTCAAGCCTGGCGGCGACGTACGCCATGATCGGGCTGGTGATCAACTTCGCTTCGCGCCGCCCTGCCATCGTCACCCGCCCCGCGTTTGAGTTTGACCGGGGCAGGGTGGCCACGTCTTAACCAACCATCTCTCTGAAACGCAAGCAACCCATGGCTCAAGACGCGATCCCCATTTTTGTGCGAGACGGCCTGGCCGAGTTGGAAATAGTCGCGCCGGCTTCGCTGCCCGACCGGCTTGCACGCTACCTGGACCTGGTGCTGACCACCAACGAAAAGTTTAACCTCACTGCCGTGCGCGACCGCGACCAAGCATGGCAACGCCTAATCCTCGACAGCCTAACCCTCGTGGCCGGCTTGGTGGACCTGCCCGAAGGCGCGAAGCTCATTGACGTGGGCAGCGGCCCCGGCGTGCCGGGCATACCGATCGCCATGGCCATGCCGGGACTCAAAGTCACCCTGCTCGAAGCCACGGGCAAAAAAGCGCGGTTCCTTGAACAGTGCGTCGCGACACTAGAGTTAACATCGGTTCACGTGGTGAACGACCGCGCCGAGACGGTCGGTCAACAGGCGAAACACCGCCAGGCATACGACGCAGCCGTCGCGCGCGGCGTAGGCCCGCTCAATCGTGGACTGGAGTACATGCTGCCGCTGGTGCGTGTGGGCGGGCGCGTGCTGACGCTCAAAGGCTCTGAGGCGCAACAGGAACTCGACGAAGCCGCCGACGCCATGGCCACGCTCGGTGCGGGTGAGTTGCAAGTGGTCGACGCCTACCCTCAAGACCGCGACCCCAACACGGTGATTGTGAGCCTTATAAAAGAACGCCCCACGCCCAAGACATACCCCCGCCTGCCGGGCGTGCCCAAGCGGTCGCCGCTGTGAATGATTGGCGAGGCATCGTCTATTGCTCGGGCTACGCCTCATGATTGTGCCCGCCGGTATCGCCTTAAAAACCCATATCCGTGGAAGAAAACCGGGCTTACGGGTGGTTATAATCAATGACACGTCACATGGGCAGCACCACCAACAACACCGATCAAGCAACCGCCGACTGGCAGCAGCGCGTGTCGTACATCACCGACATGATGCGCGAGATGAGCCGGCAGACCGACCCACAGGAAATGGTACTCGTGTATGGCCAACGCATCAGAGATATCCTGCCGGTGGACCGGATCGTGGCGATCAGCCGACGCGGGCTACCGGCACCCAAGTACCGTGTCACACGCAGTTCCACCTGGGGCCTGGACCGCAACCCATGGGAACAGCAAGACGAACTGCCGGTATTCGAAGGCGGGCTGATGGGCGAATTGCTGTACGGCGATGAACCACGGATCATCGACGACCTACAGGTCGCGGAGGGCGACCCCGGGGCTGATTTTCTAAACAGCATGTGCTCGGTGATGGCCATCCCCGTGTTCGATCAGGGCGTGGCGCTGAATATGGTCCTGATCATGCGCACCCGGCCTCACGCCTTCGAACGCGAACGATTCGCCGAGCAGGTGTGGACAAGTAACCTCTTCGGACGGGCCACGCAGACACTGGTGCTATCAGGCCAACTCAAACAAGCATACGAAACCGTGGACCAGGAGATGAAGTTGATCGGTGAGTTGCAGCGGTCGCTGCTGCCCACAGCCTTGCCCGACATCCCCACCATGAACCTGGCCGTGCACTACCAGCCCGCCGCCCGATCCGGGGGTGATTACTACGATTTCTTCCCGCTGGCCGACGGGTGCTGGGGGGTCATGATCGCAGACGTCAGTGGGCACGGCAGCCCCGCGGCTGTCCTCATGGCCGTCACCCACGCCCTGGCGCACACCAACCACACCTGCGAAGCATGCCCGTCGCAAATGCTTGAACACGTCAACCACCACCTGACCCAGAGGTACACGAAAGACACCGGCCGTTTTGTCACGGCGTTTTTCGGTGTCTACGACCCGGCCACGCGCCGGCTCACCTATGCCTGCGCCGGACACAACCCACCGCGGCTCAAACGCTGCCAAGACGGGTCGTTGTTCCCAGTCAACCAGGTGGTGGGTCTGCCGCTGGGCATTGTGGCTGATGAAAAGTACGACCAGGCCACGCTGGAGCTGCAACCCGGTGATCAGATCGTCTTCTACACCGACGGCGTCACCGAGGCGTTCAACCCCCATCGCCAAATGTTCGGCACCGACCGGCTCGACGCCACGCTGGAGAACTGCACGATCGACGCGTCGGGGCTGATCGACACCGTGCTCGAAGCCCTCAACGGCTTCACCGACGGGCACCCGCCCCACGACGACCAGACGATCTTGGTAGCCAAAATCACGTAACCAATGTTCGATGATCTGTACCGCCCCATAACCAGCCGCGACACGCTGGCATACACGCCTCGCCTCGGCTAATCCATCAGCCCAAACCCCGCTCAACCGCCCGGCTTACCCGCCCGATGATTAATGCGGGTTGTTGCTCAAGTTGAGGCCGCCGGTCCTATAAAAACGCCGCTACAACGCGTTGATGGGCCCAATGGTAGGGAGTAGTGGTACGTGACCCAGCAGGCTGCGCCAAACCAAGATCAACCCGCCTCAAGCGACACGACCGCTCCCCTCGTGATCCCTAAAGAATTAACGAAGCTCGTCCGTCAGCGGCTCCAGCGGCTTGTGCAGGTCGAACGGCTTGAGCACACGCGTCAGCAGGTCCGCCAGAACCACGCGGAGCTACCCGACGCCGTGGATTCCGAGCTCTCCCGTCAATCCCGCGAGTTGCAGCGGATACCCGACAGCGAAAAAGTAGACGCGATGCTACAGAAGCTCGCCAGCCATATCGAAAAAGAAAAAAAGAAAAATGTGGCCGCCCAGACACCCGACGAAGACCCGCCCGACGACGAATTGGAAGACGATGACCTGGACGACGATGATGACGATGACGACTTGGATGACGACGACGACGACGACCAAGAAGATGACGAGGAAGGTGACGAACCCGACAGCAAGAAAGACACCGCCCAAGACACCCAGCCTCAGCCATCTGAAGACGCCCCACCCGCGCCAGAAGCAGTGGCCGAGCCCACGCTGATCATTGAGATATTGGAGCTTGGCTGCAAGCAACTTGGTTTGCTGCAAGAGCGAAACGCGCTGACCGACGAAATGCTCCAAGCCGCGGCGGCGTGTGTGGCCGAGGAACCCCTGTACAAGCTATTGGAAAGCCATGGCTGTGACCCGTCGCCGCTTTACGGGTGGGCGGTGTATAGCCTGGCGTTGGAGCGGTTCAGCGAATTCACCAAAGAAAAACTTGCCGCCGTGCGTGACACGCTCTCCGAAGCCGAGCAGGGCCGCTCACGCAAAGCCGACCCAGACGAACGCGAGCTGACCCTGCGCGACGAGGTGCAGCTGTTGACCTACCTGCAATCCGCCGAGCGGCGGGAGCTCCAATCGGTCCAGCCCGTGCTGGTGAACGCGTACTGGCGCGTCTACGAGGAAGCGGCCGTGCTGCTAGCCACAGGCAAAGCCGCTGCCGAACACCGCGTTTATCTGAGAGCGTTGATGCGGTTCGGGGTAATCTTCCAGTCTCCCTTTCTGCTACCGACCGAGACGACCAAGCAGTTGATGAGCCAGTGCGAGCAGGCGGTCGAAGACTGGGGACACGCCGTGGACGCGACCTGTGTGCTGTACCCCGATGAGTACATCGACCTGTCGGCGCGGGGCGTGATCACCTCATCGATCGACGAAGATTTGGAGCTAAACAACAGGGGCTCCGCCCAGTGGACCACCGACAAGATGTGGCGGAAGATCATCTACGGCAGGATCGCAGGGTCGGCCTTGGGACAAGTGTTGAGCCAGCTCAACGAAGAGAGCGACGGTGTTACGCAGAAAATCGAGAAGCTGGAGAAGAAGATCACCAAGCTCGACCCGGGCAAGGCCAGCTCAAAACAGAAAAAAGAAAAACTCCTTGAGAAGATCCAAGACAACAAAGCCAAGCTGGCCCGCCTGAAGCGGTCGGCTGACCTGATCGAACAAAAATTCTTACCGAACGAAGCGGAGATCGCCAACGGCGCACAGGCCAAGCTCGACAAATTGGACGAATCGATCCAGCCCGCATCCATCGCCCGCCGCGAAGCCAAGGGCATGCGGCGGCATGCCCGGCTGTGCGCACACCTCAAAGAGCCTTTCTTCCCGTTTGTCATGCGAGACAAGTACAACCCAACCGCCGGCACCGGCGCCGTGAACGACCGCGAGACACTCCTGGCTGAAATCGCCGAGATCGAAAACCGAGACCCCAGGGTCTTTAAAGACATCCTGGTCCACGCCAACAAACCCGCGAACCGTGTTTACATCCGCCACAGCCCATACATCTTGCTAATCCCAACATGTGGCGACAGGTCCATGTCACTCAACCCCCGCAGCGGCACCGAAGTCGGGCGGCTGGCGTTCCCCTTCCTGAACATACGCCCGGGCGCGTTGGCCAAACTGATCTACCAGGTCATTGCCGACTTCCGCTACGACACCAGCAAAGAGAGCGCCGGCGTGGACCTGATGACCAGCGACACGCTCGTCGCCGCCTACGCCACCGTCCGCTGGAACTACCGCAAGCGGGGCAAAGAGATCCGGGAGAAAGCGGGGATCTACAACGAAGAAAAAGACCGCGAAAACTGGCAGCGACACTACGAACTGTACATCACCAGCGCCACGGACGGCGGCAAAAAACTCTTCTTCAAATGCCAGGAATTGTACGAAGCCGTGCTGAAATACATGGACCTGCCCGACGGCGTGCAGAAGCTGGCGTGACGCCTCGCCCGACTTCCGAGCCCCCAGCCCCCCCCACCGCTACCCACGGCCTGACCTGAAAAACCTGTCGCGGTTTGCCTGCGCGGTTCTCAACCAGCCCCTAGCTTTGATGACCCGATTTGGTACGATAAATGCAACGGAACCGCGCACGGGGTGAACCGGGTGGCGGCGTCTCTAAGACTGTCTTTGTCAAGGAGAGAAAGTCCGATGACCGATCACAATACAGAACAATTTATCAGGGACAAAGTCCGGCAACTGAGCAAGTATTGGCACAAACGGAGCCTGACCAACTGGGAAGTTACTAACGACGCCAGGACCAGGTTCCATATACAGATCAAGCACTGGGGCACACACGATGCATTTCTTGTGTTTAAAGACAAAATCGGCAGGCAGGAAGCCGAGAAAGTAGTCAGCCCGGTGATCGAGAAGATCAGCCAAGCCAATGAGGCCGACCAGAACGCGAGCCTCATGGTTAACCTCGATCCGGTGGTGCGGGTCTTAGACATGGAACGGACCAAGCAGGCCAACGCCTGACCACCCACGCACGCCGGACCGCGCGGGCAGAGCAAAAAGCGAGTCGCTACCGAACATGACCGTTTACGAAACCGTGAACCACGAACAGATCCGCCTCTGGTGCGAAGCCAACAGTTACTGGCCGGGGTGTGTGCCCGGTCAGCCCGACCGCATCCGCGTCGGCGGCTCGCCATACGCGGAGCCCGAGGCGTTGGACCTGATGGACTGGGGCCAGTGGTTCGAGGCCTTCGATAAACGCCAACTCAAATTTGTCTACGACCCCAGCAAGTTCTGGTTCGACCTCCAGTCCAGAAACGTACGCCCGGATTGACCCGCGGCCCGCCCGCCACCCCCCGATCAGCCAACCGCCGGTTACTCACCTGCCCGATGCCCTGAAACCCAAGGGCAAGTGGTGTAAAATGACGCCGTTGTGGTTTGTCCGCGTAGCTCAATTGGATAGAGCGTCGGCCTCCGAAGCCGAAGGTTGGAGGTTCGAGCCCTCCCGCGGATATTAGGATTTTTCAGCGGTCGTCTCGCCCAGCCGGCTCTTGGACCGCGACGGACTCGGAAGCCCGTGCAAGGTCTTCAAGCATTTTGTCTAGATACCGCTTGACGATCGGTGTGTGGACGTACACCAACATCTCGTCGTGGCTGAACAGGGCGTCGAGCGGTTCGCCGTTGTCCGTGAGGTCGTCAACAGGCTGGATCTTGTAGGCCGACGGTTGGGGAAGGTCGTTAGGCCAAGTCATGAAGTTCTCCCTTAGACTCCAAAGGTTTTGTACTAAAGGAAGGATAGACGGAGCGGATGGGCAATCTAGTTTCAGACACAAATTTACTGACCGTTGGCGTTAATGTGTAACGTTTGTAACGGCACGCGTCGCCGGAACAGGTGTTTTGTCGGTGGTTAGCGTCTTTGCCCCAAGCCCTATTTTGTTTTTTATTTAACCCTCCGCTACGCTAAAAGGCATGTTAGAAGACATCTTCCAATCCCTCGCCGACCCGCAGCAGAAGCACGCGATGATGATCCACCTGCCGATCGCGGTAAGCCTGCTGGGGGTGTTTGGGCTAGCGGCCATGATGATCACCCGGGGCCGGTCCAGGGCGCTACGCTGGTGCTGCGTGGGTCTTTACGTTCTTGGGGGGTTGGCCGCCTGGACCGCCGCGGAGGCGGGCGAAGAAGCGATGGACCGCCTGGACCCAGCCGTCATGACCCAAGAGGCCCTGGAACACCTTGAAAAACACGAAGAGATGGGCGAGCGTGTGTGGCTGTTCCTCATGCTCACCGGCGCGATCGCCGCGGTATCCGCCAGCAGACGAAACCGCGTGCGAACAGCATCGCTGGCTCTGGCTTTGCTGGCTGGTTTCGGCACGGCGGCATACACCGGCGTCACATCCCACCACGGTGGGGCCATGGTCTACCGCCACGGCGTGGGCGTGCCCACCAGCCCGAACAACCTCAACGCCGACAGCCCTATCAATGCCAATCACCTGCCGCCAGCGCACACCGAAGACGAGCACGAATAAAATATCTCCCGTCCCATCGCGCCCCCAAAGCTTGTTTCCGTTGAAATCGAGAAAATCCAGACGCCCTTTGCCGACAAAGCTTCTGTGTGAACAAGCGATACCGCCCATCCCAGTGAGCGGCAAAATTGTCATGTGTAATGTGCAGTGATCGAGAGCCGGGAAATGAAAAAGCGGGTGAACGGGTTCGAACCGTCGACATTCAGCTTGGGAAGCTGACGCTCTACCAACTGAGCTACACCCGCAAAACACGGCGATGCTATACGCCTATACAGCACGATCGTCGCCACGACCTGTGTATCACATACTCCCGTCATTATACTCGACCGCAGCCCAGCGACTCAAATCCCTAACCCCGTCACGCCCCCTCCCCCAACCCACCTCCACGCGTCAAACCACAAAAAAAGCCCGCGGCTGGTTGGCCGCAGGCTTGTATTTTAACAGCCCGTGTGTGCCGGGCTGGGGTTGTTTGGCGTGCGTCGCGGTCAGTGTGTCGCGGTGGTTTCGTTGGCACGTTTGGCGGCCTCTTTGACGCCCTTGTGACGCGGCTTGGCGGTCGAGGCGTCGGTGCGCGGGGCCTCGATCACGGGCAGCGAGTGCAGGGCCTTGCGAGCGTCCTCGGGGTTGATGTTCTCGGTCAACTGCGGCGCGCCTTCGAGCGACTTGGGGATCACGCGGTCTTCCTTCTTGGAGTAGATCCAGCTCAGGAAGTTCTTCGCCACGCCCCAGATCATGCCGAAGTCGCCGGTGCCAGCCATCATCTTGAACAAGCGCCACGCCTGGCTAGGCCGCATGTAGAACTCGCGGAATGCCTGCTTGGTGGCCTTGAGGATCTCCTCGCTGGTGAAGTCGTCGTAGCCCACCACGGACGAATCGTTCATGTCGAAGTGCTTCCAGTCGGTGGTGTTGAGCCAGCCGTTGGCCACGGACTGGAAGTAGAACTCGGTGCCGGCGTAGGGCATGGCCACGTGGAACAGCGCAATGTCCAGCGGGATGCTCTTTGAGAAGTTGATGGTCTCGCGCACGGTCTGCTTGTTCTCGCCGGGTAGGCCGATGATGAAGTAGCCCCACGTCTTGATCCCGTGCTTGTTGCACAGGTTGATCGTGCGGGTGGCGTCTTCGACCTTGGCGTCTTTCTTGACGTTGTCGAGGATCTTCTGCGAGCCGGACTCGATGCCGAACGCGATCAGCCAGCACCCGGCTTTCTTCATCTTGATCAATTGCTTCTCGTCGAGCGTGTCCACGCGGCTGTTGCAGGTCCAGCGGATTTTTAGGCCACGCTCAATGATTAGGTCGCACAGCGCCTCGACACCCTTCTTGTCATAGGTGAACAGGTCGGCGAGGAACAACACGTTGTGCACGTCATGCTCGGCCAGGTATTCCAGTTCTTTGTAGATCGACTCGGCTGAGCGGTAGCGCACGCTCTTGCCCCACACGACGCCCTCGAAGCAGTACGTGCACGAATACGGGCAGCCGCGGTTGGTCAAGACCCAGACGTAACGCTTACCCAGGAAGGGCATCTTGTATTTATCTAACGGCAGCAGGTGCTGCTTGGGGATGGGCAGTTCGTCGAGGCTCTCCATGAGCGGGCGGTCGGCGGTGAGCATGGACTTGCCGTCGGGGCCACGCATGGCGATGCCGGTGACGTCTTGCATGTCCTTGCCGGCGCGCACATGGTCGACGATGTCGCGGAAGGTCATCTCGGGCTCGTGGCGGATGACGAAGTCCAGCTCCGGCACCAGCTCGATCGTGTTCTGGGGCACCGCTGACACGTGCGTGCCCACGGCGATGGTCGCGGCGCCGATCTCTTTGGCCTTCTGCACGCCTTTGGCGTCCATGGCGAACGTCGTGCCGGTGATGTACGACACGTAGAACTTGGGGTTCTCCTTGCGGATCTCCTCAAAGAACGCGTCGGGGCTCATCTCCTCGGCAATCGCGTCGATGATGCGAACGGTCATGTCGTCGGGCACCATCGCGGCGATATACGCCAGCGAACTCTGGGGCCAGATCATCTTCTCGCGGCTCTTGCGGCCCCAGCGGCACATGTCGCGGATATAAATGTGACCATCCGGCGACGGCGGATTGACAATCAGTACATCAGACATATCTAAAACTCCCTCACACTAAAGCCGGATCATTCCGGCGATTCCCCGTGCTCGAAATGGTTGAACCCGATCAGGTTTTACAATTATAAGCCTCGATGATAACTCAAAGTCCATTAGGCCCATATCAATCTTATTTTATCACGGCAGGTCGTTGTCCATCGCCGCCGCATTGGCGTGGGCAGCCACGAGCTGCTCCTGGGTCAATGCCTTCGCCGCCGACTCGGTCCGCTTGGTCAGCACGTAGTCCCCTAAAAATAGGGCATCCATACCGGTTTTAAGGAAGCACTCGATCGCCTGCTCGGGGCGATGCACAATCGGCTCGCCTCTGATATTAAAGCTGGTGTTGAGCACCATCGACACACCGGTAATTTTTTCAAATTCCTGTATCAGCTTGTAATATCTAGGATTATGCTTTTTGCTGACGCTCTGCACCCTCCCTGTCCCGTCCACGTGGGTAATAGCGGGCACCAGTTGTCTCTTCTCTTCGAGTACATCATACACCAAAATCATATAAGGCGAAGGGTAATTTGAATTAAACCATTCCCCGGTCTTGTCTTCTAGCACGCTTGGCGCGAATGGGCGGAACCCCTCGCGGAACTTGACCCGGGCGTTGAGCAGGTCTTTCACCTCGTTGGAGCGGGGGTCAGCCAGGATCGAGCGGTTGCCCAAAGCGCGGGGGCCCATCTCCATGCGCCCTTGGAACCACGCGATGATCTTCCCGTCCGCCAGCATACGCGCCGCCTGAGCCGGGGCGTCGTCCACCTTCTTGTGATCGACTTGGACGTCCGGCGTGATCAGCTTTTTGATGGCCGCCTCGTAGTCGCTGTCTTCCATCCAAGGCCCAAAGTACGCGTGATCAAAGACATACGTCCGAGGCTGCCGCATCACTGTGTTCCACAGCCAGTAGCAACCGCCGATCGCGGTGCCCGCATCGTTGGCAGCGGGCTGGACGATTACTTCATCAAACACACCTTCGAGCAAGATGCGCCCGTTCATAACAGAATTTAGACACACACCCCCGGCCAAGCAAACCTTATTAATGCCGGTCTTCTCGCGCAGCCACTTGGCCATGTGCAGGCCGACCTCTTCGGTCCGACGCTGCAGCGCCGCGCTTATGTCCATGTAGTGCTGGGTGAATTCTTTCTCGTCGGGGTGGCGAGGCGGCCCCAAAGCGTCGTAGAACTTCTGCGTAAACCAGTTGGGCCTGCCCAAGTAGTGAAAAGTAAAATACGACAGGTCCACCTCGTACCCGCCGTCGGGCTTGGTCTTGATGACGTCGCGGAAGATATCGATGTACCGGTCGGGGTCGCCGTAGGGGGCCAGGCCCATGACCTTGCCCTCGCCCGAAGCGAACTTGAACCCCAGGAACTCCGTCACCGCGCCGTAAACCAGCCCAAGCGAGTTGGGGAAGTGCTGGCGCTTGAGGCAGGTCATGTCCAGCCCCTTGCCCACGCCCATCCATGTGCAATCCCACTCGCCGGCCGCGTCGATCGTGAGGATGGCCGACTCCTCAAAAGGGCTCGTCAAAAACGAGCTCGCCGCGTGGCACAGGTGGTGCTGGGCGTAGTGGATCTTCGTACGGCTGGTGATGCCGAACTCGCTGGCCAGCAGCTTCGGCAGGCGGCGCATGTTTACTTCTTTATCGCCGCGACTCTTGATCAGCCCCAGACTCTTGGGGAAATACTTCAGCAAGTGCTTGACCCGCTCCATACGCGCCAGCTTGGGGTCCCAGTAATAAACAATGTGGTCCAGTTCGCTGGGCTTGATGCCCGCGATGTCGCAGCACCACTGGATCGAGTGCTTGGGGAAGTCGGCCACGTGTTTCTTACGCAGGAACCTTTCTTCCTCGACAAGCCCCAGCATCTCGCCGTCGCGCACAATGGCCGCGGCGGAGTCGTGGCCGTAACAGTCAAATCCGAGAATATGCATCGTTCACTGCTCCCCTTGTTGGGTGGCTCTGATCTTTAGATTGCCTTTCCGTCCGCCACCCTGCCGCCATCCCAGCCCGGCACCCATTAAATAAACCGTGTCAGTGCGGGGCCCCGAAGACGGACACCGGCCCGCCCCCTGCTTCTTCATTTGTTTGCTGTGACGCAGCTTCCGACCCCGCTTGCTGGGTGTGGGCCGGGTATTCGTCTTGGATCAAGGCTTTCTGCTTCTCCCCCACCGCCCAGACCACGCGCATGATCACCCCGCCGATCATCATCGCACCGCCAGCCAGCGCCACGAGCATGAACGCCATCATCACAATCAGCCCGCCCACGGTCTGCCCCTGGGCCAACGCGCCGTACCCCAGCAGCCCCAGCGTCCCCAAAAGCGCCACCGCCCCGCCGTACCCGATCAGCCGCTTGAATTCCAAAAGCCACTGCAGCTTCCGCTCCACCGCGCCCACGTGCCGACGCGGGCCGATCAACAGAAAATTCAACTGGTGTACGATCACACCGCTGCCTACCAGCAGCAGGACCATCATCACCCCGGTGAACCCGAACACCGTCATGGCCCTGGCCGAGCCGCCAAACACCATCGCCAGCCACACCCACGCCGCACCGGCCAACACCGACGCGCCGAGCATCGTCTTGATCGGCGAATAGCAGCAGGCGGAAAACAAGATCACAAACAAGAACCGCAGCCCGTCTTTGATCACGCTCAGCTTGCTGCGCCCGATACGCTCCTTGTAGGGCATGGGCACTTCTTCGATCCGCAGCCGCGGGTCCAGCAAACAGATCGCGCTCATCGCTGGCGTAAAGTGAAGACCATCGGGAAGTGGGCTGACCAGCTTCATGCTCGACCGACGCACAATGCGGAAGCCCGACGCCGAGTCGGTCAGGTCTTTGCCAGAGACCAACCCCAGCAGCCGTGCGAATAAAATGTTGCCCACCTTGCGGATCAGCGGCATCTCGCTTTCGGGGTTGAGTCGCCCAGCCAACACCACGTCCGCCTCGGTCTCGAACAGCCGGTCCAGCAGCTTCACGCAGAAGTCCGGGTCGCACGTGCCGTCGGCGTCCATGAACCCGACGAGCTCCGCGTCCACCGCTTGCCACCCTGCTTTGATCGCCGCGCCGTACCCACGGTTCTTCTCGAACCGGACCTTCACCACCTCGTCGAACTCCGGCTGATCCACGATCGCTTGCGTGCCGTCGGTGGACCCGTCGTTGACGAAGACGATGATCAGCTCCGTCACGGGTGTTTGTGACACGACCTTTTCCCTGGCCGCCAGCGCCCGGCGCAGCGTGCCGCCGATCGCTTCTTCTTCATTCAACGCAGGGATGACCAGTGCCAACCGCATAAAACCCGCCTTTGATCCAAGTGACTAAAAATCAGCCCCTCACCATCGGGGCCGTCGCCTCCCGTGCCATTCTAAGTGATTGCCCGGCCAATACAAAGACATATATTCTCAAACGGTAAGATCGTGCGGTTTGTGTGTGACGAATAGTCATTAACGCCTCCAACCGCCATGTTCATTGTACAGCCCGGATGATCAATCCATTTGTGCCGTTTGGATCGGGCTGGATTTTATAAACCGCTCTTCCGGGAAAACACTCGTTTGCATATCGGACCCAGTTGGGCACCGCCCTGACGTAGACCACCGTGTTGCTCTCAAACGGCACGCCCATGTAGACCATCCCCGCGCGTGCGTCCAGCGGCGCGAACTCACCCGCAGGCGGCAGGCCGACCACCGCGTGGTCGATGCCCGCTTCCACAACCGCCCGGTGTGCCTGCGAAGAAACCAAGTGCGGCGGCGATACAGCGTGCTGATAGAATTGCCCCGCGTACCGGCACCCGGCGCCAATCACCAGCCCAGCCGCCATCACGCACACCGCCAGCTGCGCGGCGCACGACGCCCCGGCGTCTTTGATCTGCCCAGCCATGGGCGCCATAAGCTGAGCGATCACACGGTCGACCAGTTGAGCAGCCAAAACCGCAAGCAACGGTGTCACAGGCGCCAACCAGCGTGGCCCCCACCAGACGTTGGTAAACCCAAACGCGGTGCAGCCGACAAAAAACAGCACCGTGGAAGCGGCCAGCAACCTCAGCCCCGCCGTGCGCCACACCGGCCCAGCCGCGATCGCGCCCAGCACCGCCACCGTCAACCCCCCGATCCCCCAGCCCGGCACGCGGCTATTCAACTCCGCCCACTGAAACGCCAGCCTCGCCAGCATCGACAGCGGCGAAGGGTTCCAGTCTTTGTCCCAACGCGATTCTTCAGCGTAAGGGCTCTTGAACGCCCCCCCGGTGGTGTTGGCGTTCACCCACAGATAAATACCCACGCCCACCAGCGCCCCCACCGCGATGACAGGCCCGAGGATCAGCCACTTCTTGGGGCGACGCACCATATCCACCAACACCAGCAACGCCACCGGCAAAGCGAACATCGCCGCGTCAAACGGGCGGATCAGCACCGCCGCACCCAGCACCAGCCCCGCTCCCAAAGCGCACGCGAAACTATCCGTCCGCCTGGCCGACAGGTACAACCACATAAACCCGGTCACCGCGCAGGCCGCCGACACATGCGACGCGAAGTTCGCACCGTTGAACCATACCCAAGGCGATACCCCAAACAGCAGCGCCGCCAACACCGCCACACGCGGGGACGCGAATTCGCGAGCCAGCAACCCCGTAAGAACCGCCGCCAACCCAGCCAACACCGCGTTAGCCGCAAAACCAACCCCACCCGCGTCGAATGTGCCAAGAATGGTCGGCCAGCCGATCGGGTATTTCCCGTAAAAACGCCCGTCCGTCTCAATGAAGAATAAGCTGTGCTGGAAAAGCTCGATGTGCTCGGGCGCTTCAACCCACAGCCGCCCCGAGTGCAAGATGCGGCCCTGCATCAGGTAGGTCAGCGAATCGCTGAAATGGGGAATGCCCTCCAGCGCCACCCCAGCCATCGCCGTACCAAGCGCCAGCGGCACCAACGCCGCCAACACCCACCAATAAACACCCCGGCCCCGCACGTTGTTATCAAATCGATCCGCCAAACGGCCCGTCCATTGCGCTTGGCCGGACACCGCCGACAACGCCAACCCGCCCAGGACCACCGCGGCCAACATCATCCACCCCTGCACATCTTCGCGCAGCATCCACGGGCGCAGCCCGTGCTTGCGGCTAAACGGGTCGTACAGCAACTCGTAAACGTCCATGGCCCCGCAGACGATGACCGCCACCAGCAACAGGCTCAACAAAAAATGACTCGCCACCCACCGCCAGCACCACCCCAGCGCGGCGTGGAGCCTAGCGTCTTTCAAGAGAGACCACAGCACCCCCAGCCCGCCTAGCATCGCGGCGACGACCAGCCCACCCATGAACCAATCCGGCAGCGTGGCCACGGTCTGCTTGGTATCGAGACGCTTTAAAACAAAAAAACCGGACTCACGGTCCAGCAGCGGCAGGCAGGCCGATAAAAACGCAAGACCCAACGCGCCCGCCAGCAGCATCACCGCCCTGACGCCGGACGGACCTGCGCCCCGCGTCTCGGGCGCAGCCGGTGCCGGGCTGTGTTCTGTGTCTGATGCCGCCGAATCCAAAGCGCCTGCTCCGATGATAAGGTCAAACGACGTTCCCCCCCCGGTCCACCAACCGGGCCGGTATTGTAACGCTATCGATCGCCACGATCGACGTTTGGCTTTCTGTAAGACCCGGTGTTGGCCGACGCGCCGTGTCGGTGGCGTCTGATAGCTCTTACCACCCCTACAGACGCATCCAGTCACCCCCGTTAATTGCCGATAACAACTCCAACCCTCTGGGCTGTGGGTTTTAGTGCGCGCCGTGGTGGACGGTGTGCTTGTGCTCGGTTGCAAACGGAGCTGTGATGTCGGACATCCCTTCCATAGAGCTTGGCCGGTTCAAAGCCGTGGCGATCGGCTCGAGCACCGGTGGGCCGGGGCTGTTGGAGGAAATCCTCAAGGGGCTGCCCGCCGACCTGCCCCTGCCTGTCTTCGTGGCCCAGCACATGCCGCCAACGTTCACCGAGTCTTTCGCCAACCGCTTGCAACTGTCCAGCCCGCTGACCGTCGTCCACGCCCAAGACGCCATGCCGGTGTTGAACGGCACCGCCTACATCGGCAAGGGCCACCACCACATGCGCGTCTGCCGGACAAGACAGGCCCACCCCAATATCGAGGTCAACAAAGAGCCTCAGGAACTGGTCTACAAACCGTCCGCGGATGAGCTGTTCCGGTCGTGCGCGGCTGTGTACGGCGACGGTGTGCTGGCGGTGATCCTCAGCGGCATCGGCAGAGACGGCACCGAAGGGGCACGCGCCGTGCGCCAAGCGGGCGGCATGGTGCTGACACAATTGGGCGAGACGTGCGCGGTCAACGGCATGCCGCGTAGCTGCGTCGAGGCCGGCCAATCCGACGCCCAGCTAAAGCCCGATCAAATCAGGCGGACAATCCTGCAACTATCGCCCGACTACCGAGAGCAAGCGCTTGCCGAAACAAACGAATCGGCGTGACACCCTAACACCCGCTCGGTCGTTCTTTTTTGAATCAAGCACCCCCGCGACCACCTACTGCCACAACCGCTGGCCCGTCAGGTGCATGAACACGTCTTCGAGCGTCGGGCGGCCGACGGTGACGCTGTTGATCTGATCGGGGAATGTGGCGATCAGCGCCGGGACAAGCTTGGCGCCGTCGGGCTTCTCAAAGCGGATGCGGTAATCAACAAGCGTGGGCGACGCGCCCTTGGCCCAAGGCCCGAAGCGGCCGGCGATCGCTTGCGTTAGGCTGTCGGCGTGGGCCTCGTTGGGCTCGACCGTGACCACGTCCCCGCCGATGCGCGCCTTGAGGTTGCCGGGCGTGTCGATCGTCACAAGCCGCCCGTCAGCCAGAAAAGCCAAGCGGTCGCAGCGGTCGGCCTCTTCCATCAGGTGCGTGGTCAGGGCAATGGTCACGCCTTGTTCTTGACGCAGCTTATATAGATACGACCACAGTTGACGCTGGGCGCCCACGTCCAGGCCGGTCGAGGGCTCATCCAGCAGCAGCAACGGCGGGTCGTGCAGCATGGCCTTGGCTAGCTCCACGCGGCGACGCATGCCCCCGCTAAACGTCTCCACAAACGCGTCGGCACGGTCGAGCAGCCCGGCTTGCTCCAGCAGATGATCGGCTTTCTCTCGTAGCTTCCGTCCGCCAAGCCCGTACAGCCGACCCTGGCAAAGCATGTTCTCACGCGCGGTGAGCTTGATATCCAAACTGGGCATCTGGAACACCACGCCAAGTTGTGCGCGCACCAGGTGGGGCTCGCCAGCCAGGTCGTGACCAAGCACCCGCACCCGCCCCTGAGCGGGGCGGAGCAGCGTTGAGAGAATCCGAAATAGCGTGGTCTTGCCGCTGCCGTTGGGGCCCAGCACGCCGAAGACCTCACCACGCGGGACTTGAAAACTCACGTCGTCCAACGCCAGCACCGCACGCGGGGGTTCGCCAGCCGGGGCGTCGCCGTGCCCGGGCGCCGCGCTGTGCTTTTTCCGCCTTGACGGACGCCCCGGCGGGAACTGAAAGCTTAGGTGCTCGACGGCGACCGCGTTGGATTGGTCGGTGTCTGCCGCTGAGGGCTGGGCGGGGGTGTCGCCGGTGTGCTCACTCGGGGCGTGAGTGTCGGGCGGGGGTTGTGTCACGGATGGCTCTTGGACTGGGCTCATACCCCTCATCATATATACAAAAAGGCAGGCCGGGGCCTGCCTGGGTTGGGGTTTTTGTGAGGGTTGGGCTAATACCCGTCGTCGTCCGCGGCGTGGTCGTCGTGCTCATCGTGGCCTGAGTGGTCGCTGCCGGGCATGAATTCGCGCAGGCCATCGACGTTGTTGTACGAGTCGCTGCGGAGCGTGACGATGTCAGTCAGTATTGGCAGCACCGCCACGAAGCACATGATAAACGGCACGATTGCCAGGATGACCACCAACGGCCGCTCGAACTTCAAGTGCATGAAGTAGATCAGCACGATCATCGCCTTGGGGAGGGTGAAGATCAGCAGCAGCAGGACCATGGCATACTTGGGCATCATCCACTGGTTGCGAGACCAGACCTCGAACAGCACGACCTCAGCCGCAGTCAGGGCCAACAACGCCAAGAACAATCCCCACAGCGGGACCTGGTGGTTTTTATCTGCCATAGCTATCCCTTCATTCGGCTCGCTGGTGGGCGGTGCTTGACCGGCTGTCCCAGCTTATTTGATCTACATCAGGTACACGATCGCGAACAAGATAATCCACACCAGGTCAACGAAGTGCCAATACAGCCCGGTCAACTCGACCGCGGCGTAGGACTTGGGGTTGAACTTCCCGGCCAGGCCCATGCACGTCACGATGGCCATGGCGATCACGCCCCCCGCCACGTGCAGGCCGTGGAAACCGGTCATGGTGTAGAAGCAGCTGCCAAAAATGTTAGTATCCGGCCGCATGCCGCGGTGGCCCCACAACTCGTAATACTCGTAAGCCTGCACACCGACGAAAACCGCACCGATCACCGTGGTCAAGAAAAGCCCCCAGTTGCCTTTGGCGCGGTCGCCGGCTTGGATGGATTGGAGCCCCCACACCAGCGTGACGCTTGAGCAGATCAGCAGGAACGTATTAAAAGCGGTCAGTGGGACATTGAGCGTGATGTGCGGTTGTGGCCAGTTACCCGGTGCCTGGCCGAACCGCGTGACGATGTAGGCGCCGATGAGCCCGGTGAAGAACATGACCTCCGAGGCCAGGAACAGCCATATGGCGATTTTGCCGTTGGGGATACCTAAATTCAAGACCGAGCCGTGGGCCATGAGCGGGCCGTCGTCCGAGCCGCCGTGGTGAGCCGTCGCGTGTGACATGGTCGTGGTTCCTCGTTCAGTTAAGCCGGCTTGGCCGACTGATTTTCAAATAACACCCGCACCAGCGGGAAACTCAAACAGCCTCAACCCGCCGGGGCGTAGTCGATCAGCATCAGCGCGTAGACCAGCGGCAGGTACACAAGCGACGCCAAGAACATCGCCCGGGCGCAACGCGGCGAGCGCGTGACGATCAACGCAAGCCCGAACGCCAGAAACGCCACACCCGCCGCCAACACGGTGTAAAAGTAAACCAACCCGGTAACGCCCCACATAGTCGGCAGCAGGCTCAGCGGGATCAACGCCAGGCAGCCCAAGAAGATCTGCCGGAACGTGCTGGCGCCGGTGGGGTCGATGACAGGCAGCATGGCCATACCGGCGCGGGCGTATTGGTCGCGGTAGAGCCAGGCGATGGCCAGGAAGTGCGGCAACTGCCACAAAAACAAGATGCCAAACAGCAACCACGCCTCGGGGCCCCAGGCGCCCGTCACCGCGGTGTACCCCATGACCGGCGGCAAAGCGCCCGGCACAGCGCCGATCACCGTGGACAAACTCGTCAGCCGCTTCATCGGGGTGTACACCAATGCGTAGCTGCCGATGGTGAACAGGTTCAGCAAGACGGTCAGTTGGTTGGAGCCGATTACCAATAGCAGCGTGCCCGCCCCGCACAGCGCGATGCCCCACAGCACCGCCTGGGCCAGGGTCATGCGCCCGGCGGGCAACGGGCGGTCTTGCGTACGGCTCATCAGCGCGTCGGTGCGGCGTTCGTAGACCTGGTTAAAGACAATCGCCCCCATGCACGACAGCGTCAGCCCGCCGAGCGTGGCGATCATGTCAACCCAAGGCCAACCGTTTAGCCCCACCCGCTTGGCGCCGATGGCGAAACCGATGCCGCCCGTGAGCACGACCATCGAAGACAACCGCAGCTTGGTCAGCGCCGCTAAGTCGGACAGCCGCGTTGCGGCGCCGGCCTGATTGGACAGGTGGCGGGGCAGCAAGGCGTTGGTGATGCGGCTGGTGAGTTGTGTCATGCGGACGCTCCCTTCCATGAGACGGCGGTGCGCGACGAGGCGTAAAAATACTTGCGGTGTAACGGCGGCATCACGTGCACGCGAAGCGCCAACAGCGTAGCCGTAGCAAAAATCGCCGCGCCCGTGGCCTGGTGCGTCGTGGCGATGTCGTTGTTCAACGTGGTTGACCCGCTCCAGATTACCAGCGCCCCCAGCGCAAGCTGGAACAGCAGCAGCCCCGCCAACGCGGTCATCGGGCCGGTCAGCCGGGGGTCGCCCGGCGCTTCAACCGCCAGCCTGGCCAGCAACCAACACGCGGCCGCAACCACACCCACCGCCCACAAGCGATGGGCGAAGTGAACGCCGACCTGCAAGGGCGAAAAATACTGCGTGTGCCGCTCGTAGGGTTGGGCGTCGATCGCGTCTTGGAGGCCCTGCGTGGTTAGTGGTGGGATCACTCCGCCGTAAGCAGCGGGGAAGTCGGGGATGGCCAAACGAGAGCCGCTGTGACGCATGGACGCGCCCAGCACAAGCTGAATAAGCAACACGCCCAGCAACGCCAGCGACGCGTAGCGGAGCTTACGGCTAAACCGCGTGTGGAAGCCGTAGTCGTGTCGCTGCTCGGTGGTGTACGCCACGGCTTCGTGCCACCACCGGCTGGTGGCACCGGCGATCACGACCGTCACACCCAAAAACAACTGAGCCGTCACGCCGTGCAACACGCCAAGCGCCGGCGACATCTCCGTGACACGCAGCCCCCCCATCACCCCTTGCACAACCACTAAAACCACAGCCGCGACGCCCAGCTTTCCCAGCCAACGGCGCGAACGCTGGACCCGCCACAGCCAAGCCGCCATCCCGATGGTCAGCAGCCCCACCGCCGCGCCAAGCAGCCGGTGTGTGTGCTCCCAAAAAACACCGCCCTTCCACTTCGAGGGCGGGAACAGGAACATGTTCTCACCGTACGTCGTCGGCCAATCGGGCACGGACAAGCCCACGCCCTTGCTGGTGACCGTGCCCCCCAGCGTGATCAACGCGAACGTCGCGATCACCAGCACAATGGCGAACGCGTGCAGCCAAGAGGAATAGCGGAAGGGGTGATCCGCGTCGTGGTACGCATCGGGCGTACCCACGGCTTGACGCCAGTCAGCCGGTGATCGTTCAGGGTCGTGTGTTTGCTGTGGACTCATTCCCTGGACTCGGTTCAAACGGTGGCGGCTGTTCGATCTAGCGGTTGATAACCCGCCGTGTTAAATCGTCACGCGCGTCGTTTCCTTAATGACCGCTGGGCTCCACCACGCCAGCGGGCAATACGTGTACCTGGGTGAGGTAGTCTTCTTCGACCACGGGCGAGCTGTATTCATAAGGCCCGCGATAAACCGTGGGGATGTGGTCGAAATTCAGGTGCGGCGGCGGCGACGTCGTGGCCCATTCCAGCGAGTTGGCGTGTACCGGGTTGTCGTCAATCACATAGCCGAACTCATCCTTGGGCTTCGCGATTACCAGGTACGCCAACCCCGGCAGCGCCGTCAACGCCAGCAGCAGCCAGCGTTGGCCGTACAAGCCCGGCATGCCGATCCACATGTACGGGTCGTGCTTGAGGATCATCGGTGCCAGGAACGCCGGCAGCCAGACAATGTGCAACAGCCGCCCCAGCAGGCCCGTCAAGCGGACCGCCCCACCGACCGCCCAGATTCCGAATACGACCAGCGTCGCCACAACCGAGAAAACCACGCCCTTGCCAAGGGCACCGCCCAAGGCAGCGCCGAAGTTAGCCGCCTCCACATCGTAGTTTGCCCAGAAGCTTAGCCCCACGACGGCCGGAACACCCAGCGCCACTATAAAACAGGCCACCATCGCCCGCCCCAGTTTGCGCGGCAGGCTCACAAAAAAGTTGTAGAAGAACGGCAACTGGGCCATGCCCAGCATCATCGCCGAGACGGTCATCAACACGTTCATCGGCTGAAGGTGTATCAGCGTGGGGTACTCCATATAAGACGCGTACCGACGCGGGCCGCCGCCGATGCCGAAGATGTGCATCACAAAGAACGTCCCGTTGAACGCGATGATCGTCATGATGAAGTGGATCACGCCCCACCGCTGGTTCATCTGCCTGCCGAACATCTTGGGGAACCAGTGGTAGATGCCCGCGAAGATGGCGAACATCGACCCGCCGAATAAGACATAGTGGATGTGCGCCACAATGAAGTACGTGTCGTGCAGGGGGATGTCGACCGGGGCGCTAGCCATGAAGATGCCGCTCAAGCCGCCGATCACGAACATGCTGACAAACCCCAGGGCGTTGAGCATGGCCGGGGTGAAGCGGATGTTGCCGCCCCAGAGCGTGCCCAGCCAGTTAAACGTTTTGATGGCCGACGGCACGGAGATCATGATCGTCGAGGCCATGAACGTCGTGCCCAACGTCGGGTTCATGCCCGACTGGAACATGTGGTGGCCCCAGACAATGAAGCCCAAGCCGGTGATCGCGGCCATGGCGTAGATCATCGGCTTGTACCCGAAGATCGGCTTGCGCGCGTAGCAGGCGAGGATATCGCTGGTCACGCCCATGGCCGGGAGGATCATGATGTACACCGCCGGGTGGGAGTAGAACCAGAACAGGTGCTGCCACAGCAGCGGCTGGCCGCCGTGAGCGGCGATGAAAAAGTGCGTGCCAATGGTGCGGTCCAACAGCAGCATGACCATCGCCGAGGTGAGCACCGGCGTGGCGAACAGGGCCAGCACCGACGTGATCAACACGGCCCATACCGTCAGGGGCATGCGGAACATGGTCATGCCAGGCGCGCGCATGTTGATGATTGTGGTGATGTAGTTCAACGCGCCCACGACCGAGCTAAACCCGACCAAGAGCACCCCCGCGACCCACAGCGTGCCGCCGATATTCGGGGTGTAGATCGCCTCGGACAAAGGCGGGTACATCGTCCACCCACCGCCGGCAGGGCCGCCGGGCGTCCAGAAGCTGACAACCATGGCCACGCCCGCGGGCATAGCGATCCAGAACGACAGCATGTTCAGCTTTGGGAAGGCCATGTCACGGGCGCCCACCATCAGTGGCACCACGAAGTTGCCGAACCCGCCAACGAGCATCGGAATGATCACGAAAAAGATCATGATCGACGCATGCATGGTGAATAGCTGCAAGTACGCGTCGCTTGTCAGCGCCTCTTTGTAATAGGTTACTTTGTCGGCGGTCGCGACGACCTCAGCGCCGGCTGCGGACAGCGACACAGGCGTGTCGGCCGCTCGCACAGGCAGCAGGATCGGCCCGTCTTTGGTCTGGGAGCGGGCACGACCGGTGGAATCGACCACAAGCTCTTCGACACCCATCAGCGTCAACTGACGCTCGGGTTGGCCATCGCTTGCCGGGACGGTCACCTGCGCCCCACGGACCGTGCGCACGTCTTGCTTGGCATAGTTGTAGTCGGCCATGGCCAGCATGGGGTCGATAAATGCGTCAATCGGCGCGTCGAGTATGCGCGTCTTGCCCGCGTCGCCGCGAACGATCGTGCCCACCGGCAGCGTCACCGCCAACCCCTGAGGGAAACCGGTGAGCTTGACCATGGAATTCGCCGCCAGGGTCTGGCCATCGGCTTCGAGGTCTGCCTTAAGCTCGACTTGATAGCCGACCTTCCACAACGCGGCGTTCGCTTCTGGCGCCTTGCTGGTCATCTTGCCCGGCAGCATCCAGGCGTACGGCACGTTCTGGTTGGGCCAGGCGATCTGGTAGCGCACGCCCAACGCCAGCAGCCCGCCGATAATGACGAACAGCAGCGACGTGAACATGAACTGCAAGCCGATCACCTTGTGGTCGGTTGAGAACAGGTACTTGGTAAAGAAGTTGCTCGGTCCGTGGTGCTCACCGTGACCTTCATGCGTGCTCATGGGTGTTGGTCCTGCAGGCCGTGGCTTGGGGTGAACGGGAAAAAATTATGAACGAAAACCAATGCGTCGCGACAAAACCTAATAGCCCTCATCCTCATCCTCTCCAAGGTCCAGGTAGGAGGCTTCTTCTTCGAGGAAGGCCTCGTACTGTTCGCGGGTGACGACGTAGAGCTTGCCGCGCATCTTAAAGTGGCCCTGGCCGCACAGCTCGGCGCAGACGATGTCAAACGGTTTGGCGTGGCTGAACATCGCCGGCTCGTCGGGGCTTGTGCCGATCACCTGGGCGCTGGTCTTGGTCGACTCGATCCATAGGTTCCCATTTAGGCCCGGCACGGCGTCTTGCTTGATCCGAAAATTGGGCAAAAAGAAGCTGTGCAGCACGTCCACGCTGCTGAGCTTGATCATGGTTTTTGTGTTGACGGGGATGCACATGTTGGGCGCGATGATGTCGTCGCGCCCGTCGGGGTGGGAGCGGTCCAGGCCGATCAGCTCATCGGGGTCGCTGCTCTGAGGGTCGGTCAAGTCGAACCGCCGCGGCCCCAGCTTGCCGTCGGCGCCGGGGTAGTGGAAGAACCACTGGAACTGGCGGCCGACTATCTCTAACGATACGAAATCTTCACCGGGTGAGATCTCCGGCTGGCGTTTGATGCTCGACCACGTCGCCTGACTGAACGCGGCGGTCAACGCCAAAATCACCGTCGGGATCAGCGTCCAGACCACTTCGAGCCGGGTGTTGCCAGAAATAAACGCGCCCTGGCGGCCCGGCTTGTGGCGGTACTTGAACAAGAACACCAGCATCACCGCGAACACCGCGACGCACACCGCGCACGTCATGTAAAGGATAATGTTGAATAGCAAGTCGATCTGCTCGGCTGCGGGGAAGACGTTCTCGGGCAGCCACCACGTAAAGCGGCCGGTGGTCTCGCGGTCCTGGGCGTGGGCGTGGGCCGTGAACAGCCCCGTGGCCAAAGCGGCGAGGCTAAACACCAGCGGCTTGTCGCGTCTTAGAGTGTTTTTCATGGGCGTGTGGTGTTGGTTTGGTGTTCACGGCCGAAATCGGCGGGCCGTAAAAATCACAAAGCATAAAACGACGCGGCCGAACGACGCGCTTACTATTTCTTCGGGCCGTAGGTAAACGTGACTTCTTTCGTCTCCGACCCGCCGACCGACACTTTCATGGTCTCTTGATCCGGGCCGAACTTGTCAAACTCGTGCCAGACGGATAGCTCGTAGTCCCCCGCTGGCAACCCCTCGATGGCGAACGAGCCGTCCTTGCCGCTCACCGCAAAAAACGGGTGCTCGACCACATGCACAAAAGCGCCCATCCACGGGTGCACGTCGCACTTGAACGGGATGCCCGCCTCCGGCTTGGAAAACTTCTTGGTGATCACCATGCCCTTGACCGGCATGCCCTCGTTGAATGACCCGTTACTCGAACTGTTCATCTTCACGTTGTGCAGCGTGTTGTCGCTGTTGACGATGTCCAACTCCTGGTTGACCACCACGCCGCTGACGTGCGGGGTGTAGACGCAGCCGACCTGGTCGACCTTGGCTTTGCCCGATGCGGCCTTCGCTGAGGCGCCCTTGCTGACCCAAACAAACACGTTCTGGAGCGTGTCGTTGTCGCCGAACACGTACCGCTCGTCGAGCGCTTTATCGCTGTGAGCGCCGTCGCAGTAGGCGTCGGCGGACATCCGGATGGGCTTGCGCTTGGCCTGCCGACCGTCAAACTTGACCACACCCTTGATCGTGCCGCCCATCACAACCGCGGGCAGCGACAAACCGGCCACCCCCCACAACCCGCAAACCACCACCGCGATCCGCCGCGTAAACAATGCTTTCATCATCCCGTCACACCTTTCAAAAAGGGAAGGTCCGTTCGTATCGTTGGATTAAGAAGATGGAATCGGTGTCTTCCATGACTTTTGACTGCTGTCCGTTGAGATTAGCGATTGTAGTGATTTTGAATTAGATCGGTAAACCGACCGGTGAAACCTTGATTAATTTAGACCCCAGACATCCGTTATACACTCTCAACTTCAAAACAAACAACGACTTGCTACTCGTTTAGGGTCGCGTCCTCGCGGTGAGACGTGTCCGCTTGAACGGTTACATCAAACGTCACCGGCGCGATCTTCTTGTTTTCGTGGACAACCTCCAGGGTGTATGTGCCCGGCGGTAGGCCCTTGATCTCGAACCGCCCCTCCACGTCGCTGACGCCGAAGAATGGGTGATCCGTCACATACAACAACGCCCCCATCCACGGGTGCACGTCGCACTTGAATGAGATGCCCATTTCCTGCTTCGACAGCGTTTTTTGGATCTGCATGCCTTGCACCGGCATGCCCTCATTGAACGAGCCGTTGCTGGAGCTATTCATCTTCACGTTGTGCAGCGTGTTGTCGCTGTTGAGGATCAAAAGCGGCTGTCCAGCCATCACGCCCACCACGTGCGGGCGGTACATACACCCCACCTGGTCCATCACCACCTGCGTGGACGGCGGAGAAAAACTGCCCGACAGCCCGGACTTGACGTACACAAACGCGTTCTGCACCGTGCCGTCGTCGTTCACAATGGTGGACGGGTCGAACACTTTCTCATCGTGAGCCTTGTTGCAGAAGGCGTCGGCGCTCATGCGGATCGGCTTGCGGCGAGGGGGCTTCCCGTCAAACTTAATCACACCCACAACACGGCCCTTGCCCTGCCCGTCGTAAGGCGCAGTGGCGTCGTGCAGCGTAATCGAAGAGACCTTGGGCTCTTCTTTCGGCGTCACAGGCACAGGCGCGGCGGCCTGGGCGGCGCCTCCGTCATCACCGTCCGTCGCGGCTGCGGACTGCTCACCCGGCTCGCCGTCTTCGCCCTCGTCGGGCATCTCAGGCTTAGGCAGCGGCGGCAGTTCAACCTCCACAGACTCCGCACCGGTCAGCCGCTCGGCGCCGGGGGTATAGCCGGTGCGCCCGGCTTCGTACATGAAGTCCAGCAAGAGCTTACGCTGGTCTTTGCCAAGGTAGCCGTACGTCGCGTGCATCTGGTCTTTGGCTTGACCGGGGTAGTTGTTGAACGCCGATTGTCCGCCCGGGAACCACTGGGGCATCTTCGTGCCCGGCTGGATCGTCGCCGGCTCTTGGAGCCAGCTATCGACCCACTGCCACTGCAACCGTCTGGCCGTCAGCGACAGGTTCGGCGCGGTGTAGACAGGGCCCGTCGGCGCGGCCTCGGCCTCTTCTTCATCGCCGTAACCGTAATCATCTTCCTCCTCGTCGCCGTAGCCGTAGTCGTCTTCTTCTTCACTGTCGTCTGCCTCGGCGGCGGCGTCTGCCTCCTCCGCGGGGTTGTCCAACTCCCACAGAGATTGGAGGGTCTGTTCATCACCCAAAGCGTGGCACTGGTAGCAGCGCAGCTCTTTAAACAGCTTCTCACCACGAGCGAACCACTGCGCATCGCCCTGGAACGCGGGCGTCGGCACAAATGGGTATGCGATGTCGTTGATCGCTTCCGAAAAACGGGTCTCCCCTAGCACCTTGGCCCACTTGGTAGCGCGCTCGGACAGCGGCGTGTGCAGCGGGTCGAGGTCGGAGGGCCGGACAAGATCGACCTCGATCGCGAAGGCCTTGATCCGCTCAACCGCCTGAGCCAAGGCCGGGTCTTGGAACCAGTAGTAGGGCTTGTTGTGCTGCTGGAGGTAGGCCACCCGCTGTGGCGTCGCCATCTTGTTCAGCTTCTTCGCCACGTCTTCCTTGGACAGGCCGTCCACGCTCTCCAAGTACATCTTGGCCCTGTTCTCGATGGCCTGCTCGACAGCGGCGGTGGGCCCGGCCATGCGTCGGGTGATCTCTTGGCTGGCGCCGGCAAAGTAATCCACCAGCGCAGTGGTGTCGGGCGCATCCAACGGGAAGCTGGGCATACGCACCTTCAGCCACGGACGCAGCGGCTCGATGTTGTGCAAGAAGTGGTACAGCCACTGCGGCTGCGTCTTGGCGCCTTGGCCGATCAGCCGCGGCGGAGCGTTGTTCAGGTTTTCATAATTGAACCCGCCGTCCGGGTTGTACACGTCAAACGAATCCCAGATGCGGGGCTCGTTGTGCTCAACGTTGTGACACCCGTAACAGTTGTACAACGTGGCGACCTGCCGCCCGCGTGCCAGACGCATGCGCGCCTCGCCCATGACCGACTGCTGCATGGTCGGGTCGACCAGCGGCTTGCGGATGCTGGTGACGAAAGTGATCAACGCCCGCACCTGGTCGTCAGCCAGGAAGAACTTGGGCATCTTCAGCTTGTCGTAGGGCTTGCCCACGTCCGAATCCGCCGCGTCAAAGCCGTGGCTTGGGTCCAAGGCCCCTTCAAACGCCGTGCGCCCGCGGTCGTAGACACGTGGGTTGTGCAGCTTGTGGTACAGCCAGGGGCGGCGGTCCAGCGCCGGCATGTGCTCCCAATTCAGCGAGACGTTGTGGATTTTTTTGTCGCTGTAAGTTACCTGCGGCGCGTCGGCCTCCAGACCCTCGTGATCAACCTTCCACGCCGCAATCGGGTGCTCCCGGTCGGCATCGAACGCGTGGTCGAAGTATCCAAAATCCAACTTGTGCGGGTCCTTCAGGCCCCAATCGTCGAGGTTCGCGCACGCCGACGCGGCCGTCTCAAACCCATTGATCAGGTGACACCCGTTGCAGCCGTAGTGGGCGATCATCTTCTTGCCCAAATACGCCAACTGCTCGTCGTGTTTCATCCTCGCCGCTTCCTTGCGGGCCAACTCAACGGTGCTGCCAGCCGCTTTGAGCTGCGCGACAAGTTCGGCGAGCATCTTCTTGTCGCTATCACCCATGGCCAAGAAGTCCTGAGCCTCGTAATCCGGGCGGGTCAGCGACAGCAGGTAAGCCGCCATATCGGCCGCCTCCTGCTGCGACAGGCGGAAGCTGGGCATGATCGTGTAGCTGGAATAGTGGCGCGGGTTGCTCAGCCAGTCGTACAGCCACCCCGCCGCTTCCTCCCGGGCGGTGGCGGTGTCGCGACCGGCGGTGAGCTTGGTGCCGATGTCCGACAGGTCAGGCCCGATCAGCGAAACCTTCTGCGGCAGGTGCTCGGTGATGTACCACCGCTGCTGGTTGTAGCTCATCGACTCGTACGCGTGCTCCGCTTTTTCACGGTCCATGCCCTGACGAGCGACCATGTCGTCGGCGGCCCATTTCTGACCCTGCTCGGAGATATTCGTGTGACACGACAAGCAGCCCACGCTGTTGAAAAGCTTGCGGCCCGCGGCGGCGTCACCCTCTACACCGTCCGGCTGAGGCTCGGGCTTGTACGCGGGGGTGGTCTTGGCGGGCTTGGACGTGTACAGGTAGTGCGTCATCGCTGCGACTTCCGTGCGCGTGCGCTGGATGTCGACGGGCGACGAATTGTTTTCAAGCATGAAGTAATGGGGCATCTTCGCCGTCGGCCGGAACGCCTTGGGCGACCATATCCACGACGCGGCCATAGGCTTGGAAAGCTTGTGCTTCAAGTGCGCCAGGTTCGGGCCGATCTTCTTGATGTCCAGGTCGTCGTTCAACGACTCCACCGCGTGGCAGTTCACACAGCCCAGTTGCGAGAATAGCAGCCGCCCCTTGAACAGCGTGGGCGCTGCTTGGTCGATATCAAACACCTCGGTGTGGCACTTGTTGCAACTGGACTCGACGTAATCCAGCGCGTGCATGGGTTTTTCCCACTCCATGTAGTGCACCGCGTGCCAGCCGTAACGGTCGGCCCAAAATTCAGCCTGCGGCACAGCCGTAAGCTCGCCCGCTTCGTGCCCGACGCTCTTGTACGCAGCCGTGTGGCCGTGTGTCTCCTGCGAAGGCGCAAACGGCGCGGGGTTGTGCGGGTCGGTGAGCTTCACGTCGGCGTGGGTGGACCGGGCCGTTTGGCTGTGACCGTCTTGACCGTGACCATCGCCCTCGCGCACACCCGACGCATACGCCACCGTGGCGCCGTCCAAAGAAAACCCTTGCTTAGGCTGGTACGCCGCTTGAACCATCCCCGCATGGCCGTCGCCGTGGCGATCCATCAAGAACCGTGGCACGGGCGCGCCGCTGCGGGCATCGACCCAGGCGTCGCGCGGGGTGTGGGCCGCGTGGACAAAACCCGTCTCCTGACCCGAACCCTCGTGGCAGACCGTGCAGCCCATCGTCTTCATCGGGTGAGACGATTCGGCATTGGCGTATAGGCCCAGCTTCGGGTGGGCCAGCAACACGGGGTTGGCGCTGAGTGTGGGCAGGCTGTCACTCGAGCGGTGGCGGTTGTAGTAATCGACTAACTCGTAACGGTACAAGCTCCGCAGCTTTTTGAACTCGTCCTCCCCCAGCGATTCACGCAGCAGTTGCTTGACCCTGCCCGTGTATTGAGCCACCGGCGCGTACCACCGCTTGCGGGACACACCGTCGTCGCCCGGCTCGTGCTGGGCGATCCGGTCTAGCTCTTGCTTGATCTTTAGGACCGATTCCAACGCCCCCATACCCGCGTCTTGGCGCAGCTCGTTGACCGATTCAAACGCCTGGGCACGGAACTTTTCAAGCTTCGCCCCCAGCCCCGCCAACTCGGCCGCCCGGTCCCAGAAGCTCCGCAGCACCACGGGCTGGTCGATGGCGTCCACGTCTTGGCCCTCGTAAGAAGCAGCCTGGCGCTCGGCGAACAGCAGCAGGTTGTCCTCGTCATAAGCGGGGTTGTCGATATTCACGTGGCAGGTGGTGCAACGGTCGATCGTTTCAACCGTTAAGAAATTCAAATCGATGCGCACGGACGGCACCACCACCTGCTGGACCTTCTCGGTCGGGTTGAACCAATCCAGCAAGGGGGCGTTACGGACCCTGTCGCTGACTTTGGCTAGGCCCTGCGGGTCGATCTTGGTCAATTTCTCAGCCGCGGCGTCCTTGGCTCGTGTGAGGTTGGCGATCTGCCTGTTGATTTCAACTTGCTGGGCCCGCAGATCGACAAGCTCTTGCTCGTACCCGGCGATCGTCATGTCCAGCGCGACCAATTCCCGCTCTTTCGCGCCGTAGTTCTCGTTGAGCCGCTCCAATGCTGCTTCGATTCGCCCGACCTGGTCCGACCCCGCCAGCTGGGCCCGCTCCAGTTCCTGTGTCTTGGGGCCGATCTCGCCCTTGACGGTGGCCGCGGGCAGTGTCAGCCGATCGCGGTGGCTCTGGGTAGCGGCCAGCTTCGCCTCCAATTCGGCGATCCGCTCGTGGGGCAAGGCCGCGGCCAGCGTGTCAATCTCCTGCTCGAACGATTTAAGTTGGCGTTGATCGTCGGCGGTCAACGCGCGCTGCCCGGCGTCGACCGTCATGGCTGTTTCCCAGTGACGCGCGTCCCGCTGGTAATGCCGCCACACACGGCTGTAGTCCGCCCACACCAGCCACACCATCGACACCAGCAGCACTACCGCTGAGACGGCGAATATAAGATGGAGCTTGTTTTGATCGCGTAAGGTGTCGGTCGATACGGGCATATGACGCTCGCTTTTAGGCTAAGGGGCGGACCGATCCTTCGGCCAGGCCTAAGAGAGATAAAAGAAACCCATTTTTACGTCGGCCCGATAAGCGGGCGAGCCGCTCGCCGAACCCATACCCCATTGATCGCACAACCGCTAGTAATAAGAACACTTTTTGGATTCGCCGTCCTTGCTATCCATCCGGTTGAAAGGGCCCGATAAGCCGGCCTCGGTGCCAAGCCGGCTGGCCCTTGGCGTGTCCACGACCAACACCGTCGCAGACAACACCCCGGAACGTATGACGGCTTTGTACGATTTTTTGTCGAACGCTGCAACGCGCCCCAACCACCCGCCTATAATTGTGGCCATGGCTGAACTCCGCCGAACCATCTTCGCCATTATTATTGCCCGGCAAACGATCCCCACACCGCTTGCAAGGCGGTAGGGCTTCTGTTGGTGCGTCATTACGGACCCAGACCCTGCCGCTTGGCAGGGTTTTGTTTTTATGGGATGTTTTAGAACGACTCAAGAAAGTGATACACCCGCGTGCCACCGACACGCCAAACCACACCGACCATGACCGAACCAGCCCCCAAACGCATCGAAATCTACGACACCACGCTGCGCGACGGCACGCAGGGCCAGGGCGTGGCGTTTAGCCTGAAAGACAAAATCGCCATCGCCCAGCGGCTAGACGCCCTGGGCGTTGACTTCATCGAAGGCGGGTACCCCCTGTCCAACCCCAAAGACCAGGCGTTCTTCGCCGAGGCAGCCAAACTAAACCTCAAACACGCTCGCCTGTGCGCATTCGGCATGACCCGCCGCAAGGGGACCCCCCCCCCGCAAGACCCCGGCATGCGCGCGCTGATCGGCGCTCAGACACCGGTGATCACCATCGTCGGCAAGTCGTGGGACCTGCACGTGGACGGCGTGCTGTGCGTCAGCCGCGAAGAAAACCTGGACATGATCCGCCAATCGGTGGCCTTCTGCCGCGACGCGGGGCACGAGGTCTTTTACGACGCCGAGCATTTTTTCGACGGCTACCAGGACAACCCCCAGTACGCCCTGCAAACGCTCCAAGCGGCGTTGGAAGGCGGCGCAGCCAGGCTTGTGCTGTGCGACACCAACGGCGGGTCGCTCCCGGCATGGGTCACCCAAGCGGTCAACCGAATCACTGCCGAACTCGGCGACCAAGCCAAAGGCAAGCTGGGCATCCACACCCACAACGACTGCGGCCTGGCCGTGGCCAACACACTGGCGGCGATCGAGGCGGGCTGCATCCAAGCCCAGGGCACGATCAACGGCATCGGCGAGCGCTGCGGCAACGCGGACCTGACCACCATCGCCGCCAACCTGCGCCTAAAAATGAGCTACGACTGCCTCCAAGGCGACTCACTGGGGCGCCTGACCGAGGCCAGCCGATTCGTCTACGCCACGGGCAACCTCAACCTGATCCCCAACCAGCCGTTCGTCGGGTCGGCCGCTTTCGCGCACAAAGGCGGTATGCACGTCCACGCCGTGCAGCGGTCCGCGCGCAGCTATGAGCACATCGACCCACAGCGCGTGGGCAACGAGCGGCGTGTGCTGGTCAGCGAGCTAAGCGGCGCCAGCAACATCGCCGCCACCATCGGTAAAAAATTCGACATCATGGACAACAAAGACCTCCAGCGGAAACTGCTGGAGCGTATCCAAGAGTTGGAGCACCAGGGGTATCAATTCGAAGCCGCCACAGCCAGCTTCGAGTTGCTGCTACACCAACTGCAGGGCACCCGCCCCCGCTTCTGGCGGCTGGACCACTACCGGTGCGTAATCCTCAAGCGAGATGACCAGCCCCCCGTGACCGAAGCCACGGTCAAATTGCACGTGGACGGGCACACCGAGCACCGCGTGGCCGAAGGCGACGGGCCCGTCAACGCGCTCGACGCGGCGCTACGCAAGTGCCTCAAGGAAACCTACCCCCAACTCGCAGACGTACACCTATACGACTACAACGTGCGCGTCGTGAACCCTACAGCCGAGTCGGCGGCCAAGGTCCGCGTGGTCTCCCAGTTCGCCGTACAGCCCCACCCGCCCAGCAATGACCCCGCTCCCGCCACGAACGCACCCACCAATCACTTCGCCACCGTGGGCGTCAACGAGAACATCGTCGACGCCTCCTGGGAAGCGATCACCGACGCGCTGGCGTACCACCTGATCGAATCGGGCGTTGATCCAAGCCCTTGAACAAATCAGCACTTGTCCTCAAAAGACAAACCAAACGGCAAAAAATCGAAAGCGGCCCCGCTAATATCACCGAGCACAGGCTCGCTTAGTGCCGCGTGGTTGCTCGGTTATCGCATCAGCGTTATAGTCGCGGTGTAAGGTCAGCCGATATTTTGTGGCTTGATTTTGTGATAATTGAAGTCTGTGGCGCGCCCGTAGCTCAATTGGATAGAGCATCTGACTACGGATCAGAAGGTTGGGGGTTCGACTCCTCCCGGGCGTACTTGTGTGTTCGGCCTTAGCCGGCAGCGGCTGCATCTATGCCATGTTACGCTTGCCATTCACAATCAACCTCTAGAGCACCGGTGTGGCGCACTCAACAGGGGAAAGACGCGCGCGGGGGTCACATCGCCTTGTGCTTTAATCCGGATAAATGGCGACATAGACTATTAGTTGAGGGAACCGGATGAAGCCTGCAACGCCATGCTCTTGCCGGCGGTGGATCGCAGCGGTGATACTATGCACGGCCCACGCGGCGGCTCTAGGGGCGCTATCCCCCATGCGGCTAGAGCCCGCACCTACCTACACGGAACCGTTAACTCCGCTTCCAGAGGAAACAGAACCGGCGCGCCCCTCGTCCGTGCAAATCGTGCTGGAAACCGCCGTAATCGAAAGCGGCGTGTTCCTCTCGCCCCCGGTGGGCAGGATTGTTTATTTCCTAAGGATCAACGCCGAGAAGACCAATAAGCCGTTTACCGACAACTCTCTGATCACGGGCGAACCCCTGGCCAGCGAAACCGACCTGCTCAATCAACCCGACGGCGACCAAGAAACCCAGCAACAAAATCGCCAGTCAAAAAAAAGCGTGGAGGGCTGGTTCGATCTGTCAGACAAAGACGCGGGGTTCAAAAAAATTGAAGAACGCGACAAAGATGACAAAGAGAAAGAAGATGAAGGCGACCTACTAGACGACAACATACCCACGCTCTTGCTGGAGGATGAGGCGGACCAACTGATCGACGATCTTGAGATGGCTGACAGGATCGGTTTGCTGAGCGTGCTCGATTCCAGAGGGAACCTGTTCGACGATGTCGCGGCGCAGCTTGAGAGCAACGCGTCGGGCGAGAGCTCATTGAAAAACGGCCCCGGCACCGGGGCCAGCCAGTATTTCAGCTTCCTGGCACAGAGCCAGTTCGCGGCCCTGGGCATACCGGTCCTGGCGTCGGGCCAAGGGAACTACATCACGATTCAATTCCTGGCCCCACAGGGAGACGCCGACAAATCGCTGGCCATCAAGCGTTCGCTGTATCAAAACAATTTCCAACAACTAGGGGATGCGGACAAAGACAAATTCAAGTGGCCCCCGATGCGGGTCATACTGCGGTGGGTCTTCGCGGCGTTGACGGCGCTGTGTTTGGTCCTGATCTTCTTCGGCGGCGGCACCGAGGCCATCGTAGCCACCCTCCTGTTCAGCTCTCTCACCGCGATCACGTTTATCAATTTCAGCTATTTCTTCCCCTCTTCTTGATGGCGGGGCGGCGTGTTGAAAGGCTTGCCGGGCTGAAGCGGTCAATCGCCGTGCTTCTGACGCAAACGCCCGCTTAGCCGAAGCAGCAGGTGCACGCGCTCGATCTGATCGAGCCAGTCCTGAAGCGTGGCAGCCAGGTCGTCGTCGCTGACCGGCGCCCCGGGCAATGGGCAGCTTGGTCCAAGCTGCTTCTGGGCCAACGCGCGGTAGCGCGACAGCGTCCGGTCCCCGTACCACCCGACCGGCTCGTAATCCTCGGCGCAGAAAATCAGCACCGGCACGCGGTCGCCCGCGTTGATGCGCACGAGCTGCTGCAGGTCTTTGTGGTCGTCGCGCTCAAGCCACCGCAGGTCGATCGCCTCGGGGTTGGCCTCGGCGATCCGCTGGATCGCCGGGCACTGCTGGGAGCAGTCGCCACACCAAACCCCGGACATCGCGATGATATTCACACGACGCACAAACGACCCGATCAGGCTGCGCTGGGCGTCGGTGAGCTTCGCCTGCTCGTAGATGCGCTGCCAGTTTTCTTGCTGCTGGGCGGTGCCGGCGGCGACGTACGCCTGGTAGGGTTTGCCCGCTTCGTGCTTGGCTTTGAGGTAGCTGCTATCCATGAGTGAGTCATCCATCCCTTTATGTTTTGAGCATGCCCGCTTTGGCTGCGTAATCGAAAATACCCCCCGCGTCGATGATCGGCTTGGCGTCGCCCAACGGGTCCAGGGGGTATTGCTTGCCCGTGCTGTGGTTGGTCAGTGTGTTGGCTTCAATATCCAGTTCACACTCGTCGCCGGTGGAAATTTCGTCGACCAACCGCTTGGGGCACTGGCAAGGCAACACGTACCCGCCGTTGACGCAGTTGCGGTAGAAGATCCGTGCGTAGAACTCCGCGACGACCGCCTTGGCGCCCGCCTCGGCCAGCGCCAGCGGCGCGTGCTCGCGCGACGAGCCGCAGCCGAAGTTCCGCCCGCCGATCACGATCGTGTAGGGTGATGTGAACTGCCCCTCGGGCACGAACCGCATGTCTCCCTTGGGTAGGCCCGACTGTGCCGCCGGCACGCCGACCATCGCGTACATGCCGAAGTATTTCCGCTCTTCGGGGTCGGCCGGGTTGTACGACAGGTACTGGGCCGGGATGATCTGGTCCGTGTCGATATCGTCGCCGAGGACGAACGCTTTGCCTTTGATCACGGCTGGCATCGTGTGGGCTCCTTGGGATAAACCGCTACGCTCACCGCACGCGGTCAAGGTTGTGGCTGCTGATCGCCGCCTGGTTCTGAGATCGTAGGCGTCCGGGGTGGCGGCGTCGAGCCGGTGGGCTCGTCTGTATTGCCCCGCTTACCGGCGGGATTCTTGCCGGCTTTTAAATCAATCTGTTGATCCAGCTCCGCCAACCGCGTCTCCAACTCACCCGGCAACGCCGAGCCGATCAAGACAGCCAACCTGCCCAGCATTGATCTAGCTAACTCCACCTGGCCCGTTGACGACAAACGATCCGTTGAACTGAGAAACGCGTCAAGGACTTTCGCTTGCATAACGGGTGCGACCGCGACACCGGTATCGTCGCCGCCGGTGCCCAGCAGCCGCTGCGCCAGCGCCAACGCCTGCTCCACGTCGTCGTTGGTAGCCGTGGTAAGCCTCATGCGAAGCAGGCCCAGATCGCGCTGGCCTCGCTGCGTCGGCGACATGAACGGATTCAGATCACTCAACCACTGGTAGTCCGCCTGCGCCTGGCCCAACTCACCCCCGGCGACGCGTTGACTCGCACGGGCCAGCAGCAAGTCGATCAACACGCTCACTTCGGCTTGGGTCGGTTGCTTGGCGGTGTCTTGCCCTTCCGCGGGCTGCTGCGAGCTGCCGTTGGTCGTGCCGTTGTGTGCCCGGCCTTGCCCCGCGTCCATGCGGTCGATCGCCGCTGACAGCACCTGGGCGCGCCACCCGGCCGGCTCACCCAATTGCCCCAGCCGCCTGTCCGCATCCACCACAACCGCCGGCGGCACCCGCCCCGCCACCGCCTCGATCGCCAACCGCCACGACTGGGCGACCTGCTCTTGCTCGGGCTTGTGGGCGATCAGCGCGTCGAACGTCTCGGGCTCAAAGCCCCGGCGCCGCGCCGCGGCGATCGCCACCGGCAGGATCACCGGGTCGGCTGCGTGTTGCATCAGCACACCCAAGGGCTGGTGCGAATCGGCCCACGCCTCCGCGGCCACACGCTTCACGGCGTCCGCGCCGCTGGAAAGCAACTGCCCGATCCACACCCAATCGTCGTCACCACCCACCCGCCCCAGCAATTCGATCAATGCCGGGTCGGGCGTGGGCTGATCGCGCACCAGCTTCCTCGCCCACTTCGCGGAGTCTTTGGCTTGATCCGCGCCGAGCATCCCCTGTTTTGCCGCCGCTGCCAGCGCGCCGGCGGCCTCGATCGTCAGGCCACGGTCGGCGTTGCCCAGCCACACCAGCGCATGGGGCACCGCCGACGCCCGGGGCAGCCTCGCTAACAATTGCAGGTATGCGCGCAAAACCTCGGTGTCTTGCTCGCTTCCCGAGTCAACCAACGCGGCCACAGCGTCAGCCGCGTTCTCGTCCGCTAGGTCGCGCATCAATAACGCCACGCGTCGGCGGCTGCCAGCCAGGGGGTCCTCCAGCCGCCGCAGCAACGCCGCCCGCAGCGGTTCAGCGATCGGCTGGTTGTCGATCAACCGCTGCTCGCAAAGCTCAACCGCCAAACGCCGGATCAGGTCGTACGGGTCGGCCAGCATTTTGATCAACAAGTCCGGCCGATCCGGTTGCGGCGTTGTCCGGTATAGCTGCCGCTGTAGATCGATCAGTTGATCGCTCATGTACCTGGACTCGACAGCCAGGCGGGTGTTCTGCTGCGACAGGCTCGTCAGCAACGACCGGTGCCACTGTTCTTGTGGCAGTTTGCGGTGCTGCTTCCACCATTGCAGCCACTGATCGTGGGTGTTGCCCCGGATACCGGTTAGCTGCGTGAGCGCGGCCATCGCCGCTTGCTGAATCGCGGACGGTTGACGGGGGTCGATACGCTCAATCAGCACCGCGACCACTTCCTGCCCGGTGTGGCTGCTTAACGCGGTGATGGCGCCGACCCGGATCGGCACAGCGGCTTTGTCATCCTCCGCCGCGGTGATCAATCGCTTGATCATGTCCGGCTGCTGGTATCGCCCCAGCACCAAAGCCGCGTGGTACCGCACAAACTCGTCCCCGTGCTCCAACAGCGCCCACAGCGGCTGGGCGCACGCCCCAGCGGGTGTCTTATCGCTCGACAGCAACGCCCTGAGGATCAGGCGCAGCGTGGTCGGGTCTTGATCCGTGTTGAGACGGCCTGCCAACCACTGCTGGGCCTGGGTGTCCCCCAACCCGACCAGCCTCGCGGCAGCCTGCTGACGACGGACCATCTCCATCGCGGGGTCCGCCAGCACCTGAGCCATCATCTCCGTCTCCGCCGCACGGGCCTTCTGAGGGTCGATCTGTGACCGCGCCCGCCCCGTGGCCGACTCCGCCAAATCCGCCGGCGGCAGCGAGCAAGCCGACACGAACACCAAGCCAACCCACACAACCGCCGCTGCCCATCCGGACAACGACCACGCACGGATACCCCAAGCCCCGCCAAGCATTGCCCGCTTAACGCACCCCAGCCCCCACCGCAATCGGGGTAGACGATCATTAAAACAGTGGCTTTGACGCATCTGAAAAACCGACTAACGCCCGAACCGGGCACAAGAAAGCAATTGTGGCTAACCGCTCCGTTTAGCCTGCCTCGACCCTTATCTTAAACGCCCACGGCCCGCCTCTCCACTGATTATCGCTGCTTGCCTGTGAATTTATTCTCCGACCCCACCCCCTGCCGATACACCCCTTGCTCACACCCGGTTGGTTAAACGTGCCGATCTGATAAAGTAGACCCGATAACCTTTGACTTGGGTGAGACTGATGAACCCCTGGAACAACGCCGAACACCACGCGGAGAAAGCCTACCGGTTCTACGAGTCCGGCCAGTGGACCAAAGCGCTGGACGAACTCAAGCAGGCACTGGCCGTCAACCCTCAGCAGAGCGAGTGGCACTTCGGCATGGGGCTAACCCTCGAAGCGCTCCACCGCTACGACGAAGCCATCGACAGCTACCGCCAGGTGCTCACCCTCCGCGGCGACGACGCGGAGGTGCTCACCCACATGGCCGCCGCGCAGATCCGTAGCGACCGCGCCCACGACGCCATCACCACCCTCGAAGCGCTCGAACAGCTCGAGCCCGACAACGAGTCTTCTTATTGCTACCGCATCGCCGCGTACGCCCAGATCGGCGAACACGAGCAAGCCGAGTTGATGTTCTACCTCGCCCAGCAGGTCAACGACCGCTGCCCCCAGTGCTACGACCACTTGGCCCGCAGCCTGGTCGTGCGAGATCAACTCGACCGCGCCGTCTGGTGCTGGCAGCACACCCTGCACCTGGACCCCCACTACCCCGACGCGCACGCCAACCTCGCGCGCGCCTACTGGCAGAAGGGCCAACTTGAACGGGCCAACCACTACTACATCCTCCAGCTACGCGAAGACCCCGGCGACACCGACACATTGCTGCAACTGGGCCACCTGCTGACCGAGATGGGCCGACGCACCCAAGCACGCGAGAAATTCTCCCGCGTGTTGGAGATGGACCCCACCGCCACCGACGCCTATTTGCACCTGGGTGAATTGTCCCTGCTCGCCGGCCGGCTCGACGCGGCGGTGACGGAGCTGGAAATGGCAGCGCGCCTGGCGCCGGATCGGCCGGGCGTGCACCTGGGCCTGGCCAAAGTCGCGTGGCGGCGGAAGCAGACCACCCTGGCCAAGAAATATCTGCTGTCAGAGACCCAGCGTCAAGGCCACACACCGGGGCAGTCACTCGAACTGGCACGCATGCTCATCGAGATGCGCCTGCTCAAAGAAGCCATACACGCCCTGGCCCCGCTGATTAAGAAACCAACCGACGACGACCACCCCGACCCGACCGACCAGCAACGCGCCTACGCGTTGCTCTACCAAGGCGTGGCGTTGATCCTGGGCGACAACTTCCAAGCCGGCGTCCGCTACTGCCGCGGGGCGATACATCTGGGCAACTGGGGCTACGCAAAACTCACCACGCCGTCGCAGGCCGAAAAACCCGCCGCCTCCACAACGCCAGGCGCGCTACGCCACAAACATCCCTACATCGCCGCCTTGCAATACATGATCGAAGCCCACCTGCAACTGGCCCAGTGGGGCCGCGCCGCTTACTGGCTTGACCGGGCACGCCGGATCGAACCCCAAAACCGAGACTTCAAACGCCTGCGCCACCGCCTGACATGGCTACGCTACACCACCCTCCTGCGATACAAGAGTAAACGCACCCGCCCTTAATACACCTCTGCATTAATAACAGGTCGCCCGCTACGAGCCGTCCGCCTCAGGCGGATCAGGGAGCGGTCTCTTCTGTCTCACACGCCGACTCAAAACGACTCCCAATCCGTATCACCTCAGAGCAATTCAGCGATCACCGCGTCCGCCACAAACAGCCCTTCCCGCGTCAGCCGCAGGTGCGTAGGCGTCCACTGCAACATTTCAATCTCGACGAGATGCGTAATCGTGGCATGGCGAGCGTCGTCAGCCGACAGGTGCTTGTCTAACCAACCGCGCCCAACGCCCCGAAGCAAACGCAGTTGCAACATGAGCAACTCACCCACCCGGCGGTCCGGCGGCAGGTGCTCGTGGTCGGCTGTGGGCGGCTCTACGGCGTCTGCAATGTACCGCCCCAAATGCGCCAGGTTCTTCCACCGATAACCGTCCATGTGGCTCGCCGCCGACGGGCCGATGCCCAGCCAATGTCTGTTTTCCCAGTAAGCCATATTGTGGCGGCACTGCCGCCCGGGGCGAGCCCAGTTGCTCACCTCGTAGTGCTCGTACCCCGCGCCCGCGAGGCGCTCGATCACACGCCCGTACATCCGCCTCTCTACCGCCTCGTCCGCGCTGCGAAACTCACCGCGACGCAGGCGCGCGGTCATCGGCGTGTTCGGCTCGTACGTCAAGCCGTAGCAACTCAGGTGGTCCGGCTCCAACGCCAACACCGCGTCTAAGTCCGCGTCGAGCATCGCCAACGTCTGACCGGGGATCGCGAAAATCAAATCGAGGTTGATATTGTCGATCCCCGCCCCGCGCACCGCGCCTACCGCCTTGGGCACGCTCACCGGGTCGTGCCATCGCTCTAGCGTCTTGAGCAACCCCGTATCAAACGACTGGGCCCCCACGCTTACCCGGTTCACCCCGCCAGCCTTGAGCACGCCCATCAGTTCAAGCGACACCGTCTCCGGGTTCGCCTCCACCGTAAACTCCTCAACGCGCCCCAAACACCCGGTCTCCTCCAGCGCCCCCAGCAAATTACGCCACAACTCAACCCGCAGCAGCGTTGGCGTGCCCCCTCCAACAAAAATCGTGCGCGGCGCAAGCCCCACCTGCCCGGCGCGGAGCTTCAACTCGCCAATCAAGCGCTCTGTGAACACGCCTTGCCGATCAGACTGACTGACACCGTCCCCCGCCGGCTCGGCGATGCTGTAAAAATCACAGTAGTGACACTTGTGGAAGCAAAACGGCGTGTGGATGTACAGCCCATCAATCCGGGGCTTACCCCGAAGCGGCAACGGCGGCCCCTGCGACGCCAACCCGCCCGCACCCCAGCCGTCAACGCTGTCGACACCGCGTTGATCACTAATAACAGGCAATGAAGCGGTTCCCATGCCCGGGATTGTAGCCGTGCACGAGCACAAGCGAACATTTCAACGCCGCCCGAAATACGCCTCGTGCAGCAGCGTAACCGTGTGGACCACCTCCAAATCAACCCCCAGCCGCACGGCGTGCCCCTGGATCTGCATCGCACAGCCGGGGTTGCCCGTCACGCACACCCGCGCCCCCGTCTCCTGAATACGCCCGATCTTCCGCCCGCCCAACGCCGCCGCCATGCCAGGCTGCGTCAGGCTGTACGTACCCGCCGCACCGCAGCAGGTGTCCGACTCGGGCAAGTCGATCACCTCCAGCCCCTTGACCCGGCTCAACAACCGCCGCGGCGCGGTCATGACCCGCTGCGCATGCGCCAGGTGGCAAGCGTCGTGGTACGTCACCACACGGTGGCCGGGCGACACCGCGTGCGCCGGGGCAGGCAAATCAAGCTCAACCAACAACTCGCTAATATCACGCACCCGCCCGACAAACCCCTCAACGCGCTCACCGTCAGACGACTCGCCCCCCAACAAATGCCCATACTGCTTGAGCATCGCCCCACACCCCGCCACGTTGTTCACAATGTAATCCAACGGCGGCATCGCCTCGTCACCCCCAAACGCCGCGACATTCGCCCGCGCAAACTCCTTCGCTTCAGCCACGCGCCCGCTGTGGTGATGGATCGCCCCGCAGCACCCCTGGCCACGCGGCACCACCACATCGCAGCCCGCGTGCTGCAGCAGCGCCACCGTCTGACGGTTCACCTCCTGAAACAACGCCGACCCGATACACCCGCCAAACAGCCCCACCGTCGCCCGCTTGACCCCCTCCGGGTGCTTGGCCGGGTAGTGGGTTGCCAACGGCGCATCACGCAACGGCACACGACCCGGCAGCATGCGCATCATGCTTAGCAGCCTGCCCGGTATCACGCGGCTCACAGGCGGCCGAATCAACCTCTCCCACAACCCCAACCGCTGCGCCACCGCCACCGGCAGCGTCGCCAGCCGCAACCGATCCGCGTACGGCAACACCGAAAAAATAAAACCACGTCGCAACGCGTCAAATGGCGATACTCGGCGTGTCACTGGCTCCAACGCCGCGCGCGTCGCTTCGATCAATTCGTGGTAGACCACACCCGACGGGCACGCCGTCTCGCAAGCCCGGCAGTCCAAGCATAAATCCAAGTGACGCGTCACCTGCTCCGTAGGCCCGATCCGCCCGTCAGCCAACCCCTTGATCAGCCGGATGCGCCCGCGTGGCGAGTCAGCCTCCAGCCCCGTCTCGGTGTACGTCGGGCACGCCGGCAAACACAGCCCGCACTGCACACAATCCTGCGTGCGCCCGTACGTGCTCGCGTCGAGCTTGAGCACCGGAAGCGGCCGCGCCAACTGCGCATCATCACCCGCCTGCTCGCCTAGCCCGCTCACAGTGCGCACATGAGGCGGCGCGTCGCTCATCGCGTCACCCCCTCGCCCCGTAGAAACCGACCGGGGTTGAATAGCCCGTACGGGTCCATGGCCTGCTTGATCTTTCCCAACAACGCCCAATCCGACTGCACCGGCCCGAACGGCTCGATCGATTCACAACCCTCCGGCCGAGCGTGCCAAACGCACAAACCCCCGTGCTCCGCAGCCAATGCACCCGTAATCTGATCGAGCTTGGCTGCAACGGGCGCATCGAACCGCCCCCCCGCGAACACGCACCCGTGCATGGGCAGCGCGTCAATCATCACCGGCGAATAATCGCCCGGCCACGCATCGCGGATCGCCTCACACACCGCCCCGGTCACCGCGGGCGGAACAATCAGCTTCACCAACGCCGTCGCCTCGCGCCGCCACCGCCGGACCACCGCTTGCTCGTCAAAGTATTGATCCAACGAGCACGCTCGCCACTCGCAGAACGCAATACCCGCCACACGATCGACAAACCCCTCCAGCGCCCGCCGCTGCGCGTCGCACCCGCTGGGCAGCCCGAAATAACCCAAGCGCACCACACGCTCGCCCCCACCCCAATGCACGCCCACCCACGCCGGCGACGCATCGCCCAACAGCAAGTCGGTCATCACACGATCCAGCGAGGCTAGTGAATCCACGCGCAGTTCCACCGCTACCCCCACCTCCGGGATGGCGCTCGTGCGCAGTGTCACTTCGTAAACAAGCCCCAACTCGCCGAGGCTGCCGACCATGAACCGCGTCACGTCGTACCCAGCCACGTTCTTGACCGTGCGACCGCCCACGTGGATATCGCGGCCCTGGCCGTCCACGTATCGCAGACCCAATAGCAAGTCGCGCGCCGCCCCGTACCCCACGCGCAGCGGGCCGTACACGTTGTGCCCGACCACCTCGCCAAGCGTCACGTCCGTGTCCGCGTCGAGCGGCACAAACTGGTTAGTCTCGCGCAGCGTCGCTTGGAGTTGCCCCATGGCCACGCCCGCCGCGGCGCGCACCACAAAGTCCCGATCGTAGTGCTCGATCACCCCGCCCCGCTGCACCAGGCGCGTGTGCCGTGGCGGCGGCACGTGCCCCAAGCCACCGTGAGCCACGCCGTAGTCGACGATCGGCACACCCGCCGCCATGCCACGCCGCACCAAGTCGATCAACTGCTGAAGCTGATCTACGGTCACGGTCGGGTTGTCAGCGGTCGATTGGGGCATGGGTCGGTGCGCGGCGGATGCTCCGGCGCTGCATCATACCCGCACGCGTAAGCACGCGATGGCTGTTTTCGGTGCGCGTGCGGATTGCGATACACTCCCTGCCGTGACCGACCCCGTACACCTAACCAGCCCGGACAACCCCCGCGTCAAAGCCGCCCGACGCCTGCGCCAGCAGCGGCACCGCCAACAAACGGGGCTGTTCATCGCCGAGGGCACACGCGAGGTGACCCGCGCACTGACCGCCGGGCTGACTTGCTGTGAGTTGTACTGGTGCCCGGAAGTGCTCGGGGCAAACCGTGGCGGCGTGCTGGAACGGATTGACCGCCAGCCGACAGCCCAGCGGTTCACCGTGACCCCGGAGCTACTAAGCAAATTGGCCTACCGCGAAAACCCGGAAGGGGTGGTGGGTGTTTTCGAGCAGCCCGCGTGGACCCTGGCTGACGCCGGGCGCCTGGGCCAGGGGCGGGACGAGACTGGGCTGTGGCTTATCGCCGCTGGCACACAAAAACCCGGGAACCTAGGCGCCATGGCCCGAAGCGCCGAGGCGGCCGGGGCTAACGGATTATGCGTGTGCGAAGGCGTCGTCGACGCCTTTAACCCCAACGCCATCCGTGCCAGCACCGGCGCGGTGTTCACCCTGCCGATTGTGGCCGCTACGACTCAACAAACCCTGGCGTTTATCCGACAACACGCAGTGAGAGTGGTCGCCGCCCTGCCAGACGCACCGACGGCTTATACAGACACGGCTCTAACCGGCCCTTTGGCGATCGTGATTGGGGCCGAGGACCGCGGTCTGGATAGCTTTTGGTCGTCTCCCAGTGAGCAAGCGGGTCGGGCGTCGCCTCTTAACACCGCAGTGACCAATCCAATCGAGCGGGTGTCTATCCCTATGCTCAGCGGCGCGGTAGACTCGCTCAATGCCTCGGTCGCGGCGGCGGTGTTGCTGTTCGAAGCTGTACGACAACGACGGGTGACGGGGTTATCGGTGTGACCACAGCAACCGAGTCTTTTTTTCTTTCACCCAAAATGCGGGTACGATATTAACTAGTTGGCACTAAGGGCGTTTACCGCCAGGGATGATCGCAATGCACGTCTTTATGCTCGGCTGGGAGTTCCCGCCGTACATCGCAGGTGGTTTGGGCACAGCCTGTTACGGGCTAACCAAAGCGCTGAGCCGCCTGGGCGTGCAGATTACCTTCGTCCTGCCCAAGGGCTCCGGCACGGAGTACACCAGCCACGTCCAGTTGCTGTCGCCCCAGTCCCGCCAAGCCGACGGGGGCGGCCGCCCCGGGTCGAGCGTGGTCAACACCTTCCAGTTGGAAGAAACCAAACAAACGGGCGAATTCTCAACCGTCACTTTCAAATCCGTGCAGGCCGGGGCGATGTATAGTCCCTACCAATCTTCGGGGGGTCAGTTACATTCAGAACAGGTCGACCACTGGACGACGACCACCACCCAGCCCGGTGGGACCGTGTCTTATGAGACCCACATCCCAGGCAGCCCAGGCGGCGCCGGGTCCGGGTACGAAGGCGATATCCTCACAGAGGCTTACCGTTACGCCCAACTGTGCCTGGAAGTGTCACGCGGCGTGCGGTTCGATGTGATCCACGCCCACGACTGGATGACCTTCCCCGCGGGCATGGCCCTGGCCGCCGCCACCAGCAAGCCACTGGTCGTCCACGTCCACTCCACCGAATTCGACCGCGCCGGCGAGCACGTCCACCAAGGCGTGTACGACATCGAACGCCGCGGCATGCACGCGGCCATGCGCGTCGTCGCCGTCAGCTTTATGACCAAGTCCATTGTCCAGAAGCGGTACGGCGTCGACCCAGCCAAGATCGACGTGGTCTACAACGGCATCGACGTGAAAAAACGTGAACCCCAGCAGCCAGACACCGCCCCACCGCCCACGATCAAAAAGACCGACAAGATCGTCCTGTTCCTCGGGCGCATCACCATGCAGAAAGGCCCTGAGTATTTCATCGAAGCCGCCAAGAAGGTGCTCGAAAAGTTCGACAAGGTGAAATTCGTCGTCGCCGGCGCCGGTGACATGGCGCCCCAGGTGATGGACCTGGCCATGACCCACGGCATCAGCAGGAAGGTCATCTTCACCGGCTTCTTACGCGGCGAGGACGTGGAGCGTGTGTTTAAGATGGCTGATGTCTACGTTATGCCCAGCGTCAGCGAGCCGTTCGGCATCGCCCCGCTCGAAGCCATCAGCCACGACGTGCCGGTGATCATCTCCAAGACCTCCGGCGTCGCCGAGGTGCTCAAGCACGCCCTAAAGGTCGATTTCTGGGACACCCACGAGATCGCCAACAAGATCCTAGCCGTGCTCAAGCACCCCCCGCTGAGCAACACCCTGCGTGAACACGCCGACCTGGAAGTCCGCCAACTCACCTGGGAAGACTCCGCCGAGAAGTGCCGCCGCGTGTACGAATCCGCCCAAGCGGCCATGGGGATGTGAACCGCCCGAACATTTTTGCGAAACGCCGTAGCAGGCTACCCTCTCGCCGCCTATCTCACAGAGAACACCGCTTGCGTGTTTGCTAGAATGCCCCGCAAATCCCTTGTCAATCGATTTAAGAAGGCGTTTGAGACATGCACCACCTGACCCGCCGTGAATTCACGTTCGCTACCGCGTCTATCGTCACCCTCGCCGCAGCCGGCTGCGACAGCCAGGCCGACCAAGGCAACAATCAAACGGAACCGTCCGCAGCAGCCAACAACGAAACCAAAGACGAAGGGAAAGAAAAGAAGCCAAAGCTCGCCACCGAGCCGTTCCTGATCGGCCCAATCAGCGGCTACCGCCAGCCCGGCGTTTACGCCCAGCACAGAGACACCCAAGGCGTCTTTGTCGTCAGCGACGGGAAAACCATCACCGCCCTAAGCGGCGTCTGCACACACCTGGCCTGCATGACCAAACTCGACCAAGACCGCCAAATCTTCTACTGCCCCTGCCACAAGAGCACATTTGACTACAACGGCATCCAGCAAGACGGCGCCAAAGCCAAGCGCCCGCTGGAGCGCTGCGCCCTGAGCCTGGTGCCCACCGACTCTGGCAGACAGATCCAGGTCGACCCCACCCGCCGCTTCCGGAAAGACAAAGACCAGTGGTCCGACCCCGCATCCGAATTAAAAATCAGCTAACCGCCCCGCCTTCACCGCCTCAAGGCCCGATAATTTTTCCGCCCCATAACCACACGCGCGCTTTTTTTTGAGCGCAACTGCCGCACGCGTGACGCATTAACTATCACGCTTGACGTTCGGATGAATTTAGGTTAACATTATCCGAACAAATGTGGCGTGAAAGTTTCAAGCACCATGATTGATCTAGTCGAATCACAAGCGGGCGGGCGTGAACCACGCCCAATATTTGGGGCAGTGCTTGCCCCAAACCCACAAGGGAGGCTACGCCGAGATGTCTATGCCGCTTGTCATGCTAGGGCCCGGTGGCGATTACGTCAGCCGTATCGAAGCCCATGGAACCAAACTACTGCGAGCCAAGGGCGCGCTCCAAGGCCACTCATCGGACTCAGAGTCCGCGGGCGGTTATTCGGGCTATGGCCCTGCTTTCCGTCGGCGCAAACGCAGCCGGGGGGATGCGGAGCAGGCCGATGGGTGGGCGTTGAGCCAGGCCGAAGGGGGCCTGGCTCAACCGACCGACTCATTCGAGCACACCGCGCCGTGCCAAATCGTGGGCCTGTACAACGCACACGGGCAAAGCCAGCCGACGGCAACCGGCCAACCCCATCAAGGCCCGCTGTTCATGGCGGCGCTGGCATGGCTCAACACCCAGCGTCAAGGGCTGATGCAGCTATGGGAAGCGCGCCTGAAATCAGACAGGCCCGCAGCCCCCGGTGCGAACCCATACGCCGCGTCGCAGGCTGGGGCGCCACCCGTGGCGGCTGCGCAAGACCACACAGACCAGGAGCGTCAACATGAACCTCACACCCAAGCAGTTGCACATCCTCACACGCATCCGCGACCTGCGCACAGCGCGTGGCTATTCGCCGACGATGCAAGAGCTAGCCGACGAACTGGGCGTCAGCAAGGTAACGGTGTTCGAGCACGTCGAGGCTTTAATCAAAAAAGGCGCGTTGCTGCGGCAAGCCAACAAGGCACGCTCTTTGGAGATCAGCCCGCGTATTCAGTTGCCCGATGAAGAGCGCCGCACCCGCCTGCCCCTGGTGGGCACGATCGCCGCGGGCAGCCCCATCGACGCGGTGGAAGACCGCGAACACCTTGATCTGGAAGAGCTCTTCCCCGCCCGGCCCGGCAAGGGCCCGACGTTTGTTTTACAGGTGCGGGGCGACTCGATGATCGACGAGCAGATCCGCGACGGCGATTATGTGGTGGTCGAGCCCCGCCACTCGGTGCGCAACGGGCAGACCGTGGTGGCGCTACTGGACAGCGGCGAAGCCACGCTTAAAAAGTTTTACCGCGAGCGCCAGGGCATCCGTCTCCAGCCGGCCAATCCCAACTACGAACCGATCCATGTGAAAGACTGCAAGGTGCAGGGCGTGGTGGTGGGTGTCATACGGACGTACTGAACAAGCAAAACCGCTCGGCTGATCGCGCGGTTTGATACGGATCATAAAAAGTTTTGGCGTTCAATTAAGATCGCATCGGGTGGCACAGCTTGCTTGCAAGCTGTGTAAAGAACGCAAAATACAACACGGGTTGCAAGCAACCCGCGACACACCTGTTGCGACGTCACTTATTATGATCCGTATGAGGCTGCGTGTACTTAGCAACTGCCGGTGCTTGCGGCGGCGCGTAACGCGTCGCAACCGGGCGGTGTGACCTGATTAGTGATCGATTATTCCGTGATACGCTGCTTGCGGCCTTCTTCGTGTGCAGCCATCATCGCCGCGACCGCCACGTCGACCGCTTCTTTGAGCAGGTCTTCGTGTCGGTTTGAAGTTTGGAAAACAACCTCCATCTGCCGCACCTCTTCTTGTAACCGCTTCATCCCCCAACCCCGGCGGCGGAACGTGGTGTCGTCCAGCCGGGCGTTGATGTGCCGGGCGAAATAAATGACTTCGGGGTAATACTCAACCGAGGGTTGCTGATTTGAGGCGCTACGTACCGCGTAGGTTACTGTGCCCACCACAACAACCAATAGACATATGAATAAATATCGGTGACCCATGCGTTGTCCCCCTTTTCAGCCCGTAATGACACCCCCTTGTATATCGTCAAAACAGTCTTTTTTGTTTCAAATAGCCCATCGTCGGCAGGTCCGATTCGGAAGTACATCGGTCGACAACCTTGGCCAACTACTCACACAGAAGCCAAGGCGGCTTTACATAAATAATACCGCATTTCACCGTTAATGCAAATGATTTTCACCACACGGCCCGTAATTCAGGCCACGAGTGCCGGCTTGGTAACGTACAGCACGTTCCTAAAAAAAGTTGTGGCATACGATAAATGCGCCGCATGATATTGCTACCGTGTGGTGGCGCCGCCAAACGGATCGATAAACAGAGGCGTGTCAACGAAGCAAGACTTTCTGCTTGCTTTCTACTTTTCACTTGATTGTTTTTGAAGTGATAGTTTGGGGAGAATTCGCCGGTATTACTTCGCAAAAACGAGTGTGAGGTTTAAGTGCGGAGATGCAACGAGGTGTAGGCTCCGCCGCTGCGCCAGTCGTGTCTAGGTCCGCGTATCTTCGGCCCACAAATCGCCGACACTACACGACTAATCAGATCATAACTTTTTAACAATCTGATAAAACAGCACTTCAACTTCCGCTTATACATGCGGTTAGAGATAAAATTGCGTGGGCACAAGTGCTTAAAGATTGTCATGCAAATAGTCGAATTTCTTTGTTGTGGTGCGTGATGTACTTGGCGGGAGGAATCTAGGCTTTATCACTTGTGACGGGAGAAATCACCATGCAGAAATCTTGTGTCCTGTTATCGGTCGTCGCTGCGCTGACGATGACATCGGCCAAGCCGGGTTCGTTCCCGTGGGCGGCGAAGCGGCACAGCAGACCGCCATGCATTAAATGATTTCCAATACCGCGTAATAAATACGCATACATAACAACCCACAAACTGTTGGCCGTATGGAGTGAGGCAAATGAAGATCAGCACGAAACTGTGGGCGGGTTTTCTGGGTATGGTCCTGCTCACCGCAATGGGCACAGGCATCGGCTGGGTGCTGGCGGGTCAGACATCCACAGACACAAAACGGATGGTCGAGGTGGACGTGACCGAACAGGCGGCCGCCCAAAGCGCCCATGCCTATATTGTCGCCGCGGGCGACGCGGGCAAGGCGTTCTTATTGACGCCGGACCTGGGGCATGTGGCCCGCGTTGATGGGTATATTGAAAAGGCAGAGACCTCGCTTCAAAACATTGAGCGTATTAGTGCCAACGAAGGACGGCGCCAGGCCGCGGCCCAAGCCTTGCAAAAAATTGATGCGTATCGCTCGCTGTTTCGCGAAGTTGTCGATCTGCGTACCCAGCGTGGGCTCACTCACAAAGAGGGCTTGGAAGGGAACCTACGAAAATCCGTGCACGCCATTGAGGAGAAGATCGAGAAACAGGGCCTGGCGGAGTTGACCGTGCTCCTGCTCATGAGCCGGCGCCATGAGAAAGACTTTTTGCTTCGTGGCGACGAAAAGTACTTGGCGAAGATCGCTCAGCGGATCGAGGAATTCAGCGAGCAGATGGAAGAGTTCGGCATCCCTTCAGACGAGCAAACGGAAATCCGCGGCCTCTGGCAAAACTATTACAGCGGCATGGCGTCGATCGTGGAAATCGGGAAAAAAATCGACGCCGAAAAACAACAGTTCAACCAGATTTATGACGAGTTGGTGCTGTCGACTGTCGCCATAAGCGAAGCCGCTTCCCAGAACATTGCCGAAGCCGAAGAGGAGTTGGCGCACAAGCTAGCCCAGGCCCAATCGTTGTTGGCGGGCGTGCTCGTGGTTGCGGTATTGATCGGCCTATTTGTCGCGGTGTTTACCAGCCGCTCGATCACCCGGCCGCTGGCCGCCATTGTGCATCGCATCTCAGAGATACAGGAAAGCAACGACCTAACGCAGCGAATCAACGCCGGGTCTAAAGACGAGATTGGCGATTTGGCTAATCGGTTTGATACGTTTGTGGAAACACTCCACGACGTGATCGTGGACGTAAACGCCGCGGCCCGAGAAGTGGCAAGCGCCGCCGCGGAGATCACCACTTCAAGCCGGGAAACAACCCATGGCATGGAGCAGCAGAACCAACAGGTATTTCAGATCTCATCGGCGATCGAGCAGATGTCGTCTTCGGTGATCGAAGTCGCCCGCAAGAGCGGCGAGGCAGCCAACAACGCCAGCGAATCGGGCAAGGTCGCCCAAGAGGGCAGCGAGGTCGTCAACCAGACGATCGAGGGCATGCAGGTCATCCGCGACACGGTGTCCGCCGGGGCCGCCAGCGTGATGGAACTGGGCAAACGGGGCGAGCAGATCGGGCAGATTATTGATGTGATTAATGACATCGCGGACCAAACCAACCTGTTGGCGCTGAACGCGGCGATCGAGGCGGCGCGCGCCGGTGAACACGGGCGTGGGTTCGCGGTGGTGGCTGACGAGGTGCGTAAGCTCGCAGACCGCACCACAAAAGCCACCGACGAGATCGGCCAATCCATCCAGGCGATCCAGAAAGAGACGGGCGAAGCTGTCCAGCGGATGAACGCGGGCACCGAGCACGTCACCGTGGGCGTCAAGCGGACCACCGAGGCGGGCCAAAGCTTGCAGAAGATCGTGGCGAATGCCCAGGATGTCGCGGGGATGATCCAATCCATCGCGGCGGCGGCCGAGCAGCAATCCGCGGCGAGCGAAGAAGTCAGCAGGAACGTCCAAGCGGTGTCAGAAGTCACACGCCAGTCGACCGAAAGCGTAAGCCAAGCGGCCGCCGCAGCGTCGCAACTATCCGGCAAAGCCGAACAGCTCCAGACACTGGTGGGACGGTTCAAGACCAAAATGTCAGCGAGCTAGAGCGCCCACTACCGGAGCAGCGCCCACACACGAACCCTGCCGATGAGACGGCGGGCTCTTTATCAGCATGTGATGATATAGCCAAGCGAGAGTGACACGCGGCAAGCCCCTGAAAGATTTGCTTGGTGTATCTAGAAGCTATCCCAAAACCCCTGATGAGGTTGAATTGTGTGCCACTGGCTGCTTGCCAGCCAGTGTAAATGGCGGAGGTTTGCAACGGACCGACCGTTGCCGGTGATCTGCCGTTTGGGGTTTTGGGATGGCTTCTAGCAAACCGAGCTGTATCGCCACCATGCGGTTGCACCGCCGTCTTAAGTCGCAATGCCACAAAAGCGTGATCGAGCGACAAAAAGAAGGAATTCCAAAATCCTTAATTAGGGCTGGGTAAACGCTGTGAAACGCATCGCTTGCCACATAGCGAAGAATAAAACAGTAATATTGTCACGGACTGAGAGTCGATACAAAAATTGATTGCCTCCACGCCTACGTTGTGCGGCGACAGTTGGTGGAATGTGCAGCGTATTAAGGTGATCGCCAGCGGATCGTAAAAACGAATTGTGTCAATGCTCTGGTATTGACAAAGTTTTTGTCGGGCTACTGTGAACACACACAGCGGCCCGCCTGAGGCGGATCTATGACCCGCGGCGTGCTTTGTGGCACCCGCTCAGTGACAGTCTGCCTATGCCCGAACGCACCCCAACAAGGATAGGCAAGCCAGCCCGTATTCGACGCCACGTTGTCGGGTGGCGATGGGTCATCTACCTGCTGGCCGTAGTCCCGATCCTCCTGATCTCGATTTATTTTCTCGTCCAGACTCACCAGAGTTTGACGGGGCTGGTCATCGCCCGCCGTCAAGCCATCGTCCAACTTGCGACGCGATCACTGGGACAGCAGTTGGAAAAGGCCGAAGACGTGGCGCTTTCCTTGGCAGACCGGGTGCGGTTCAGGAAGCTTATCCGCGAAGGAAACTGGGAGCAGGCCATCGAGATACTCCAGAACGTGCCCAAGATATGGTCGTGGGTCGAACGGGTGTTTCTGGTTGACCCGTCGGGGGTGTTGCGGGCCGATACGCCCGCTCTGCCAGGCGTCCGTGGGAAGAACTTTGCCTTCCGGGACTGGTATAAGCAGGTCAGCAGCGGCTGGCGGCCGTACATTTCTAACGTTTACACGCGCACGGCTGAACCCCGTCATAACGTGGTCGCGGTGGCGGTGCCCATCCGTGCGGACGGCGGTGAGGTTCTGGGGATCCTTGTGCTGCAAGTCCCGCTCAACACGCTCATGAGGTTGAACCCCGCCTTAGAGTCCGATGACGAAGGGTTGATTTATGTGACGGACGCCAAGGGGCGGCTTGCGGCTCACCCGGATTTTGATCTCGATAAACAACTCGTGGATTTTTCAACGGTCCCCTCGGTCGAGCACTCGCTGCGTGGGGAACGGGGGGTGTTGGTCTCCTACAACCCGGTGACCAAGGCTAACGTTCTTGTGGCGTACGAACCCCTGTCGCCTTACGGGTGGGCGGTGGTATTCCAGGAAGACCCAGAATCGGCTTTTGGCCCGCGGACAGCCACGGTGACCGCGGGGCTGACTCTCAGCGGGGTGATCCTCGTATCCGCATTGGCCTTGGCGCACGGCCTGGTGCTGCTGACGGAAAAAGTCCACAAAAAAGAGAAACAACTCGTGCTTGCCCAGGCGGAGTCCGAGCAGATGGAGATGTTCGCGTTTGCCGCTACCCACGACCTTCAGGAACCGCTGCACAAGGTGATCACCCTCTGCGACCTTCTCAAGCACCAGACCGCGGAGAAACGCAGGGACAATCAGCCTGAAATATTGCAACGCGTTCAGGAGTCGGCGCATCGGCTACGGGCGATGATGGTGCAGCTGCGCGAGTTGGCTCGGATTTCTTCGGGTGGTAATGAATTCGAGGCGGTGGACCTGAACCACACGGTTCAGGCGGTGCTGGCGGACCTTCAGCCCCGGGTTCTGCAGACCCAGGCTCGGATCGATCGCGACGACTTGCCCACCGTGGCTGCCGACCGCTCACAGATGCAGCAGTTGTTCCTGCACCTGATCGACAACGCGTTGAAGTTCCATCAGCCCGACGAGCCGCCGGACATCAAGATCACCTGCAGGCCGATCAAAGCGGACGGCAAGCGGTATTGGCGTATCACGGTACAAGACCGGGGCGTCGGCTTTGATGAAAAGCACCGCGACCGCTTGTTCAAGCCGTTTCAGCGCCTGCACACACGCCAGGTTTACCCCGGTAACGGTATCGGTCTTGCCATCTGTAGCAGGATCGCCACGCGGCACGGCGGGAGCATCTCCGTCCAAAGCCCGCCGGGCGAGGGCTGCACCGTTATATTGACCATCCCCGATAGAAAAATTACCTTGAAATGATCATGCTAGCACAACAAAAATTGACAATCTTGATGGCTGAAGACGACGAAGATTACTATTCCCTGTGCCAATTAGCCATCGAGGAGGCTCAGCTGCCTTGTGAGTTTGTACGGGCAGAAGACGGCGAGGTGTGCCTGGATTATCTTTATTCACGCGGCGGCTACGCATCCAATCCCCCAGCGAAGCGGCCCGACCTTATCCTCCTCGACCTGAACATGCCCCGGCTAAACGGCTTGGAAACGCTGCAGAAACTCAAGTCCGACCCTCGGCTGAATTCCATACCGGTGCTGATGATGACGATCTCCGCCGACCCCGAAGACATCAGACGCTGCTACCAAGCCGGCGCCAGCAGCTTCATCACCAAGCCTGTTAATCATGACGACCTGATCCGGATCTTCGGCCTATTCAAGCAATACTGGTTTGACGTCGTCACGCTGCCATCGTCGTAACGGGTAACTCAGGCCCGCCAACCGTGCGACCTTCTCCACGGATGGTGGGCGTCAGCCGGATCGCACTCAAGCCCCGATATTGATAAAGTTTTCGCAGGGTCGTTGCGATTCCGCACACAGCGGCCCGCCGGAGGCGGATCTACGACCTTCGGCGCTCTGTGTGGCATCGGGCCACCCAGGTTGATCGCGATATAGGCCGCCAGATACCCAGCCATCGAATGGCTACGAGATTTTCAATAGGGAACGGACGGTTGGTCTTGCCGACTCGGGGCGGGTGTGGCTTTGGAGACGATCCATGAACTGGGATGAAATTATCGCTGTCATCGAAGCGGCGGTCGCGCCACACCGCGGCGAGGGACACGTCGCCGATTACATCCCCGCGCTGGCGGCTGTCGATCCGATGAAGTTTGGCTTTGCCGTCGCGCTGGGCAACGGCGACACGCACTGCCTGGGCGATGCCGACGAGCGGTTTTCGATCCAGAGCATTTCCAAAGTATTCACGCTGTCGATGGCGCTACGCAAAGTGGGTGATGCGCTGTGGGATCGCGTGGGGCGTGAGCCGTCGGGCTCGGCCTTCAATTCGATCGTCCAACTCGAGCATGAACACGGCATCCCGCGTAACCCGCTGATCAACGCGGGGGCCATTGTGGTCACCGATCACCTGGTCGACCAGGTCGGATCGGGGCCCATGATCACGGAATTGCTTCGCCGCTTGCGGGTGCTGTCCGGCGACGACACCATCGACGTCGATCAGGTCGTGGCCGCGTCGGAATCCCGCGCCGGGGCTCGCAACCGGGCAATGGCTCATTTCATGCAGTCATTCGGCAACCTGCGCAACCCGGTTGAAGACACCCTCGCCGCCTACTTTTCACACTGTGCGATCGCCATGACCTGCCGCCAACTGGCCCGCGCCGCCCTGTTCCTGGCCTTTGACGGGCGCGACCCGATCAGCGGGGAGCAGATGGTCACCAGCCAAGCGTGTCGCAGGATCAACGCGGTCATGATTTCCTGTGGCCACTACGACAACAGCGGCGACTTCACCTACCGCATCGGCCTTCCCGGCAAGAGCGGCGTGGGCGGCGGCGTCCTGGTCGTCGCGCCGCGGTACGGCGCCGTCGCCGTCTGGTCGCCGGGCCTCAATAAAGCGGGCACATCAATGGTCGGCGGCATTGCCCTGGAATCGCTAGTCAAGATCACGGGTTGGTCGGTGTTTGTCTAACGGCCGGGGTGTTGGTGGAAAAAATCGACTACATCCACGTCAACCCTGTGCGACGAGGGTTGGTGAAGTGCGCGGTGGATTGGAAATGGTCGTCAGCCGGAGCGTATGAAGGCGGGCCGCACCGAGGTATCGGTATTGACAAGGTTTTCGTAGGGTCGCTGTGAATCCGCACACAGCAGCCTACGGCGTGCTGTGTGGCACCCGGCACCCGATTCGTGTTCCATTTTTGCTTTTGTAAAAGAATTCTTCGAGTTTTTGGGCTATGTCAGCGATGTCGGGCGGGCATTCGACAACAGCATCAACAAGGCTTTTTGTAGTCAGTGTTATTCCATAATCATTCTGACACCACCCCCTGATCTTTTTTAACACAGCCTTGCCTGGACAGTTCCTGATCCGCCATTGCTCGTCGTTCCATTTTTCTTGAAACCACTGCTCCGCATTTCTTTCACGCGTTGACGAATCATTTTTCTGATCAAGTGATGCGCGATAACGAGGCACAAGTTGCAGGCGTACCTCATCTCTAATTTCTGTCTCTTTAAATATCTCTTCGAGTTTGTTGTAGAAAGCGTCATGATCAGGTGGAATAATTGATGTGTTCGATCTCTCCTTTCTTCGCTCTGCGGCGGCCTCGGCAGCCTTCGCAAGCACTTTAGGCTCTAACAGATAATTCTCAATCTCCTTGCGGCCCAATGGCAGCAGCAGCGGATTAGCACCTAATGATCCATTGTTCGTATCTGATACAGACGATTCGTAATCGTTGTCTATAAGACAGGCTATGGCCACATCGAGTTTGAATGTACTCCGTAACAAATCAGCAAATACTGCAAGGTGCGAGGCATCTCCTTTGCCATTTGGAAGATGCCCGACAATGACCGACTCGTCATTGAATGGGTTTTGGCCGCCCGTTAATGAAATGAGAAATCGTAAGACTTCACGGTCAACCGAACCTTCAATAAACAGCACCTTGTCCGCTCCACACGCCCGAACCGCGTCCGCCTTTGACACGGCCCCTAAATCAGCAAGCACTCGCCCTATGTCATTGCAACGCCGACCCTCTCTCTGCTTTCGGTCAACCCATGAAATACTATCGATCGACACTTCCGCAATGAAATCCGGCGCGTGTGTTGCGACAAATATTTGTCGGTCAGTTTCAATAGAAAAATCCAAGAGCATTCGAGCGATTGCTTTCTGCAGATTCCCATGGAGATGAGAATCAGGTTCATCGCAAAGAATGCACTTCGCTGGCGAAAATTTGAGCACTATTGCCAGGTTGAGTAGTGTTCGAAGGCCTCCCCCACTTGTGCTGATATCAAACTTTGTTCCACCTTCTTCGAACTCGATGAGTACTTTCGGCGGTTGGTCATGGGTGAGACTAGGTGGAAGGATAGTTGCATCTGGTAGGTATTGTTGGACCAACCACATCAAATCGTTGAATGCTGCTTTGTCGCCATCGTTCCAGAGCCAATAAAGGCGAGACCTCCAGCACTCGGAGTAGCGACCCATGTCTATCTGTTGCGTGAATTGTGGGTAATGTAATAGATTTTCAGTAGGAGATACGGTCCCTACTGGGGGCATATAGGCAGGCTGAAGAGAGACGATATCCCTAATAATCTGCTTGTTGGCATCGTCGTCGATTCCACTTTTGATCGATTTACCATTAGCCAAAATATCTAGGTCGTAACGGTTCCGCCCTGTTATCTCCAATTGTACCTCGACGTGTTCGGTGTATTTGGCCGCGATCCTACAGGGTTCCGATGTCCTCTTATCAAGCCATATCGCATCAGGATCGCCGAAGTTGAGGCGTTTGATCCCCCGTGATGGGTCAGATTGCCACTGAGGATTGCTGAAGTCGGGCTGTTCTTTATCCTGAAATGCGAAGTTGATGATGTCATGCAACAATCGGATCGCCTGCAGAATACTCGTCTTGCCTTGGCTATTGAGACCAACAAGACAGGTAAAAGGTGAACACGCAAGCGTGAACTCACGGAAACCCTTGAATTGCGTCAACTTAAGTTCTTCGATCACCATCTGCTGATATTTTACCAGATTACAGCTAGACGCATTGCCTCCTGAGGTTTCTTAGAGCCGGGTGCCACACAGCACACCTTAGGCTGCTGTGTGCGATTCCAGTATAGCTGACCGACTTACCGGCAATCATCAACACATCAACAACGTGGCGGGTCAATGACCCGCCCTACGAAATTCACTCATCTGTCACGCACCCCTCCGACGCGCTCTTGACGACCTTGATGTACTTGTAGAGCGTGCCGTTTTTGGCCTTGTACGGTGGCGGAACCCAGTCGGCTTTTCGGCGGGCGAGTTCGGTGTTGGGGACGTCGACTTGGATGAGGTTTTTTTGGGCGTCGATGGTGACGGTGTCGCCGTCTTGGACCAGGGCGATGGGTCCGCCTTCTTGTGCTTCGGGTGTGACGTGGCCGACGATGAAGCCGTGCGAGCCGCCGGAGAAGCGGCCGTCTGTCATGAGTGCGACGTCTTGGCCTAGCCCCGCGCCCATGATGGCGGAGGTAGGCGTGAGCATCTCGGGCATGCCGGGTCCGCCCTTGGGGCCTTCGAAGCGGATGATGACCACGTCGCCTTTCTGGATCTTCTGGTGCTCCAGCGCGTCGAGCATGTCTTCTTCAGAGTCGTAGCACTTGGCGGGGCCTGTGAAGGATAGGCCTTCCTTGCCGGTGATCTTGGCGACGGCGCCTTCGGGGGCGAGGTTGCCTTTTAGTATTTGGATGTGCCCGGTGGCTTTGATGGGGTTGTTGAACGGGCGGATGACCTCTTGGCCCGGCTCTAGGCTGGGCGCGTCGCGCAGGTTCTCAGCGACGGTCTTGCCGGTGACGGTCATGCAGTGGCCGTGCATGAGGCCCTTTTCTTGGAGCAGCTTCATGACGGCGGGTGTGCCGCCCGCGTTGTGTAGGTCTTCCTGCACGAAGCGCCCGCTGGGTTTGAGGTCGGCGAGCATGGGCACGCGGTCGCTGGTGACTCTGAAATCGTCGATGGTGAGTGGTACATCGACGGATTTGGCCATGGCGATCAGGTGTAGCACGGCGTTGGTGGAGCCGCCTAGGGCCATGGTGACGACCATGGCGTTTTCAAAGGCGAGGCGGGTCATGATGTCACGCGGCTTGATGTCTTGCTCCAGCAAGTGGCGGACGGCGGCGCCGGCGCGGTGGCACTCTTCGAGTTTTTTTGGGTCTTCGGCCGGTGTGGACGAACTGTACGGCAGCGACATGCCCATGGCCTCGATGGCGCTGGCCATGGTGTTGGCGGTGTACATGCCCCCGCAGGCGCCGGCGCCGGGGCAGGCGGTGCGGACGATGTCGCGGCGTGTTTGGTCGTCGATCTTGCCGGTGATGAACTGCCCATAGGACTGGAAAGCTGAGACGACGTCCACCGCGTCGCCGTCCCCGCCGCCTTGACCGGCGGTGAGGCTGGGGCAGTGGCCGGAGCGGATGGTGCCGCCGTAGACCATCAGCGCCGGGCGGTTGAGCCTGCCCATGGCGATGAGGCAGCCTGGCATGTTTTTGTCGCAGCCTGGGATTGAGACGTTTGCGTCGTACCACTGCGCAGCCATGACGGTTTCGATCGAGTCGGCGATGAGGTCGCGCGACTGTAGCGAGTAGCTCATGCCGTCGGTGCCCATGGAGATGCCGTCGCTCACGCCGATGGTGTTGAACCGCAAGCCGACCATGCCAGCGGCGGTGACGCCCTCTTTCACCTTCACGGCCAGGTCGTTGAGGTGCATGTTGCAGGTGTTGCCCTCGTACCACATGCTGGCGATGCCGACCTGCGGCTTGTGCATGTCTTCGTCGGTTAGGCCCACGCCGTAGAGCATGGCTTGTGAGGCGCCTTGGGACTTCACCTGTGTGATGCGGCTGCTGAATTTGTTGAGCTTGTTGTCGGGCATAAGGGTGTTCCTTTAGTGCGTTAGCGAATGGGTTATTGTAGCACGGGCGGTGACAACGGATTGAACCGCTGACGGCCCGTGCTGCGTAACAGACCGCTGCTCCCTGAAGAAAATTTTTCCTTGCGTTGAATAGTTATTTAAGTATTATTGTGTTCGATGGTACTGCTTGTTAGCCTCCTAGCCGGCAGGTGATGAAAGCGTTGTCCGGGGTCCAGAAGTTTATTTTTTTGAAAGGGATAAGGGATGGTTCGACCAACGTGCGTCGCGATCGCGGTATCGGTGTCGCTGTGGGTGGTGTCTCCTCTTCAAGCGGCGGCGCTGTTTCAAGGGCTGGGCGACCTGCCGGGCGGTGATTTCAACAGCCAGGCTTCTGGCGTCTCCGGGGATGGCTCCGTCATCGTGGGGACAGGCAGTTCCGAATCGGATTTTGAAGCGTTCCGGTGGACAAAAGAAACGGGAATGGTCGGCTTAGGGGCGTTGCCGGGTGGTATTAGCAGCTTTGCGGCTGGTGTTTCCGCGGATGGCGCGGTGGTGGTTGGGACAAGCCGTTCCCCTTCTCGCGGCGATGCGGTTCGGTGGACGACCGGCGGGGGCATTTCCAGCTTGGGCATTGCGGGGGGCTTGGGCAGTCATGCCACGGGTGTTTCGGGGACGGGGGCTGTTGTATCGGGTAATTTTAGGTCGGCTGCTTTTGCTTCGAGTTCCTTTGCCTTTCGATGGACCAGCGGCGGTGGGCGCAGTGACTTGTTCGGCCCTACCGCGGGCAGCCTAACTTCGCCGACTACCGTGGCCTCTGCCATATCTCAAGATGGCGATGTTGTGGTCGGGTTTCATAGGGATGCGCTGCAGGGGGACTTGGCGGTTCGATGGGAGGGTAGCAGTGTTATGACAATCACCCTTGGTAGAGCCAATGGCGTTTCTGCCGACGGCTCGGTTGCGGTTGGGGCGTCGCTCGATGAGGCTTTTTGGTGGACAACCCATAACAGCGGCAGCATTGTTCCACTGGGCGACCTGCCCGGAGGTGACTTTAGGAGTGAGGCCAAAGGCGTTTCCGGCGATGGCTCCATCGTCGTAGGGGTAGGGGCTACTGAGTTGGGCGACGAGGCTTTTATCTGGGACCAGTCACGCGGCATGCGCTCCCTTAAGGATGTCCTTGTGACTGATTTCGGGTTGGGGGCGCCGCTGTCAGGCTGGACCCTGCAGTCAGCCACGGCCATCTCAGCCGATGGATTGACGGTTGTGGGATTGGGCCTGAATCCTAACGGCGATATCGAAGCTTGGCGGGCGCATCTAGTCCCCGAGCCGGGTGCCGCGGCGGGCCTGCTGGCTGCGGGTGCCCTGCTGTGGCGTGCAGCACCGCGCCGCCGTTCTCATTAACTTAATCAAGGATAAAGACATGGTCAGGTTCACAACCTTTTGGGTCGCTATTTCCGCAATCAGTTCGTTGGGTGTTTCCGCCTACGCCGGGCCGTCTTTTCAAGGGCTGGGCGATCTGCCTGGGCCGTACTTCTTCAGCCAAGCCAACGCGGTGTCAGCCGATGGCAGAGTCGTTGTCGGTGAAAGCGAGTCCGATTCCCCCTTTGACGGACCGAATAAACCCTCCCCTACCGGGCGCGAGGCTTTTCGGTGGACGCGCGACGGGGGGATGGTGGGGCTAGGCGACCTGCCTTCAAGCGCGGCAAACATCGCAAGCAGCGCTACCGCGGTATCGGCTGACGGCTCAACCGTTCTTGGGTATGGCTCAAACGGCAGCACATTCCTCTGGTCACAAAACAGCATGTCTGATGTAAAAGACGTCATCCCCAGCACCCAACACTTTCTTGACGGCATCAATGCAAGCGATTTAGCCATTACCGGGTCCGAGCTAGTTGTGGTCGGCTCGGGGCCGGTGGGGTCAGACTTTGAAGCCGCCCGGTGGTCGGTATCCGAAGGGTTAATCGCCCTAGGCGTGTTGCCAAATTCTGCTTTTGGAAGCACCGCAACCGCCGTCTCCGCCGACGGGGCAGTGGTGGTGGGGAATAGCGATTCTGGAGCCGTATCAAAAGCCTACCGGTGGACACAAGCCAGCGGCATGGTGAGTCTGGGAGACATACCCGGCGGCGCCACAGAGGCCAGTCAAGCTTTCGACGTCTCCGCGGACGGGGGTGTTGTCGTCGGCAGCGGCAACCGAACGGGCGGCACGGGCGAAGCGTTCCGGTGGACCGAAGGCGTCGGCATGGAGAGCTTGGGCGATCTGCCGGGAGGCATACTTAATAGCTGGGCATTCGCCGTTACCGCCGACGGGTCGGTCATCGTCGGCAGAGGCACCACTGAAAACGACAGCGAGGCTTTCATCTGGGACGAAGCGAACGGCATGAGAAACTTAAAAGGAGTGCTTGAAGCCGACTTCGGCTTGGACCTGACCGATTGGACGCTGCTCCAAGCCAACGGTATCTCCGCCGATGGGCTGACCATTGTCGGCAACGGCATCAACCCCGACGGCTTCACCGAAGGCTGGATTGCGGTGGTCCCGGAGCCGGGCGCTGCGGCGTGTCTGCTAGTCGTGGGCGGCCTACTGAATAGAAGAAACACGCGCGACAACCACTTTGATTAAGATGTAAGAAGGTGAAACCATGGCTAGACCTAAGACTTTGTGGATCACCGTTTCCGTGGTTAGCTCACTCTGCGTCTATGCCCAAGCCACGCCGTCTTTCCAAGGCCTGGGCGACCTTCCGGGCGGGGATTTTGAGAGCCTGGCACAAGACGTGTCGGCTGATGGGCAGGTGGTTGTGGGCGGTAGCAGTTCGGCGAACGGGGGCGAAGCGTTTCGATGGAACGCTTCTGAAGGCATGGTCGGGCTGGGCGACCTTCCGGGAACAAGCGCCGGCTTTTTTTCGAGTTCAGCTCTTGGGGTGTCGGCTGATGGGTCTACGATTGTCGGTGTTGGAAAGGGCGTATCAGCTTCTCCGCTGTTTTTTCCTGCTCAAAACGCGTTCCGCTGGACCGCCGCTGAAGGGATGGTGCAAATTGGCACCAAAGTGGCTACCAGCGTTTCAGCGGATGGTTCTGTAGTCGTTGGCTATAAAGGCCTATTCCAGAATTTTGATGACGAAGCGTTCCGTTGGACAGCCGAAACGGGGATGGAAATCATCGCGCCTCTGCGGAGCTTCGCGGAAGCAACCTCTGCTGACGGTTCAGTTGTAGTGGGGTGGACCAACCTGACTGGTGAGGTCTCTTTGAATAATGTCTCCCCATTTCGGTGGACGGAAAACGAAGGCTTCACCGTTTTACAAGGCGGGGGGTTCATGCAAGCTACGGCCATCTCAGCCGACGGTTCTGTGATTGTGGGTGAAAACAGGTCTGGCAACGTCTTTGGCACGCCCAGGGCTGTGCGGTGGGACCAGGAAGATTCCATCCATCTTCTAGGGTTGAATGGTATAGCCCTGGACGTATCGGGGGATGGTTCGGTCATCGTCGGGTACGACACAGGAGATGCCGCGTTTATTTGGGACGCCCTCAACGGTCATCGCAGTCTGCTGTCATTGCTGGAAGATGACCACGGGCTGGATTTGACCGGCTGGACGCTCACCGCAGCCACGGGCGTCTCTAACGACGGGCTGACTATTGTCGGCTCCGGGGTCAACCCGGATGGGTTGACGGAAGGTTGGATCGCGGTAATCCCCGAGCCAGGCACCTGTGGCTTACTCTTCGGCGCAATAGGGTTACACCTAACAGTTAGGCGCCGCGAATTCTAAAATGCAAAAAATTTAGAAGGTATTTGATAAGCCTTCTGGGACGATTAGCAACGTGAAATAGCGGGCCGCGTGGCGGTGTCTTTTCCCCTATCCCCAACCCAAATCCATTGAGTGTTGAGAGTTCCGGTTGATCGTTCTACGATGCATGAGCACAGTATCTTGCGATACCGTGTTCATGTGGATCAAAAGGAGTAGCCATGGGCGATGCGCCGCTGATGCTTAGTGTGAGTGGCTTGCGGGGGCTGGTGGGTCGGTCGCTGACCCCGCCTGTGGCTGCGCGCTACGCGGCGGCGTTTGGGCAGTGGCTCAAGGGGCAATACCCCGACAAACCCGCGCCGCACGTGGTGATCGGGCGCGACAGCCGACCGTCGGGGAGTATGTTTGAGATGGCGGCATGTGCGGGGCTTGTGGCTGTGGGTTGCCGGGTGACGAATGTGGGGGTTGTGAGCACGCCCGGCGTGGCGATTATGGTTGAACACCTTGACGCCGACGGCGGCATGGTCATCACCGCTAGCCACAACCCGATTATCTGGAACGGCATCAAGGCGCTTCGGTCGGACGGCGTGGCGCCCGACCCGGGTCAAGCCCAGCAGATTATCGACCGGTACAAGCAAGACGATGTGACTTACGCACCGGTGAAGGGGCTTGTGCCCCTGGCGACGGATGACACGGCGGTGCGCGTGCACACGGACCGGGTGATGGCGCAGATCAACGCCGAGGCGATCCGGGGTAGCAAGCTGAAGGTCGTGGTGGACAGCGTACACGGCGCCGGCGGTGACGAGGCGGCGGCGCTGCTGCGTGAATTGGGTGTTGAGCTGGTCCATCTGTACGCCCAGCCCACCGGGCAATTCCCCCACCCGCCTGAGCCGACGCGCGAAAACCTGACCGAGTTGTGCGACGCGGTTCGCCAACACAAGGCCGACATCGGGTTCGCCCAAGACCCCGACGCGGACCGGCTGGCTGTGGTGGACGACCAGGGTCGGTACATCGGTGAGGAATACACCCTGGCCCTGACGGCTCAGCACGTGTTAAGCCGGAACGGCACCCCGGCTGGTGCCGTGGTGGCGGCGAACCTTTCGACCAGCAGGATGATCGACGACATCGCAGCCAAGGCTGGCGCCAAAGTAATCCGCACAGCGGTGGGCGAAGCGAACGTAGCCGCGGCGATCCGCAGCCACCAAGCGGCGATCGGCGGCGAAGGCAACGGCGGCGTGATATGGCCGCCTGTGATCCACGTGCGCGACAGCATCGCGGGGATCGGGCTGCTGCTGGAGTTGCTCGCTCAAGAGAAGCAGCCGCTTAGCGCGATTGTGGACCGCATCCCGCGGTACGCGATTGTGAAGGACAAAATCGAGATCAAGCCCGGCATGGCTGAAAAGAGCATCGCCGCGCTCAAGCAGCGGTTCGGCAATGAAAAAGTCGACCTGCAAGACGGCATCCGCATCGACTGGGACGGGCGGTGGGTACACGTACGCCCCAGCAACACGGAGCCGATCATGCGGATCATCGCCGAAGCCGACACGGAGGCTGCGGCGAAACAGTTGATCCGCGAGACACGCGAAGCGATGGGTGCTGATTAATAAGATTGCTTTTGGTATCCCCCCCCTGTCTCCGGCCAATGACCCCTACTTGCCCGCTCGGTAGGCTCCGAGTTTCTTAAAATCGATGGGCAGGGTCGCTTGTGCTTCGAGGCGTCGGCCGTCGGCGGCGGTGAACATGACTTGCAGGAGTGTGTCGTGGTCGGGCGTGGTGGCTTCTTCGAGCTTCAGGCGGAATAGGTACGCGCGGGTGATGGAGTCGTAGTAGCTGTGTTGCTCGTCGAGTGTGAGGGTGGAGGCGTCCCAGCTATAGAGACGTCTGCCGATGCCCGGCTCGCCGGCGCGCTCGATGGCGAACAATTCCAGCCGAAATGCACCCACCGCTTTGACGGGGTCGCCCATCTCGTCGGTCAGCTCAACCCTGGCTTCGAGTGCGGACCCTTTTTTTTCTTGAACGAACCTCGTCGATGGGTACACACGCATGCTCACCGGTGTCGGGTGCCACGACGCCCCGGTGCGTAGCCCGCGTTGCGGAGCCCCGCCGCCCCCCTTCCAGGCGCACCCGCTGGTTAGGAACACCAACGCTGCTGCCCAAATCAACTGACGGCGACTGATCGTAAAAGGCTCTAAGTTCATATGGTTGAATGATGAGGATAAAGGGACCGGTCTGTCGGTTCAAGACGGGCGCCTCGGTCTGGTAGACCGACGCCGCCAGGGCGCGGCAGAAAGACGGCGCATACGGCTCTTCCGAGCACCACCCGGCGTGACAACCCTGCTATGATTGACCCTTCAGGACACCGTGTATGCCCAACACCGCGACGACCCAACCCCAAGCGACCGAACCGACGATGCCGAAGATCGACATGCCCGAGCAGATGCGAGGCCAGGTGGTGCCGATCCTCGATTTCGGCTCACAGTATGTGCAGTTGATCGCGCGGCGGGTGCGCGAGGCGGGTGTGTTCAGCTTGCTTGTGGCGCCCGACACGCCGTTGGAGCAACTGGCGGCGATGAAGCCTTGCGGGCTGATCCTGTCGGGCGGGCCGTCGAGCGTGTATGAAAAAAACGCCCCGGCCTGCGACCCACGGCTGTTTGAGTTGGGCGTGCCCGTGTTGGGCATCTGCTACGGCATGCAGATCGGGTGCAAGCTGCTGGGCGCGGAGGTACGGCGGACCACGGCTCACGAATACGGCCAGGCGACGCTGAAGGTGGAGGACCGCACCGACCTGCTGGCGGGGCTGCCTGATAACACCACGGTGTGGATGAGCCACGGCGATCAGGTGGATGACCTTCCCGACGGGTTCACCCGCTTAGCCACCACACCCACCTGCCTCAACGCGGCGGTGCGGCACAAGCAGATGGGCTTTTACGGGATTCAGTTCCACCCCGAGGTGACGCACACGCCACACGGGGTCGATATCCTCAGCAATTTCTTATTCCAGGCGTGTGGGTGCCGCCCGACGTGGCGCATGGCGGACTTTTTAGAATCGCAGGTGCGGCTGGTGCGAGATCAGGTGGGCAAGGGGCGCGTGGTGTGTGGGTTGTCTGGCGGGGTGGACTCGTCGGTGGTGGCGGCGTTGCTGGCCAAAGCGATCGACAAGCAGCTCACGTGCATCTTTGTGGACAACGGGTTGCTCCGTAAAAACGAGCGAGAGTTGGTGGAGAATACTTTCCGCGACCACTTCGACGTGGACCTGCGCGTGGTCGATGCCGGCGAGCAGTTTTTGGCTGATCTGGCGGGGATCGACGACCCGCAAGAGAAACGCAGGCGGATCGGGCACCGGTTTATTGAGGTGTTCAAGGAGGCAAGTGCGGATATCCCCGACGCGCGGTTCCTAGCCCAGGGCACGCTTTACCCGGACGTGATCGAGTCGGGCCACGGGCACGCGGGCACGGCGGCCAATATTAAGCTGCACCACAACGTAGGCGGGCTGCCCGAGGAATTGGGCTTTGAGTTGATTGAGCCGCTACGCAGCTTGTTCAAGGACGAGGTTCGCAAGCTGGGCGAGGTGTTGGGGCTACCCGAGCAGATGGTGTGGCGGCACCCGTTCCCCGGGCCTGGGTTGGCGGTGCGTGTGCTGGGAGCGATCACGAAGGAAAAACTGGACCTGCTGCGCGAAGCCGACGAAATTCTGCTTGAAGAAATCGTGGCGAACAACCTGTACCGGAAGACAGCCCAGGTGTTCGCGGTGCTGCTGCCGGTCAAGGCGGTGGGTGTGATGGGCGACGGGCGGACGTACGAGCATGTGATCGCGGTGCGGGCGGTCGAGTCGCAGGACTTCATGACGGCTGACTGGGCGAGGCTGCCGTACGACGTGCTGGCGAAGATCAGCAGCAGGATTATTAACGAGGTGCGCGGTGTGAACCGCGTGGTGTACGACATTTCGAGCAAGCCGCCCGCCACGATTGAGTGGGAGTAGGCGGGGTTTCAACTTTAATAGCGAGCATGGGCGTGGGGGATAAGACGCAGGCGTGTGCGGCTGTGGTATTGGCCGGGTTGGCTTGACGGTTTACACTCTTGGGCATGTCAGAGGCGACTGTTGCAATTATCGGGGCGGGGCCGATTGGGCTGGAGCTGGCCGCGGCGCTCAAGCAAGCCGGGGTGGATTATCTGCACTTCGAGGGCGGACAGATCGGGCAAACCGTGTCGCGGTACCCCAAGATGACGCGATTCTTCAGCTCGGCATCGCGTATCGCGCTGTGCGGGGTGCCGCTGGTGACGGCCGACCAGTCCAAGGCCTCGCGGGAGGAATACCTGGCTTACCTGCGGGGCATCGTGACGCAATTTGACCTGGAAATCCTCACGTACCACAGGGTGACCGAAATCGAAAAAAGCGACGAGGGGTTTACGCTCCAAACCGATCACCAGGGGGAGGTCCAGCGACACCGCGTGCGGAATATTGTGCTGGCGACGGGTGATATGTCGTTCCCCCGGCTATTGCACATCCCGGGCGAGGATATGGGGCACGTGAGCCACGACTTTGATGAGCCGCACCGCTACTTCCGCAAGCGGTTGCTGATCGTAGGCGGGAAGAACTCTGCGATCGAGGCGGCGGTGCGCTGCCACCACGCGGGGGCGGAAGTCTCGCTGAGTTATCGGCAAGCCGCCCTCGACCCACAGCGGATCAAGTATTGGCTGCTGCCGGAGGTCGAGGCACTGATCAAAGCCAAGAAAATCAAGTATTACCCTTCGACCCTGCCTGCTCAGATCACGGCGACGGAGGTGACGCTGCGTCCGACCGGAGAGGGTCAAGGCCCGGCGGTGAAAGTGGACGCGGACTTTGTGCTGCTGCTGACCGGGTACGTGATGGACACGACGCTATTCAAGATGCTGGGCGTGGCGTTGGAGGGTGAGAACACCTCGCCGGTGTTCGACCCGCGCACAATGCGGACGAACGTGCCGGGGGTCTATGTTGCCGGAACGAGCGCGGCGGGGACGCAGGTGAGCTTCAAGCTGTTCATCGAGAACTGCCACATCCACGTGCCGCGGATCGTGGCTGCGTTGACGGGCCAGGCCCCGCCGGACGAAATGCCCGACCAAGCACCGCCCCACCAGATCCCTGAAAGCTGATCCGCACCCCATGGCCAAGCCCGCAGGCATCTTGTTTACCGCATTCGAACCCAGTGGCGACGCGCTGGCGGCGGCGGTAATTGAGCGGCTGAAGCGTGACAAGCCCGATCTAAAAATCTGGGCGTTGGGTGGGCCGAAGATGCAAGCCGCGGGTGCTGAGTTATTGGAACAAACCACGCAGCACGCGGTCATGCTGCTAAAGGCCGGGGCACAGGTTTTTAACCACCGCCGACGCGTAAAACGGCTCGAACAATGGCTCGATAAGCACCAGCCAGCCGTGGTAGTGCCGGTGGACAGCCCTGCTGCAAATTGGTCGGTCTGCAAGCTCGTACGGCGGAAGCTGCCTGACACGAAAATCATGCACCTGGCCGCGCCGCAACTGTGGGCGTGGGCATCGTGGCGGATACGGAAGCTGCGGCGGCTGACCGATCACGTCTTGTGCCTGCTGCCGTTCGAGCCTGAGTGGTTCAAAGCGCGGGGTGTGGCGGCGACGTTTGTGGGGCACCCCCTGTTCGACTCACCGCCGGGTCAGACCCACCTAGCGGAGACGGCCGCAGCTCTACCCGGCGGCGGTTCACCCAAAATCGCGCTGCTGCCCGGGTCTCGCCAGGGTGAGGTTCAAACGAATTGGCCGACCATGCTAGGGGTATTCGAGATACTGAAAAAAAAATATCCGGACGTGCGTGGCGTGGTCGCGGCGGCTGACGAACTGCGGGTGGGTTGGGTACGAGAGGCCGGGTGGGAAGAAAATGATTCGGCTGGTGGGCGGATTGAGGGATCGCTGAGCATCGCCACGGGCCAAACCGATGCGGTGCTCGCTTGGGCGGACTTCGTGTTGGTCGTGTCGGGCACGGCGACGCTCCAGGTTGCCGCCCACCGCAAGCCGATGGTCGCGTTGTTCAACGTTAGCCGAGGGGTGTGGCACCTGTTCGGCAGGTGGGTGGTGTCCACGCGGGTGTTCACGCTGCCGAATCTGATCGCGGTTGGCGTTGATAACGGTGGAGCGTTGCCCGTGCCCGAGTTCGTCCCGCACTTCGGCGCCGCGCGCCCAGTGGCCGAAGCGGTGTGCCACCTGATTGAGAGCGTCGAATCTCGTCAGCGACAGGCCGAAGCCTTCGATCGGATCGCCGGGTTTTATGCCGATCAGCCTTTCAGTGACACTGCCGCGGGCATGCTGCTCAACGCCGCCCCCTATCGCCGTAATCGCTGATTTTAAAACCCATTACAATCGCCGCAATTGCGCCGCACGGGGGGCGTCCGCCGCTGTGACGGCCCGTCAATGCCCCTAAACAGCACTGGCCCGACAGTACACCTTCGTGCCATAGAAAAAGGCGTCCGTATACGGACGCCTTTTCGAGATTCGCTCTGAGGCTTTTTCTGATTTGGGCCTGCTTGTCAATTCGGAGCCGCAGGCCGATTTCGATCCGAGCGGTGGCGTTCGTTTTGCCACCTGGTCTGACGAGCGTCAGACTATTTCCGCTTCGTAGCTTTCTTCCGCTTCTTAGCTTTCTTCTTCTTCTTAGTAGTCTTCTTCTTGGCCTTCTTCTTAGTAGCCTTTTTCTTAGCCTTCTTCTTCTTGGCCTTCTTCTTTGTGGCCTTCTTTCTAGTTGACTTCTTTCTGGTCGTCTTCTTGGCTGCCTTTCTCTTCTTGGTAGCCTTCTTCTTAGCCTTCTTCTTCTTAGCCATGGCTGCTTTCCTTTCAGTTAGCCTCGGAGCGTGTAACAACTTTACCTTTGAACCAAGTCGGATGTCAACAAACATCCGCCGAAATCGAAACAAAATTCTTATCGGCAGTGACGGCGTGTCCGCTTTAGTGAACCTTTACCTTTTCTGTCGGGTGTTTTATTGACGCCTCGCGTTGAAGCGCGGTTGTCGGTGTGACGAAGCGGAGTAAAACGAACCGAGCGGTATTGAAAACGGTGGCGTCCACACGAAAGGATTGAGCGGTGATCAACTCGGCCGCCACGCGCGGCGTCGCGCGTTTTTTGATATCGCGGCCCAACCCGTTTCATGAAAACGGAGACGAATCGGCGCGATGTTTTCAGCCGCGTCGATCGCCGCGTTGGGCGTCTGGCGTGACGCACAGCGGGCGCAAACACCCCGGCGGGCGTGGCGGATGGGCGGGTTCTTCAGGCTGGTTCGGTCTTAATCTTCGTCCGCTTTGGGCTTGTATTGGTCGATAATCTGCTGCTGGACGTGTGAAGGGACGGGCTCGTAATGGCTGAATTCCATGGTGAATGTGCCCTGCCCGCCGGTGACGCTCTTGAGTTGACTCTGGTAGTTGCTGACCTCGCTGAGTGGTACCAGCGCGGTGATGACAGCCTGATCGCCGCCGAGTATGTCGGTGCCTTGGATGCGGCCGCGCTTGCCCGATAAATCGCCGGTGATGTCGCCGACGTGCTGGTTGGGCACGGTCACCTCAATGTGTACACAGGGTTCTAGGAGAACGGGCTTGGCTTTTTGGATGGCGTCCATAAACGCCCGCTTGCCGGCTGTGACGAACGCGACCTCTTTCGAGTCCACCGGGTGGTGCTTGCCGTCGTAGATAGAGACCTTGACGTCTTGCATGGGGTAGCCGGCGATCGCGCCGTCGGCCAGAACCTGTCGGACGCCCTTTTCCACAGCGGGGATGAACTGACCTGGGATGGAGCCGCCGAAGATGTCGTTGGAATACTCGAACCCGGCGCCGCGTTCGAGCGGCTCGATACGGAGGAATACCTCGCCGAACTGCCCGGCGCCGCCGGTCTGTTTTTTGTGGCGGTGGTGGCCCTCGGCTTTGGCGGTGACCGTCTCGCGGTAGGCAATCTTGGGAGGCTTGGTGTCAACCTCGACGTGGAAGCGGTTCTTGAGCTTCTCCAGGCTGACACGCAGGTGCAGGTCGCCCATGCCGTGGATGATCGTCTCGTGGGTGCTCGAATCGCGCGTTACTTTGAACGTGGGGTCTTCCTCGACCATTTTCGCTAGGGCGTCGCCGATTTTCTGCTCATCGCCGCGTCGCTTGGAGGAGACCGCCAACCCCGACATCGGTTGTGGGTATTGGATCGGCTTGAGGTGCAGGCTGTCTTCGTCGTGGGAATCGTGCAGCACGGCGTCGCGGTGCAGCGGGTCGACCTTGGCCACCGCGGCGATATCGCCCGGGATGGCCGCGTCGACCTCAACATGGTCGTTGCCCTGCATTTTGAAGATGTGGCTGAGCTTGAGCGGCTTCTTGCTGTCGGACCCGTCGGCGTCGCTGACGTATAGCTGGGCCCCGGATTTGACCGTGCCCTGATGCACCCGGAACGCGCAGAGCTTGCCCATGAACGGGTCGATGCGGACCTGGAACACATGGGCGATGCAGTGCATGGCGGGGTCGGGTTTGCCGTGCAGTTCCTTCTGGGGGTCGCCGTCTTTATAGAAAGGCCGCGGGTTGCCCTCCAACGGGCTTGGCCCGAGTTTCACGATCATGTCCAGCAGTTCCGAGACGCCGATGGGCGATTCGTGGTTGTCGTGAGGCCGGGCTGCGGTGAAGCAGATGGGCACAAGGTGGCCCTCGCGCAGGGCCTTCTCGAACGGCTCGTGAAGCTGCTCGGGGGTGACCTCGCCTTGCTCTAAGTAAACAGCCATCAGGTCTTCGTCGACTTCGACCACCTGATCAACGATGGCGGTGTGGGCGTCTTTCACTGGCCCCAGGTCGCTGTCGCCCGAGGCGTTTAAGAAACAATCGATCACGGCTTTGCCGCCCTGGGCGGGCAGGTTGATGGGCAGGCACTGGCTGCCGAACGTGTCTTTGATCTGATCGAGCAGGGCTTGGAGGTCGATATTCTCGTGGTCGATCTTATTGATCACGATCATGCGGCAGAGGTTCCGCCGCTGGGCGCGTTCCATCATGCGGCGGGCCATGGACTCGATCCCAGCCGCGGCGCTGATAACCACCGCTACGGTCTCGACAGCCGGAAGCACGCACAGCGCCTGGCCGATAAAGTCCGGGTAGCCGGGCGTGTCGATCAGGTTGATGTGCTTGCCCTGATAGTCAGCGTGGAGCATTGAGCTGAACAGGCTGTGCCCGTGGTCTTTTTCTTCGTCGGTGAAGTCGCTGGCGGAGGCGCCCTTGTCGACTTGGCCGATGCTGTGGATGGCACCCGCTTTGAAGAGCAGCGCCTCAGCCAGGCAGGTCTTGCCGACCCCGCCGTGCCCGACCAGCGCGATGTTGCGGATGTCAGCGGTGGTGTAACTGGGCATACACGTGCCTCCTGACGCTTATGTGAAGGGTCGCGGTGCGTGCGGTGTTAGGAACAGATTAATCAGTATAAGCCAGCGATCACCGCAACGCCAAGCCTAAAATCACCTGCCCAAAAGGCTAAACTCGGCCCACCTTTTATGAACGCCACGCAGACCCCACACGCGATCTCGGCACCGCCGGTTTCATCTTTGGAGAGCGGGCCTAGTAAGAGTAAACTAGAAGGATACGAACGGCGATGAAAGGCTTGGGAGCGGCATGAACACAGAAACTAGTGGCGGCGACAGTCCCGAACAACTCAACGAACAAGTCGAGCAGGAGATGGCCCAGATGTTAGAGGGCCAGGACATGGAACAGCTGATGTCCCAAGCTGCCGCTCCGCCCCCGGCGGCAACACCCGACGGCGACGCCCCCCCCACGAACGCCGCCGCCACACCGCAAGCCCCGCAGGTGGCGCACCAGATGGTTCGCGGGCGCATCGCCGAGGTGCGTGGCGAAGACGTGCTGGTCGACATGACCGGGTACGACGCGAAGAACCAGGGTATTGTCCCGCTGGGACAGTTCGAGCGCCCGCCGCGCGTGGGCAGCATTATGGACTTTGTCGTCGGCCGCCACGACCCGGCCGAAGGGCTGATCCATTTATCCCGTGAGGGCGCGGTCACGAGAACGGCCTGGGACCAGCTCACCCGAGGCAGCGTGGTCGAAGCGCGTGTGGTGGGCTCCAACAAGGGCGGGCTGGAGCTCGAAGTCGCCGGCGGCATCCGCGCGTTCATGCCCGCCAGCCAAGTTGACATGCACTTTGTCGAAGACCTGGATCAATTCTCGGGTCAGAAGCTCCGCGCGCGGGTGCAGGAGATCAGCCACAGCCCCAAGCGGCTAGTGCTGAGCCGTCGCCAGTACCTCGAAGTCCAGCAGAAGGCCGACCAAGCCAAGCTGTGGAAAGAGATCGAGCTTGGCCAGGTGCGCCAGGGCACGGTTAGCAGCGTGACGGATTATGGGGCGTTTGTGGACATCGGCGGGCTAGACGGGCTGGTACACGTCAGCGACATGAGCTACACGCGCGTGGACAAGCCAGCCGACGTGGTCAAAGCCGGGCAGACGGTGCAAGTGAAAGTGATCTCGATCGACCGGGACAAGCAGCGCGTCGGGCTGGGCATGAAACAGATCGAGCCCGACCCGTGGGACGGCATCGCCGATCGGCTCAAAGTGGGCGACAACCTCTCGGCCCGCGTGGTGCGCACGATGGACTTCGGCGCGTTTGTCGAGGTCGAGCCGGGCGTCGAGGGGCTCGTGCCCGTCAGCGAATTAAGCTGGAAGCGTATCCACAAACCCACCGAGGTCGTTCAAGAAGGCGACGTGATTCAGCTTAAAGTGTTGGCTGTTGACGCGGAAAAAAACCGGGTCTCGCTGAGCCTGAAGCAGGCCAAGGGCGACCCTTGGATCGGGGCCGAGCGAAAATACGAGAAACACAGCCTCGCCGAGGCGACGGTGCAGAGCATTACCGATTTCGGCGCGTTCGTGGAGCTTGAGCAAGGCGTGGAGGGGCTGGTGCATATCTCGGAGTTATCTGACCGACGCGTCGACCGTGTGGAAGACGTGCTGCAGGTGGGCCAGAAGCACCAGTTCCGCGTGCTGGACGTGGACGAGGAGCAGCGGCGCATCCGCGTATCGCTCAAAGCGGTCCACGCCCCGCCGCCCACCCAGACGCAGGCGCCGGCCAAGCCCGTACGCAGGAAGCCGTCCAAGCCGCTTAAGGGCGGGATCGAGTGAGCGGGCATGCCCGTGTCATACGGTTCTGGAAAGTTGATATGCATACGAGAAGAGACCGCTACCTGACGGTCTCTCGGCTCGTAGCGGACGACTCATGATTCACATCGCCACACCAGCCATTTGAAACGATGGTTCGGTACTGTCATTATCACAGAGTATTGATAGGATGGTTTTGCAATTTTGCTCATGCGCCGTCCCGCAACCGAGCCGCTTTGATGCCAGACAACACCACCCTTTACACCCGGCTGCCCAACCAACTGACCATGCTGCGGCTCGTGTTGGCCGGTGTGTTTTTCCTGGTGCTCAACCAGTACCGCTACTCCGGCGGGGCGCACCTTGATGGGTGGCTGTTGGCGGCGATCGTGGTGTTTTGCTTGGCGGCGCTGACGGACATGCTCGACGGGTACCTGGCGAGGCGGTGGCACGCGGAGAGCGCGTTCGGCAGGATCATGGACCCGTTCTGCGACAAGGTGCTGATCATCGGGGCGTTCATCTACCTGGCGGGCCCGCGGTTCGTAATCGGCCCCGCGGCTGAACGCGGGGAGTTTTTCAATATGGTCACGGGGGTTTACCCCTGGATGGTGGCGGTCATGCTGGCACGGGAGTTGCTGGTCACGGGCATCCGCGGCGAGCTAGAGAGCACGGGCACGCACTTCGGGGCAAGCTTGTCGGGCAAACTGAAAATGGTCCTCCAGTCGGTGGGCGTGCCGGTGATCCTGTTCATTGTGTGGCTCGACCCTTTGGCGGCTGGGCATGAATGGCTAGGTATGGCGCGGGATGTGCTGGTTTATACGACCGTCATCGTGACGGTGGTTAGCGGGCTGCCCTATGTGACGACAGCGATGCCGTCGATGCGCGGGGGGGAGTGACACGGATGAGGATTAATACATGCGTATTAAGCTAGCAATGAGGACCGCTCCCTTACGGTCGCGGCTCGTTGTGGTCACGCATGAATTAATCTAGATCGGTGTGAGTATGACGCCCCGCTACGAGCCGCGACCGTAAGGGAGCGGTCTCATAAAAAGCACCACCACTCACACCAGCTTCTTACGTGCGACTGTGCCTTGTCGTGTACTCTCAACAATGTATCCAGCTTCTTCTAACTGCTTCCGCAGTGCATCGGATTTCGCGTAATCTTTGGCCGCGCGAGCGTAATCAATCTGTGCAGATATCTCTTGAGGATCAAGAGCATCAGGATTGGTTTCAATGGCTTCAATCCATACCTTCAAGCGTCCTTGCTCGTCGTATCCCCCGTGCGACGCCGCAAGATTCATAGCCGTGTCAAGCCCTTTAACTCGGCCACGAAAACCTATCACCTTATCAAGTTTTCTAAGAGTATCTTCTGTTTTGGGTGAATCGATCGGAGTGCTTTTCAACCAAGTAAACACTACACCCAATGCGCCACTAACATTCAGGTCGTCCGCTAAAATCCCTTTGAAATCTTCTATAACACTATGATCGATGTTCGTGTGAATCGTTTCAGCTTTCGGCCGTGAAGCTGAAACAGACTTAAGCCATGTATCACGCAACTGCTGCACCGCTTGGCCGGAAGCCTTCAGCCCTTCAGCCGTAAAGTTCATATTAGATCGGTAGTGGGTCTTGAGCAGTTCATACCGCAACACCGCTGGGTCGACCGGGCGGCCTGTCACCTTCCCCTCCAGCACATCCCGTACCGTGTAGAAGTTGCCTTTTGACTTTGACATCTTCTCGCCTTCGACGAGTAGGAACCGGGTGTGCATCCAGAAATTGGCGAAGGGCTTGCCGGTGGCGCCGGTGGATTGGGCGATTTCGCACTCGTGGTGGGGGAAGATGTTGTCTTCGCCGCCGGTGTGGATGTCGATGGTGTCTCTGCCGAGCACGGCCCTGGCCATGGCGGAGCACTCGATGTGCCAGCCGGGGTAGCCGGTGCCCCAGGGCGAGTCCCACTTCATCATGTGCGACGGGTCGGGCTTCCAGAGCAGGAAGTCGCCGGGGTGGCGCTTGTTGGCTTGGTGCTGGTCTTGGACGCGCCCGCCGGCGCCGCCGCGGAGCTTGTCGAGCGTGTTGCCGCTGAGTCGGCCGTAGTCGGGGAAGCTTTGGACGCTGTAATACACAGCCCCGTCGTCGGCGACGTAGGCGTGGTCGCGTTTGATGAGCTTTTTGATGAGCCCCTGCATGTGCTCGACGTGCTTGGTGGCGCGGGGCATCTGGCCGGGGTATTCGTCGGCGATCTTCAGCCTCAGATCGCGGGCGTCTTTCAGGAAGGCGTCGATGAAATACTGGGCAACGTCGTAGGGGTTGTTCGGGTCGCCCACCGCGTTGTCGGGGACTTGGCCTGACTTCTTGGCCGCTTTCATGCGGTCGATGGCGACCTGCATCTTGTCCTGCCCGCCGCCGTCTGCCAAGGCGTCTTCGGTCATGTGGCCCACGTCGGTCAGGTTCATCACCTGATGCACGTTGTGCCCGGTAAGCTCCAAGAACCGCCGCAAAACGTCGGCGAAGACGAACGCGCGGAAGTTGCCGATGTGTGCGTAGTCGTAGACGGTGGGCCCGCAGTTGTACATGTACACATCGGGCTTGCTGAGCGGCTCGAACGTCTCTAGCCGGTGCGTGAGCGTGTTGTAAAAACGGATTTCCACAGCGGTGTGAGTCTAGCGGACCGCCCCACCGCTGACCACTTCTTGTGTGAATTAATCGAACCGACACGCTGGCTCGATCGATTATTCACGCCGCAGCGCCGCCGTTGGGAGCCCTAGCCTCTCCAGATGCTTCTCATGGCCGTTGCCGTGTAGCTGCCAGTATTTGAGGCGGGCGGTGCCGGTGAGTTGGCCGGTGTCGAGCGCTTCGTTGGGGGTATTCTTGCCGGGTGCGGGCTTCCAGGACCACTTCACGATGCGGTGCGGGTAGGCCCGCTCGACGTGGAACCGCCCTTCGCGGCCCTTGGTTGTTTTGACGACGTACACGTCCGCGTCAAACACGCCGGCGGGGATTTCGACGTTCTCGGACTTGTGCAGGCGGTGAATCTGGGCGGCCGTCCAGCTAATCGGCTGGTGCGTGAGCCTGCGGTAGAACGGGCTGGGCAGGAACGGCACTGATTTTTTTTCGCCGGGTTTGAGGAACTCCCCGCGCAGGCCGCGCAGGAGGATGAACAGGTTGTCTTCGATCACACCGTCGGCCATGGGCTTGAGTGTTTGCGAGGCGGACTCGCCTTCGAAGTAGCTGAACACCTGTTGGCTGATGCGGCCGGGGGCGAAGAGCATCTCTTCGTAGACGTGGCCGCACCACTCGGCGCTGGTGAAGGTCTCTTTCACCGGCGAGAAGCGGGCGCTATCGACGAACACCGAAGCCATGGTGTTGTAGTCGTAGACCCCGGTCTGAAAATCGCGTGCGAGGTTGAGCTTGAAGGCTTCGAAGGTGTCGGCGGGCTTGCGCGTGGGGTTGTCGGCTTTAACTTGTTTGGACTTGCTGAATGGCTCGGTAACGTAGATCGCGACGGCCCAGCCGTTGCGGGGCTGGCCGTAGCGTGTGACGGTCCAGGCGTATCCGCTTAGCTCGGCGTGGCCGTCTTGCCAGTAGTTTTCAAAGGTGGGGTCGGCGGCGGCAGTGGGCAAGCAGGCAAACCACCCCAGCGTCACCAACACCACAGCTAGGCGTCCCAGTGCGATCGTCCGTTTGGGTCGCCTCACAGCACCGATTAAAAAGACACCTCTCATCGCGTACGCCATGGGTTTGCTCCTGAAAAAACAGCTCTGTGTCTTGTAAACCCGCCCGCCGCGGTGTTTGTTCCCTACCCGGCTTGCTGGGGCTCGGTTTGATCGGGGGCGATCCGACCCGCCGCCTGCTGGGCTTGCTGCACCATATCGATGCGCACAGCGATCACCTTGGTGCGTTCGGCGGCGGCGACGGTGAACACCGCCCCGTCGAACTCGAACCGCTCGCCGGCCTCGGGGATGTGCCCCAGGGTTGCGAAGACGAAGCCGCCTACCGTGTCGAAGTCTTTGTCTTCGGGCAGGTCCATGTCGAGCTCGTCGTTGAGGTCGTCGATGTAAAAGCGGCCGTCAACCTCGACGCTATGGTCGCTTAGCCTGCGCACGCGCGGGGTTTCTTCCGTAGGCTCGTACTCGTCGTGGATCTCGCCGACTATTTCCTCGACGATGTCCTCGATCGTGACGAGCCCGGCTGTGCCGCCGTATTCGTCCAAGACGATGGCGATGTGGACCTTTCTGGCTTTGAACTCGGCGAGCAGCTCTCGCACCGATTTGCTCTCGGGGACCATCAGCGCGTGTCGCAAGAGTGGACGCAGCTTGAACGGCTGATCCGTGCCCACCAGATCGATCAGGTCTTTGACGTAGAGGATCCCCACGATGTGGTCGAGGCTGTCTTCGTAGACGGGGATACGGCTGTGGCCCTCTTGGCGGATGGCTTCGCGGACCTGCTCGAGCGTGCTGGTGATCTCAATGCCGTGCACGTCGGTACGGGGCGTCATGATCTGCCCAACCGTGGTGGTGGGGAACTCGACGACGGCTTCGAGCATCTCCTTTTGACCCTCGTCGACGACGCCGCCCTCGTCGTGCCGCTCGACCACGGAGAGGATCTCTTCGCTGAGGTGGTTGTCGTCGCTGTCGTTTTCACCGGCATCGAACAGGCGACGGATGACCGGGTCGACCAACCCCAACAGGACTGTCACCGGCCTGAACAGCGCGAGGCAAAAATTCAACAGTGGGATCGACCTAGCCAGGAGGCGTTCGCCCAGGTGCCTTGCCACGCTCGCGGGGATTGCCACGTTAAACAGCGACACCACGATGCCCGCTACCAGGAACGCGATCAGGAAACGCGAGACCCCACGGACGCCCGTGTAGGCGTGCTCGACGTAGTGTACGGTTACCAGCAGCACCGCCAAGCCCAGGCACGTGCGCACCGTGCCGGTCATCAAGAGCAACTGGGCTTTGTGATTTACAAATGGGTCAAGCCGTTCCTCTTGGCCACGGCTTTCGAGTATCTCCGAGAGTCTGGCGCGGCTAAGTGTTTTGAGCGCGATGTTGCAGGCCGCGAAATAAGCGCTGATGAAACAGGCTGCCAAGGCGATCCAGATTGAGGCGTCGCTTGGGGTCACAGCCGCCCCCCCCTCTGATGGTTGTTGCGGCCGCCGCTGTAGACCGCTCCGAAACCAGCGGCGGTTAACACTTCGTCTTCTTTGCGGTGCATGGCGGCGGCGGCGGCGGGGTCGTGATCGTCGTAGCCGAGCAGGTGCAACAATCCGTGCAGGGTGTAGAGCAGCGCCTCGTAGGGCGCGTCGTGTGGGCGGGCCTCAACTTGGCGCACGGCCTCGTCCCAGCAGACCGCGATGTCCGCTTCGATCGCGTCGACGGGGTTGTCGCGCAAGTCGAAGGTTAAAACGTCGGTGGTGCCGGGCACGTTTTTGTATTGCTCGTGCAGGGCGGCCATCCGCTGATCGCCGACCACCGCCACGTTGATGCTCCCGGTGTCGATGCCCAATAGCCCCGCCAAGCGGAGCAGTTCCGCTCGCAGCCAATATGCGTGTGATGGATCGAGTTGACAGCCCTGATGCGTAATCTCGACGCGTAGGCCGGTGCGTTCATCGGGCTGGTCGTCTGAGGCGCCGCTGTCGCCGGTATCGCTGTTTAGGTTCTCAGCTGAGTCGGTATCGCCGCCTATTTCATTAATGGGCGATGGGGTGCTGGGCGCTGAATAGAGATGGCTCATTGTGATCCGCTGGTTTGCCAGCCGTTGGTCTTCTTGGTGTTCCTCTAGTCCTCTGCTTCGGGTAACCCCAAAGCTCTCCGGTTCACCGGCTTGTCACTGTGGGGCTCGTTATAGTGTAGGCCCGCCGCTGACCACCGCCAAACACCGTGATGGTAAAAGGCTTGTGGCGTCATTATTTGGCGCGTGCGGGCAGCGGGCAATCGCGGTTCTTGATGAGGGTCACGCAATTGCCCTGCTCGTTGTAGCTGACGTGGCTCATGTAGGCTTTCATGAGCATCACGCCGCGTCCGCAAGGCCTCTCCAGGTTTTTTTGATCCGTCGGGTCGGGGACTTGCTCGGGGACAAACCCGCACCCCTCGTCGGTGACCGATACTTGGAAAGCCTCGTCGGTGATGGTGTAGTCGACAATCACGCGTTTGGTTGGGTCGCCGCAGTTGCCGTGTCGCACGGCATTGCTCAGCGCCTCGTCGAGCGACAGCCGGATGGCAAACGCCACGTCGGAACTGAAGCCGCCGGCCTCGATATCAGCCAAGATCGTCCGCATCACTTTGGGGATCTCACCGGGTTTGTTTGGGAATACCAGCCTCTTGCTAGGTGAAAGCCCCATTGGAAGTCTCCGCGACTCTCCGACCACAACACCGCCCCCTAACGCCCCGCCGGGATCGCTTATTGAAAGCTCGCCATGGCCAGTTCGGTGTTGTCGTGGATCTGGAATAGCATATTCAGCTTTGTGATCAGGAATATTTCGTACACCCGGGCGTCGATGTCCGAGAGCCTCAACTGACCGCCCTTTTCCTTGATCTTATTGTTGATGGTGATCAATGTCCCCAACGCCGCTGAAGAAAGATGCTCGACGTTCCTGAATGAGATCAGGATCTTGGGGTTGGCCGACTTGTCAATCAGTTGGCCGATCTCCGTGCCGATGGTCTGGATGTAGGCCTCCTCGAGGATGTTTCGATCAAGAAACTCCACGCGTGTGACCCCGTTATCATCCGCAATCGAAAGGCGTGATTCCTGTGTATCCACACCAAGGCCTCCTCTATGGGTTGTTTCGGTACCTGTTTGAACTGTAAAATTGGTTCGCCAATGTGTCAAGGAAAATCATAAGAGTAGTTTTTATATATTCTTATCGGCTACAAAGCCAATCCGCATCAGATTTTTTACTTTTTTGATGGCTCCGTGCTTGGCTGAGCGGCCTGGCCTGGGGCAACCCGATCCGTGTCTGAGGTGGGCCCCACGCACGATTGCTGCTGAACCGCCCACAGGGCAGCGTACTTAAGCTGTGTGCTGACAGCCGCTTTTTGGGCCATCAGCAAGCCGAATACGCCTTCGAGAAACCCGCGTTTCACCACGTAAAACTTGAGGAACGCCAGCCAGGGCCGAAACACTAAATCCGTCCATTTACACCGCTTACCGCGATCATGCATTTGTTGGGCCACCATAATTAGCCGCTCGTCCAGACGGCGGCCGCTGAAATAATCGTTAAACCCTGCTTGGCTATGCTCTTTGTGCTCTATCCAGCCGTTGAGCCGTCCCTGACGCGACGGGTGTGACGGTAGGCGGGTTTCGTGCAAGGCCTCTTCGGGCCAGATGCAGCGTCCCCGGTGGATCAGCCTTGACTGCCAATCCGGCCACCAAGCCCGCACCGCCCGCCCCATGACATAGTTGCGCCGCCTGACCATAAAGACATCGCGCCGGTCCAGGTCCGCGTCTGTCAACCCGCGTAATTGCTCGACGAGCTGCGGAGAGAACGCCTCGTCGCCGTCGAGCACGAACACCCAGTCGTGGCTGCACTGCTGGGCACCGAATTTCTTTTGTTGTGTGTAGCCGCGCCAGGGCTCCTGGACATAGCGGTCTGCCAAGTCTTGAGCGATCTGACCGGTGGCGTCGTTGGAGCCTGAATCCACGACGACCAATTCGTCGGCCCACTTTGCGGAGCGGCACGCCCGCTCAAGCGTATCGGCGGCGTTCGCACAGCAGATCACCACGGACATCTTAGCCATCCCCACAGTCTAAAACCCCGCTGCGTGTAAAGCCAAACTCAAACGGCTGTGGCTGAGCAGCGCTTCGGGTCGCAGGCAGCGGGTCTAGCTTCGCAGCCGGATATAGCCGAACATATCAATGGGCGGTAAACTAAGGCACATCACTGCCTCACGCCGGTGTCTCCCAAGGCTGTAGACCATGAGCAAACCTATCAAAATAGCCACGCTTCTCGCGGCCCTGTTCGGCGGTGCGGTCGTGGCTTACCACATGATCCAGTCCAACGGCTCGGATGAATCCGTGCCGGCGGTCTCAGCCTCCAGCAAAGACACCCCACGACAAAAGCCCAACCGCACCGTTAATCCAGACGACGAGCGTGTCGGCATCGGCGACCTGATGTCGCGCATCCGCGGGCACATCGATACGATCGATCAAACCCCCGATGACGCCAAGCCTTTGCCCAAGACAGCCGCTGCGCCCGTGGCTGAGCCCGTACCTAGCCCGGCTCAACAACCGCAAAAGCTAGACAACCCGATCAAGCCCGATGTCGCGGCCGCGCCTCCGCCGGTGGTTGACACACCAGTCACTGCGGCTCCTAGTGTTGCCGTGATATCGCCTGAGCCAGACAAAGCCGACACGGAGACGGCGCTACCGACCCGGACGCGCACGCTGATTACAAACACCGCACCGCCGCCCGAGCCGACTCCGTCATCAGACAACCCAAGCGGTGTGGTGCTTGCGGGCGACACGCTTGGCGACACAAGAGCGCTCAAGGAAAATATGACTGATCGAGTGACGCCACAAAAAGAAGACCCGGTGCGCCACCCACGGATCAAAATCCGTGGCGACTTCCCTAAGACGTACGCGATCCAGCCCGGCGACACGTTCACGACCATCGCCGTGAAGCTCTACGGCTCGGAGGCGTACTGGCTGGACATCGCCATCGCCAACCCGTTTGTGGACCCCAAGCGTCTCCAGATCGGCCAGACGATACGGCTGCCCGCACCCGAAGACATCCTCGAACCCGCGGGCGAATCGCCGCCGCTTGCTGATCAAGGGTCGCAGGTCACACACAAAGTGCGTCCGGATGATTCGTTATCGAGCATCGCCAAGCAGTATTACCACGACTCAAGCTTGTGGCGTGCCATTTACGATCACAACCGTGACCTGATCGGCCCGGACCCTGATCGGCTGACCGTCGGGCAGGTGCTTGATATCCCACCTCAGTTCATCCCAGCCCAGTAACCACGGCTGACACACCACCACCGACACGCAGCGCACGGCTTGACCCGCGACCCGGCAGCACTGAACATCTGTCCATGCCCAACTCGGCAACCATCAAGCTCGACGTATTGATCTTCGGGGCGGGCGCCGCGGGGCTGTGGCTGCTCGACGACCTACACCGCAGGGGCTACCGCGCATTGCTCTTAGAAGCCCACGCCATGGGCAGTGGGCAGACCGTCGCCTCGCAGGGCATTATCCACGGCGGATTGAAATACACCCTCAAAGGCCTGTTCACGCCATCCGCCGACGCGATCAAAGCCATGCCCGGCATCTGGCGGCGCTGCATTGAAGGCCAACAACCGCCCGACCTCACCGCCACCAAGGTGCGTTCGCCGTATGTTTACCTCTGGCACACGCGGTCGATCACGTCCATAGCCGGCATGCTGGGCGCCAAGTCAATGCTCGCGGTTAAGCCCACGCCGCTAGACAAGCGAGACTGGCCCCAGCCGCTGCAAGCCTGCGCCGGCAAGGTGTACAAACTTGATGAGCAGGTCATCAGCCCGGTGAGCTTTATTCAATCGTTAGCCCAACAGCACGAAGGGCAAATTTTAAGAATCGACACCGAACGCGGCTTGGCTCTGGAAACCGCCAGCCCCGGCCAAGTGCAAACGGTGCGTCTGAGTGACATAAGCGGTGGTGATCCGATGGAACTGCGTCCCGCCGTGGTGGTCTTCACCGCCGGGCAAGGCAACGCCGAACTGCGTCAACGCGCAGGGCTGTCGCCGCAGGCCATGCAACGCCGCCCGCTGCACATGGTCATGGCCCGGGGTGAGCTGGAGCCGTTCAACGGGCACTGCATCGACGGCAGCCGCACGAGCGTGACCATTACCAGCGACACCGACTCGGGCGGGCGCACCGTCTGGCAGATCGGCGGGCAGGTCGCTGAAGACGGTGTGAACATGACGCCCCAACAACTCATCACGCACACACAAGCCCAACTCGCCGCGGCGCTGGGCAAGCTCGACACGGGCGCCTGCCAGTGGGCGACTTACCGCGTTGACCGCGCCGAAGCGGCCACCCACAGCGGTGTGCGCCCCGATGCGGCGCAGGTGCTGCACGAAGGGAACGTGATCACGGCGTGGCCGACGAAGCTGGCCTTGGTGCCGGCTTTGGTTGAGCGCATCGCGGCGCTGTTGCCGTCACCGACACCGCAAACACCCGACCAACCTATAGCCGCCGATCGCTGGCCACGACCCGGCGTCGCACCGCCACCCTGGGAGACCGCTGACCAATGGTTCGACAACGACTAGGCAAGACTGGTTTTTCCGTCACTCCGATCGGGTTCGGCGCGTTCAAGATCGGCCGCAACACGGGGATTAAATACCCCAGCGGCTACGACCTGCCCGACCCCGACCAGGTGGGGCGACTGCTCAACGCCGTGTTGGACCTTGGGATCAACTACATCGACACGGCCCCGGCGTACGGGCTAAGCGAGGAACGCATCGGTAGCGCCGTCGCCCACCGCCGCAATGAGTATGTGCTGTCTACGAAAATCGGCGAGACATTCGAGGGCGGCCGCTCCACGTACGACTACTCCGCCAAGGCCGTGCGCGCCAGCGTCGTGCGTAGCCTCCAACGCCTGCGCACCGACGCGCTTGATATCGTTTTGATCCACTCCAACGGCGATGATCTGAATATCCTCAACCAGACCGACGCGGTATCCACGCTCCATGCCCTGCGCAGTGAAGGCTATGTCCGGGCTATCGGCATGTCGGGCAAGACGCCCGAGGGCACCGCCGCTGCATTGAGTTGGGCGGACGTGGTGATGGTTCAGTACCACCTGGACGACCGCGAGCACGAAAGCGTGATCCAAGAAGCCACGGAGAAAAATGTGGGTGTTGTGGTGAAAAAGGGGCTAGCGTCGGGCACGCTCGACCCGGCCGACGCGATCCGGTTTGTGCTGGGAAACCCGGGTGTGGCGAGCCTGGTGGTGGGCGGGTTCAATATCGAACACCTGCGCGATAACGCGCAAGTGGCTGAAGCCGTCAGGGGAGAGCGTGATTAGCAAAGATGAGACGGGGGCCGCGTGCCAGCCGAAACCGCCGGTTACTCTTCAAGCGAGCGCAGCGACAAGCCCGCTTCGGTCAGCTTTTCTTTGATCTCAACCAGGCTTGTCATGCCGAAGTTTTTCACGCCCATCAACTCGGCCTCCGTGCGGAGGCACAGGTCGCCGATGGATTGGATATTGAGTAGGGCCAGCGCCTTGCGGGCACGCACCGAAAGATTCAGCTCGTTGACGGGGCGGGCGAGCGTCTCGTCGTCGGAGCCGGAGGTGTTCATCAACTGGTCGTAGACTTCCTGCTTCACAGCCGACCGCTGCTCCTCCACGGCCTGGCCCAGGCGCATGCCGCGTTGGGCGAGCATGGCTTTGATCTCGTCGAGGCTCGACTCACCGAAATTCTTGTAGCTGCGTAGCTCGGCCTCGGTAACGCGGAGCAGGTCGCCCAGCGTGCGGATGTTCATCTTGCGCAGGCAGTTGCGGGCACGGACCGACAGATCGAAGTCCGTCACCGGGGTGTCGAGCATGGCTGAGTGCTTCTCGGCGCGGGTCTCTAGGTCGTCGTCGATCACCATCGCCTTACTGGCCATGATGTCCTTGATATACAGGCAGGCCCGGGGGTGGTTGGGGTCGGTCGACAAAACCTGGCGCACGCAGCGCTCGGCTTTGGCGTACAGGCCGCGGTCTTCGTAGAGCACAGCCAGGTTCATCAAAGCAGACAGCGGCGGGCACTTCATCTGGGCACACTGTTCGTAGAGGTGGATCGCTTCATCCTCTTCGCCGAACAGGTCCAGGTTGTACGCCAGGCGGAAGCAGACGTCGGGGTGATCCGGGTCTGCGGTGTACGCGGCTTCGTAGGCTTCGACCGCCCCGTAGCGGTTGCCCTCTTGCTCGGCTTTTAGGCCGGCGTCGAGGTATTTCTGGGCGGTGGCGGTGTCGCGGACATCGTTGTCGTCCAATATCACTGAGTTCGAAGGGGATTGCATCATCGTTGTGGTCTCTTTGAAGCGGTGCGCGTTCTAGGATAGGCCCATTTTCGGCAAGACTATTAAGATAGTATGAAACCGCACTGCTGGCAATAGGTTGCCGCCGCGATCGGGTGATACCCCCCCAAGCCGGGCATCGGTCACAGGGTCAGCCCGAGGCGGGTGATCCGGCCTGGGCGGCGTAGGCTTCGACCTCCTGGTCGCTGACGCCAAGCCACTCCATCATGTGCTGGTCGTAGACTTTGCGGTGCTCGGCGAGCGAAAAATCCAGGCGAAGCTCGTTGATGACCTTAGTGCCTTGGCCGATCCACTGGCGCCAGGTCTCTTGGCTGTAGTGGTCCTGGATGAACTTGCCCAGGGGGCCTCGCATCGGTGGGTCTGCCATGCGCGAGCCGGGCTGGCCGGTGCGGCGGTCCATGACGGTGTCACCCGAAAGCGGTGCGGCCGGCTCGCTGGCGGCTGCCACCTCGGGCAGCGGTCGGTTGAGCTTCTTTTCCAATAGCGAGGCGATGGCGCGTTGGGGCATGGCGTCGCCGCGCTTTGTGGCGACGGTGTACCCCTCGGTGAGCACCCCCCCCGCCTCGTCGTCCCTGCCAAGCTCGATCAGCACCTGCCCGCGGAGCTGATAAGCCCGTGATAGGCCGGGGTTCATCTCAATCGCCTTGGCTAGCGCCCGGTCCGCGTCGTCTAGCCGCTCAGCCTCCTTGTAGGCACTGCCTAGGCTGAACCAGGCCATGTCGTCCGGGGCCTCCTGGGTCATCTTCTCCCACTGCGCGATGCGGTCGTTGAGTTCCATGCCTATAGCATACGCGCAATGGCGGTTTTTGTGGAGTATCGGGGTTAGGCCCGCGGTTGCGGCGTTATGTCAACGGTAAGCCCCGAATGCACAAACAGCAGGCTGGCGTGGATCGCCTCGTGTGGCAACCCGAGCATGGCTGACAACGCCGCACGGTAGGCTTCGACCTGCTGGCGGTACCGCCCGACAACGTCGTCGAGCGTTTCCGGGGTGTTAGGGGTGACCCGGTCGGTCTTGAAATCGATCAACTCGGCGCGGGCGGGCTTGCCGTTTTGATAGTGGACCACCACACGGTCGAACTTGCCCTGTAACAGACGATCACCCACGCGCACGGCAAAGGCACGCTCGCGCCAGAGCACGGGTTTGGCTGTGTCCGAGCCTGTCACGGCGGGTAGCGACAACGCCCCGACCACGCCTGACTGGCTTAACAACCGCTTGAACTCTTCAAGCCGGGCGACGGCCCAGGCTTTGTCCTGGTCGGGCGCCTCTTGTTGGGCGATCGCTAGCAGGTCGTTGTCAGCGATATCAAGACGCGGGTCGCGGGGATCGAGCCATTCGATTTGCGCTAGCCACGCGTGGATCACGCTGCCGCGTTGCAAGGCGGGGCTTTGCTCAATAGCCAGCAAGTCCGCCGCTTTGACACGGCTATCGGATTCCAACGAAGACGGCGTGACCCGCGGCCAGGACCGGGCGGGCAGCGGTTGTTCGGTTTGACGCAAGGCGATCTGGATGGGAGTCGGTGGCGCTTGAACGGTTCGCGCGTCGGGTTGGGGCGTTTCGGTGTGTCGGTGCCAATCGGGTTGGCCGTGGGTGTAAAGGGTTTGCTCGCCGTCGGGGCTTTCGTCTTCGCCAAAGGTGGATAGGGCACGGCGGAGGATGGCGGCGAATGAGGGGCTGGTCCAGCCTCGGGCGGAGGTCTTGCCTTTCGATGTCCGCTGCAAGGGTGGGATGACCATGTGCAGCGCGTGTCTGGCGCGGGTCATGGCGACGTACAGCTTGGACAGGTCGTCGAGTAGTTGGCTGTATTGGTGCTGCTGTTGGGCTTCTTCCAGTTCGGGGGCCAGTTGACAGGTGGTCTTGTCAGCCGCCCGGTATACACCTATTGCAACGCCCAACAGCGTGCCTTCGCGGTGGACCCATGCTTGCTGGGTGTTGCCGCCGTTGGCTGTGAGCATGACCCGATCCAATTCCGGCAGCACCACCGCGTCGAACTCCAGGCCCTTGGCTTTGTTGATGGTCATCACACGGATCGGCGCGGCGGTGGGGTCTTCGACCTTAACGGCGTTGACCCACCGGACGAAGTCGCCCGGGCGCAGCGTGGCTTGGCGGTCGTGCTGATCGGCTAGCTCGATCAACTGCTCAAGCCGACGCACACCGCGTTCGCTACACAACGGCGCAAGCTGCTTAGACCACTGGGTAATCAAGTCGGCGTAGCCCTGGTTCAGTAACGCCTGGCGCACCTTGCGGCCGGCGCGGTTTACGCTGGGCGGATCGCCCCACCGCAGGCCAAGTGTTTGGGCCAACGGTGAGTGAGCCGTGTGAAACGCGGCGACGGTGTGGCTGGGGTGGTCGGCGAGCGTCAGGGCTGACAGGATGACCTCCACGGCTGGGTCGTCGTTGATGGGGCTGCCGCCCTCGCCGCTGGCGGGCAGGTTGTGCTTGCGCAGTAGGCCCAGCAGCTTCACAACCGTCTCGTTTTTGTTGACCAGCACACCGATGCTACGCCCAGGCGCGGCGGCGTGGAGCTTGGCTACATAATCGGCTGTGTATTGCTCGTGTCGCGTGGCGGTGGTGGACGCTGCGCCGTCCGCGTCATCGCCCTCTTCTTCGTATGATCCCGGTGCGTCATCGCCTGGTGCCAGGGGCAGTGAGGTGACCAGTTCCACATAGCCCTTTTGTTCAACAAGGTGCGTCGTGTGCGGCTCAAAGCCCTTGAGCCAATCCGACACCGCCCCGCTTAAGCCTAGTGTGTTCGCTTTCTCCAAAGCTTCGTTGCCAGGTAGCGTCTCAAACACTCGGTTGACCGCGTCGAGCACCACCTGCGACGAGCGGTAGCTGGCGCTCTTGGTGGACAGCGCCTCGGCTGGCAGGTGCAACTCGTTTTCGATTTGGTCGAATAGCTCGGCGCACCCGCCCCGCCAGCCGTAGATCGCCTGCTTCACGTCGCCCACGCAATAGAACGTGTGCGAGCCGTCGCTGTGTGAACACACCTCATGGGCGAACGGCCCAAGCAGCCGCCACTGCCCCAGGCTGGTGTCTTGGAACTCGTCGAGCAGCAGGTGCGTGACGGCTGCGTCGAGGCGGTAGTACAGGTCGGCTAAATCGACGCCGTCTGACTCGGACAGGCGTTCGAGAAACAGCGGGATGTCGTCGTACAGCAGCACGCCTTGCTCGTGGCGCAGATGATTGAAGTGTTCGTCGAACCGCTCAAGCAGGCTGTGCGTGGCTTGGGTGCGCTGGGCGAGCTGGTCGATTATTGCGGCCTCGGCGTGGTAGATGAGCGGCTGGTAAGCATCCAGTACCCAGCCTTCAATGGGTTTGCCATAATATTCCCCTTCGCCTTGCTGGAGTTTTTTCGGTAGGCCAGAGCCGAGAAAGGTTTTCCAGTCACGCTGCTCAGCGGCCTGCCTGCTTTTCTTCCAGGCTGTGAACCAGCGTTTATCTTGAGGCAATACATCCGCTAAATCGCGTAACTCGTTGATCGCCTCGGCTAAAGCGGGCCTATCCAGCGGCGCTTGGGGCGCCTTGAGCTTGGACCACAATTCCCGCTGGGGGTGCAGGCGGAAGGTCTTGTAGAGGCCGCCGCTGAAAAGCGTTTCAAGGGATTCGGCGACGCTGCGCGGGTGGTCCCCGTGGTTCATGCGGCGGATGAGGCCAACAAGGGTTTGCCAGTCTTGGTCATCGGGCACAGCCTGTGCGAGCATCGCGTCCACGGCTTGACGGCGGAGCTGGGCAACCTGCGGGTCGTCTTCGCCGACGATCGTGAACCGCAGCGGCAGGGCCAGCTCGTGGCGGTAGCACACAGCCATGCGGTGGAAGAAGCTATCGAGCGTGCAGATCGACACGCGGTGCAATGAGCAGCACAGCGAGACGAATGCTTGACGGGCTATTTTGTTGCTATGGGCGGCTCCGCACAGACGCAAGAGCACGCGTTCGAGGATCTCGCCGGCGGCTTTGCGCGTGAACGTGGTAGCGAGGATCGTGCCGGGAGCCGCTCCACCACACAACAGCTTCAAATACCGTGTGGATAGGTCGTACGTCTTGCCCGTACCTGCTGAGGCGCGTACCAAGGCGTGGGGCCACGGCTGCTCGCTATGCTCCGCGGAGTGCTCGGTGGTAGTGCTCACGACCGCCCCCCTTGCCCCAACACCGTCGGCCTCTCGAAGCAGCCGTCCATGCAGATGGGGGCGAAATCTTCGGCGAACCTCGGCGGCGGGTCGGCGGGCGGCCAGAAGACACCCTCGCGGATGTTGCGGATGACGCGCGTCGCTTGCTCAAACGCGTCTTGAAGGTCGGCGTCCGACCAATCCGCCTTGTCGAAACGCGGCGCGTCTTTTGGCAACTGCACGAACCCTAGCGCCACGCCGCCTTCGATCCCCACGCTCGCCGCCAGCTTGAGGTACAGCGGCAGTTGGAGGTTGGTCCATTGCTTTTTCTTTTTTGGCCCTATGCGGTGCGATTGATCCGGTGTCTTAGCTGAATCACCCGTCTTGTAATCCAGGATGCGGTAGCCGCGCTCGGGGTGGCGGTCGATACGGTCGATCCTGCCCTTGATGGTGAACGGCCAGCCGTCGATGTCCATCGCGTGCTCAAGCTTTTTTTCCACGTGCTCACGCACGATGCGCCAGCCTTCTTGGGCCTGTCCCGCTTGCCAGTGGGCGAAGGCGGTCAACCGCCCGCGCAATAGCCCGCACTGGATGCGCACGCTCGCGGGGCTGTGCGAGCCGAATCGCTCAGCTGCAAGCTCGTCTAGCTGCTCAAAGAGGTACCGCTCGATGGCTTTGGCGTCGGTGGAATGAGCCACGTCACTGCGACCAAATGCGCCGAGCGCCTCGTGTGCCAGTGTGCCGAACAAGCGCCCATCCATCTCGACCGCTTGGTCGTCCCGCACGGCCAGCTTCAACACGTGCTTGAGGTAGAAGCGATACGGGCAGGCCAGGTAATCGCCGAACGCCGTGACGGACAGTTCGTTGATCGGCTCGCGTGGCGGCAGTGGCGGCGGAACCGACCACCGCGCCGACGCCGCGCCCGCCAGTTGCGGACGACGCTGGGCAGCGCCCGCATCATCGCTATAGAAGCGTTCGATCATGGCGACTGCTTGATCGGCGTCGCCCGCGACGAGCAGACGGCTGGGGGATAACGGGTTGCCGTCGGCGGCGCGGCGCCCCGCGATGAGCACGACGTGCGCACGGCTGCGTAGGATGGCCGTGAGCATCATCTTGTCACGCGCGTAGCGGTGGCGGTTGTCCTCAATCCCCAGCACACGGCGGGTGTGGTCGGGCAAGAACGCGTCGGCGTTGGCGCTGCGTGGGATGAGCCCTTCGTTCATGCCCGTGATTACGAGCACCGGCGCGTCGTCGAGCTGCAACTCCAGCCAACCGAGTAGCTCCACCGCCGGCTGCCCGCCTTCCGACGGAACCTGCTGGCCGGCGAGCCGAGCAAGTGTTAGCGAGATCGCCTCGGCCCCGGTCAGGCGGGGCGTCACGGGGTGTTGGGGGTCGAGCTTGGCTTGCTCGCGTAAGGCTTGGCCGATCGCCTGCAGGGCGCGGATAAGCTGGGCGTGCCGGCTGTTGTGACGAGTCAACTCGATTTGCCCGTAGACCTCACTCAAAGCCTGCCCAATAGGCCCGCTCCAAGTCGGCAGCGGCTGCGGCGGCCCGGCCAAGGGGCTGATCCATTTTTGAACGCGATCATGCACCGCCTTCAAGCGGGCTCGACGCTCCGGTTCGCCAAGCCAAGGCTCGGCCATGCGGGACTGGAGGTGGTCCGTGGCGTAACGGTCCACGAGCGAGAGCCAATCGGCGATGCCTTGGTGCGCGATTGAAGCCTTGCTCTCTAGTTGTGCAAGGTACGCCTCGAAGTCCGGGTGACGAAGCAGCGTAGCGAAATCGGCAAGACGGGGCTGATCGGCGTGTTTGAAGTAGCCCCCCATGGCGGCGAGCAGCATCGCGGGGCGGGTCTGTGTCACCGGCTTGTCCGCAGCCAAACGGGCGGGCACGCCGGCTAACTCGAGCGCACGCTGGACGGTGGACCCGGTGGCCTCGTCGCCCAGGCCGACGGTGATCTGATCGGCGGTGAATTGGCCGGCCGCGGTCTCTCGCAACACACGCAATACCGCTTGGGCCTGATCGCGCGGCTGATCGGCGACGCGCACAAGCTGTGCGTCCAGGTCCAGCGGACGGTCGGCCCATTGATCGACGCGTAGGCAGCCTAGTTCGTCGAAGCTATCGGCTTCGTCGGGCGGCGCGTGGATCAGCGAGGTCACCGAGCGATGGTCGATCTGCTTGAGCATGCGCTGGGTGACCAGGTGCAGATCGGCGGTGGCGATGAGGACAACGTCGTAATCACACTTGCACTGCTCGCTCTGCATTGCCCTGTGTCTGGCGGTGTGGCGGTCTTGGTAGCCTTGTTGTGCGAGTTGGGCTTCGTAGGCTTGGCGTAGGGCTGCCAGTGCTTGCCAGCGCGCCTGGTCCGCGAAAGAGTCGATGCCCGTTTCGCAACGGGACACGGCTTGGTCAATCGGCACGGCGTCCGCGGCGAGCTGCTCGTCGATCTGTGCCAGGTCGTCTGCCAACCGCACCCAGGCTAACCAATCGCCGTCGGCCGGCGGGTACGGCACCACGGTTTGAAGCAGGTCGCGATCCGCTTGTTGGAGGGCGCACACGCGCGCGAGCGTCGCCCCCAGCGGATCGGCAGCCGGCGGGTCTGAGTTGTAAAGCTGTTCGGGCAGCTCACCGGCTGTTTTGATCAGGGGCGGGACGAACACGCGGCCGTGGTTTTTCTCAACGAGCAGTTCCAACAGGCGTCGCCCCGACCGCCGCCCCGGCACCACCGCCAACACGCCGCTCAGGTCGCACCCCCGCCCGTCGCAGTAGCGATCGGTCAGCCACTCCGCCGCGCTAGGCAGGCAGGGGCTGTCCCATCCCAAAAAGACTCGCTGGATCGCCATAAGAATCGGTTGGGGAATTGTACCACTACGCCGGACGCCGCCTCGACACGCACGCCTTACAAAACAATCCGGCGATAGGGAATATACCGCTGTTCTCGGTGGGTTGGGTGATTGGACTTTGTAGCGGAGTATTTTACAGCGTGTTTTTCCGTCGGTGTCACCAATCGCCACCCAACCCCTGCCCCCGTACGACCGATACATGCTCAAAGAGATATGGATATGCGATACCGGATGATAAACGCGGCTGGGTTGGGTGTAGTCGTGGCTGTGTTTCTGGTGACGGGCGTGGCGGGCCTACATCGCTTCGCGGGAACACTGGATTTTATTTTTTCGTCGCCACCGGCACGCGCCGCGGAGAGCCCCGCCACGACACAGCCCGCGTCTGAGCCGCCCCCGCTGGAGCTATTTAATACGGACAACCTGAAGTTCCCGCGTGATCAGATCGTGTCCGGCGGTCCGCCTAAGGACGCGGTCCCCGCGCTGGTCGAGCCGGAGACTGTGCCGGTGAGCCGGGCACGGTTTTTGGACCCCGGCGATCGCGTCGTGGGCATCACCGTCAACGGCCAAGCCAGGGCGTACCCCATCGACGTGCTCAACTGGCACGAGGTGATCAACGACCGGCTGGGCGGCGTGCTGGGTAGCGCCGGCGTGCCGATCGCGGTGGTGTATTGCCCGCTGTGCGACTCGGTGAGCGTGGTCGACCGGCGGCTGGATGGGAAAACGTACGAATTCGGCGTCAGCGGGTTGTTGGCTAACTCCAACGTGTTGCTGTACGACCGCACGGACCAGGCGCTGTGGTCGCAGGTCGGATTCACGGCGATCAGCGGGCCTCACGCGGGGCGGGCGCTGCGGCACCTGGACAACTGGGAACTGACCACATTCAAAGCGTGGAAGGCACGCCACCCCGATTCCACGGTTGTGTCCTTCAACACCGGCTACGACCGCAACTACCACCGCAACCCGTACGAGTCGTATTTCGAGTCGGACGGGCTGGCGTTCCCCGTGGCGTCGGTCGACAGGCGGTTCAAGCTAAGAACACCCGTGATCGGATTGAAGATCGGCGGCGTCACACGGGCCTACCCACTACACGAGCTAGCCAAAGCGCCCGGCGGGCACGTGGTTGACACGATTGGCGGTCAGGCGGTGCGGTTCCAAGTCGATCAAGGCCGTGGTGTGGTGCGTGTCATCAAAGCCCCCGACCACGCGCAGGTGATCCACACTTACTGGTTCGCCTGGGCGGCTTTTCATCCGGAGACGGAGGTTTATGAGTATGGGGCGGCGCGGTGAGTGTAGAGTACGCAGTCGCGGGGAAAGTCAATCACACTGGCTGACAAGCAGCCCGTCATCCGTATGTCGGGGAATCTTGTCGGGCCTACCTGGATGTTAATTTTTGTAGGGTGTGCTTCAGCACACCACGATTAAAACCGTGTTCCAAAAGTGGTGTGCTGAAGCACACCCTACGGCACTAGTTGGCCGTGGCACCCGTCTACACGAGTTAGCCAAGGCGCCCGGCGTAGTCAAAATTAGCGGATGAATGTAACGGATCAGTATGCGACGCGACGTCGCGATAGTAAAACTGCTGCAATACAGTTAAAACAAGCCAATGTGCCAGGTTCAGGTATAACTGTAAACGTCACTTCTGCAGAAGAATCTACTTCAGTACCCGCTGCACGCTCAATCCCTCCGAATACCTTAAGGGTATAACGTCCCGCGACAAGAGGGTCAAAACTATGGTTACTGATGACGGGATCAATACTTGAATTGGAATGCTCGAAAATGAGTGTTGCACCTGAAGAGTGAGTCAAGGACACCACTGATGATCCTTCTAATAATCGCCACTCAAGCGAGGCAATAGCAGTAGTGAATACGTCAAATTCAAGCTCGAATTCGTATTTGCCTATAGCAAAAAACATACCCCCTGGACCGTCAGTGGTAGCGTTCATAGTAACGCTAACCTCATTTGAGGTAACAATGCCTGCCCCATCCACCTCTACCATGAATGGATCATGAAAGCCGTCATCAAAAATACTGGCATACAAAGTATTGACAGTGGTGAATTCGCCACTTGAAATGAACTGTTCGTCTATGAATATATCCCCTCCAGATTTTATATGTCCGTTCACGGGATAGATCTGTGAGGCGTAGACTTGTTGTTCCAACAGGAGTATTGTTATTCCAATTACCACAACTACAGCTGATTGAATCAACTTAATACACATGCAATTAACCTTATTCAAGCTGTGAATATATAGGCCGATATTTCCCAGATGACCTCCGCCAACAATGGCAAAGTTGTATTGGTAATTATTGTACTACCAACAGCAACCTTCACCAAGACATTTTTCTTCAATCATTTTGGTCCATCCGAATCTCCTGAGGCAGGCAAGATCAACTGTCTTAGCCAATTTAATGCCCAACCGTGTGCGGGTGCCGTTGGTGGCTTGCCCGCCCGTGGAATACACGGACGATATCACACTGGCTGGTCCGCCTAAGGCGGACCAGTGCCACCCAACTCTACGAAACTATCTACCCCGTCACCTGCTCCTGCCCATCCTCTGCTTTCGGCGCCCGAGGCTGTGGCCCTGTAGGCTTGCTCCAAAACATCATCTTGTTGATCAGCCCACGCGGCTTCACGTACGGCTGCCAGGTGTAGGGTTGGCTGTGTTCAAAAATCTTGTCGCTATGTTTTTTGGACCACATCATCCAGAGACTGCCGTCGTAGCCGAAGTCGTAGCCGGTGAGTGTTTGCAGCGATTGGCCGCTGGTTTGGACGACGCTGTATGACCGGTCGTCGAGGGCGCCCACGAGGGCTTGGAACACGCTCTGCTGAGGGTACTGGCCCAGGGCGTAGGCGGCTGCCATGCGCACGTCCGAATCATCGTCGTTGCCCAGCACGCGAATCAGTTCGCCGGCGACGGACGGGTCGTGGAATTTTTGTAGGGCTTTGGCGGCTTCCCATCGCACGAAGCGGTCTTCATCGTCGAGGTGGGTGGTGAAAACCTTGACGTCTTGCATGGTCCCGTGCATGCCGATGGCTTTGATGCACGCGGCGCGCACCGTGGGGTCGGGGTCGTCCAGCAGCAGCCGGTACATACGCAAATACGGCGCTTCGCCGCCGAAGCTCGACGCGGCTAGCAAAGCCACGCTGCGACGACGCAGGTCCGGGTCGTTGAGGTTAAACGCGTCGCGCGCCACCTGGCTGGGGCTGGACGGTGTGATCATCTCAAGCACGCCCGGCTGACCCGAGCAGCCCGAGCCAACCAGTAAACACATAAAAAGTATATATTTGGTGTGTGTGCGGATGGCGGCGATCCTCATACGCTGGGTGGTGGTCGGCCTTGACATTGGGTGAATTATAGCCCCTGGCAGCGGGATGTCCTGTATGGAACTGCGCGGAACAATTATCGAAGACACTTACGCAGAGGCGTTTGATATGTGGGCGTGTCGGCTGATCGTCACGGCGGTGGACGGGCGGTGGGCGCGGGCGGCGGCGCAGGAGGCGACCGGGTACGGCGCGTCGATCATCGGCTGCGACGCGGAGGCGGGGATCGACAGCGTTCTCGACGCCACGCAAACCCCCGACCGCCGGGCGGGCGTGGCCATGATGTTCTTCACACGGTCCGTGGATGATCTGGCCCGAGCGGCGACCAACCGCGTGGGCCAGTGCGTGCTGACCTGCCCGACCACGGCTTTATTCGACGGCACGCCTCGCGACCTGTTGCCCACACAAACACAGCGAATACCGATCGGTGAAAATATCAGTGTTTTCGGCGACGGTTTTGAGCAGCGGGCAGAGACACACGGGCGCACCTGCTTGCGCATACCGGTCATGGACGGCTGGTTCGTCGTCGAGGCGTCGGCTAGAGCGATTCCGGCTGTGGGTGGCGGGCAGTTCTTGATCTGCGCCGGCGATCAGGCCAGGGCGTTACAGGCAGCGTGCCGGGCCGTTGACGCGATCGCCCACGTGCCCGATGCGATCACCCCGTTCCCCAACGGCGTGGTACGCAGCGGGTCAAAGGTCGGCGCGAAAACCCCCAACGTCGGCGCGTCGACCAACGAGTCGTACTGCCCCCCCCTACGCGAACAGGTACGCTCGAAGCTGCGCGACGGGGTTGAGTGTGTCTACGAGATTGTGATTGACGGGCTGACGCGCCAAGCGGTCGAGCAGGCCATGCGCGTGGGCATCACGGCTGCGTGCGGCGAGGGTGTGACCGCGATCACCGCGTGCGACCACGGCGGCAGGCTCGGGAAAATACACCTGCCGCTGCACAAAATCCTTAAAGGGAAAACAGACCCGTGAGCGTGCTGGGGCTGGACATCGGCGGCGTGAACATCAAAACGGCGCACGGCAGCGGCGGCGCGTGGGTGGTGCCGTTTCGGGTGTGTGAAGACCCCGGCCTGTTATGTGAGAAGCTCACAAGCGTCGCGGCGCTGGCGGGCGCGTTCGACCAACTGGCTGTCACCATGACCGCCGAGTTGTGCGATTGTTTCGAGACCAAGCGTCAGGGCGTGGGCCTCGTGTTGGCGGCCGTTGAAATGATCGCCCATGGCAGGCCGATCGGCGTGTGGTCGACGCAAGGCCGATTCGTCACGCCCGATGAAGCGCGTCGCACGCCCCTCAACGTCGCCGCAGCCAACTGGCACGCCTTAGCCACCTACGCGGCAAGTTTGTACCCCCAAGGGCTGACGCTGCTGGTCGACACCGGCTCTACCACCACGGACATTGTCCGACTAGACAACGGCTGTGTTGATTCCGACGGACTGACCGACACGCAGCGCCTGGCCACCGGTGAGTTGGTCTATATTGGAGCCCGGCACACGCCGTTGGCTACGCTTGGGCCGACGATTCCCTGGCGTGGCCGCGACACCGCTATCACGGCCGACTGGTTCGCGTCCACCGCGGATGTGTTCCTGCTGACCGGTGATCTCCCCGAAGACCCAGCATGCACGGACACCCCCGACGGCCGACCCGAGACACGCACCCACGCCGCGGTGAGAATCGTGCGCATGATCGGGGCCGACTTGGAAACGCTCACGGCCCAGGACGCACGCGAATTAGCCGGTGTGTTCGCGGGTGTGATGCGCCGACGCATCGGCGACAGCATCAAGCGGATCGCAAGCGCTGACACTATTGACCGCGTGCTGATCACCGGTAGCGGGAGCTTCCTTGCTCAACAAGCCGCCAAGTTCGCTTTGCCGGGTGTGCCGCGTGTCTTGCTCGCAGATGCTATCGGCGAAGCGGCTTCAATCGCGGCGTGCGCCTACGCTGTGGCCAAACTCGCGACCGCTCCTACCCACATAGTTGATACCGCCCATGCCGCAGTTTAAACCACAAGTCGTCAAGCTTGGCGGAAGCCTGTTGGATCAGCCCGAACTGCCAGCGCGATTCAACGCGTTCCGCGAGTCTGACATGAGCCATCAGGGCGTGCTCCTCGTCGGGGGCGGGCGCGCAGCCGAGCACGTGCGGCAATTCGACCAACAGCACACCCTCGGCGAGGAGGCGGGGCATTGGCTGGCGGTCCGGGCGATGCAGCTCAACTGCTACATGATGGCGGCTGTGCTGCGGCGCACGCGCGTCGTGACCAACGCCGACGAGTGTGCCGGCGCGTGGGCAGCCGGTGAGTTGGCCTTGGTCGATCCGCTGGCCTGGCTCGATAGCGAGCACCGGCAAGGCGTGACCACCCCCCACCGCTGGAGCTTCACCAGCGATTCGATCGCCGCGCACATCGCCACGCGCCTGCACGCCGATCGCCTCGTCCTGCTCAAATCCGCCCTACCCAAAGGCACACCGAGCCTGGCCCAGGCGTGCGAGCAAGGCATTATCGACGGTGATTTTCAGGTGGCCGCGGCCTCTCTGGCGCGCGTCGAGTTGGTCAACCTGCGTGCGCAGCCGCCGTCGCGGTGCGTGTTGCAAGCAGATTAGCCAAGCCGCGTACGCTTTGAGCGTTTACCCCCGCCATGCGATCGCCACCCTGACAAGCAGCGCCGCGCACGCCCACGATATCGGGCATCAACGCAATCGCCTGAGCCAAGCGGTCGTCCCGCAACGACCCCGCTAGCGCGATCGCCACACCCGCCCGCCGGGCTTTGGCGATCCACCCCGCGACCATGTCGGGAGTAACCCAATCAAACAAGCCGCCGCCTCGCTTGTTGGCTGTGTCGATCATCACTGCGGCGGCGCGGTAACGACACGCCCACGCCAAGACCAACTCCACCGGCGGAGCCGCGACCGACCGGCCATCCGCGTAGGCGACCGGGACAAACCCCGTCACGCCCAACCGCTTTGCATAATCTAATAGCCGCTGTTCCCAATCGGGCGGTGCCCCGGCCAAGCCGACCTTGGCGAAAGCAATGCCCTCAGAAAATGTGTGAGAAGCGGTGTGCCACTGGCGGCTGGTCCGCCAGTGCGGGCGTGATGGTGCATTCGCACTGGCTGGCAAGCAGCCAGTGGCACCCGATTCACTTGTCTCTATAGACTTCGCACATATATTCTCAGGCAGCCGAGGCGGCGGCCCCTGCCCAAGCTCACCAAGCGCGACACTAACCGACGCCCGACAGCCGACCGTTTCAACGACCTGCCGCCAGACCTCGTCGTCGGCTCGACCCAGCGGGCCGTTCGCCGGTTCTTTGATATCAATAATGTCCGCCCCGCCAGCCAATGCCTCGACCGCCTCAGCAGCGGTGCGCACGCTAATCAGCAGCCGGGGCTTGTGGTGAGGGGGCATGGTAGTTTTGTGTGTGGTTTAGTGTGTTCTTGGTGATCTCACGCAACACGGTGGTAGCGAAGCTGCCGCGGGGCAGATCGAACGCCAAACGGATATAAGGCCCATGCTCATCAACACCGCCCGACACGTCGGGGTTTTTCATGACCACGCGCATGGGCCTGCGGTCGCCGGGGGCTTTGGCGTGCGGGCCGCCTTGCAGGTCGGACTCGGCCAACCCCTCTTGGATTAAAGCCTGTTCCTCCCACTGGCCAACCACCCCGTCGGCCTTGAGCATGCCGGCGCCCCACATGGGCCCCGATGGCGATACCTCCAGCCGCTTGACACGCTGGTCGGGCTGATTCTCCAACTCCGCTGTTGCGTGGTCCACTGCGAAGACCGCGCGTTTATCGTGCTTCCACGCCAAGTCGCCCTCCGTCAGCCGATCGATCCCAGGCGAACTCGGGTCCGTCAAGCGGTGATGCAACACGCGGTTGAACACCGCCGACTGCAACGCGCTAATGAAAAAAGTGCGCTGCTGGGTGCTGATGGTCATGACCGCGTCTTGTGGGGTCTTGCCCTGGCGCAGGGCGTCGAGCGCCTGGCGGTCGTGGTGCAGGTGACGGGGCAACTGCGCCAACGCGGCTGCGTAGTCTTTTTTTAGATAAGCCTCACGAGCGGCACGAGTGGGCAGGTGGTCCGATTCGTGTGGGTGGCCCAGCATGAGGTCGAGCATCTCTTGCCACTTGCCCAACAGCAGGAGCCTGCCGATCTTGTGGTTCACCGCTCTATACCCGAACCGCTGATAGCCCACGTAGTTGGGCACGCCGTGCGCCACCAGGCGGTCCACAACGCGTCGGACATCCACCGCTGCCATGGGGTCCACCTCGCGGATCTTGATCACAAAACGGTTACCCGCCAGGTGTCCCCGCTTGAGCTTGTTGAGGTGGCGCTGGGCCCACAGCAGCTTGTAGTGCGTGTGGTTGAATTGGTCGAGCAGTTCGCTGTCGCGTCCGGGGTCGGGCAGGCGCACGGTGAAGTGCTGGGTCGAAACCGCGTGCTTGTCCTTCAACCCCGCGTACCCGATCTCCCGCTTGCTGACGTGGAATACACTTGAAAGGTGCCGCACCACGTCGCTGGTGCTGCGGAGTTGCTTTTGGATGCACATCAACAAGTGCTCGCCGCTGCCGGTCGGTTCGTACAGCGGCTGCTCTTCGACGAGGAAGTCTTCGGGGCGGTGCTTGATCGCCCCGCCGATCCCCGGCAGGTCCGTGGTCAGATAGGCCAGTTGCTCCTTGGCGATTGTGCCTTGCATCCTTGCCTCACATGAACGGTGGCTGTGTCAGTCGCGATTGGGACCGCTGGCATCCACCGGCGTCGCCAGCCCAGAACTGGGCGGGCGGCTGCTAGTCTTCCGGTGCGTCTTGGCTGACCAGGTCGTGAAACGCTTTCATCAGTTTGCGTGTCCACGCCCCCGGCTGGCCGCTTCCGATGACCCGCCCGTCCACGCGTGTGACCGGGATGACCTCCGCGGCGGTGCCTGTCAGGAACATCTCGTCGGCGGTGTACAGGTCGTGACGGGTTAGATCGACTCTATCAACATCCAGGCCCGCGGCAACCGCCAGGTCGATCACCACGTTCATGGTCACCCCCTCCAGCGCCCCCGCGTGCAGCGGCGGTGTGATCAACACCGGCTTGGGCGTTTCCAGGCCGCCACGCCGACGCACGATGAAAATGTTGTCACCCGTGCACTCAGCCACGTTCCCCTGGTGGTTGAGCATGACCGCTTCCATCACCCCGGCGTCGAGCGCCTCCATCTTGGCCAAGATGTTGTTCAGGTAGTTCATGCTCTTGATGCGCGGCGACAACGCAGCCGGGTGGTTGCGGATCGTCGACGCGGTGATGATCGGCATCCCCTCTCGGTACATCTCTTCAGCGTACAGCCCGATGTCGTCCACAATGACAAACACGCTGGCGTCTTTGCACGTCAGCGGGTTGAGCCCCAGTGTGCCGACCCCGCGCGTCACACACAGGCGGATGTAGCCGTTCCGCTTCTCGTTCGCCTCGACGGTCTGCCGCACCGCTTGGGCCAGCGCGTCTATCGCGTAAGGGATTTTCAACCGGATCGAGCGGGCCGACTCATCCAACCGCCGCAGGTGCGTGGCAAGCTTGAACACCCGGCCGTTGTAGCAGCGGATCCCCTCAAACACACCGTCCCCGTACAGCAAGCCGTGATCAAACACACTGACCACAGCCTCCTGAGGCTCAACAAGCCGCCCGTTGAACCAGATCCGCTTCAGCAACGCCTTGCTCCTGTCGATGAGGGTTCATGCCAACACGTGAGGGGATTATAGCGGCACCGCCGCCCCCGCTGCTAGCGGTGTGACGGGCAACGCCGCACGCAACGTCCGAGAACCTTTGCATGATCGCGAAACCAGCCCCCAAGACCTGCTTCACCACCTTCGCCTGCCCGGCCTGGCACCTGGACCGGATCATCGACGCGGCGGTGTTGCACGGCTACCAAGGCGTTGAGGTCCGCGTCGACGCGGGCCACAGCCACGGAATCGAGGTGGCCGCCCCCGGGCGTGATCGCATGGAATTCCACCACCTATTCAGCGCCGCCGGCGTTGAGCCCTGCTGCATGGCAACCGGCATCCAGTTTGTCTCTGACCACGCGGTTGAATACGCCAAAGCCAGGATCGAGTTGGCCGCCGACATCGGCTGCCGGGCGATCAGGGTTTTCGGCGCGCCCCGCGACTGCGACCTGCCGATGCAAGACGCCATTGAAAAAACAGCCTGGCACCTGCACCAAGCCGCGGAACTGGCCCAGCACGCCGGGGTGGAACTGTGGCTCGAGACGGACGGGCTATTCTCCAAAGCAGCCGACACCGCCACCGCGGTGAGGATCGCCGACCACCCCGCCGTGGGGATCAACTACGACAACATGAACCCCTACCGCACCGGCGAGCCGCTGGAAAAAACCTTTGAAGCCCTGCGCGGCTTGGTCCGCCACGCGCACTTTCACGACGCGATCAAGTGCCCCGACAATGTGGTGGTTAAGCCGATCGGGCAGGGAGACCTGCCGATCCAAAAAATGTTCCAAGGGCTACTCGACCTCGGCTTCGACGGGTATTTCTGTGGCGAGTGGTTCAACAATCAATACGGCGAAAACCCTCACGAATCGATCGAAGCCTACCACAACGATATCGTGACACTCACCCAGTCGCACAACCACACGGCCGGGGATTAGAACGTTACCCACCGACAAGTCGTCACATCGCCCCGGCCAAGCCATAAAAAAACCGCGGCGTTGTGCCGCGGCTTGTAAAATCGTGTTCTTGTGTGCGGTGATCCGCAGCCAAGTCTACAGGGTTTCCCGCTTGCGCCCGGTGAACACAAGGCCCGCACCCACGGCTAACATGGCTAACGAAGCCGGCTCGGGTATGACATTTGAGTTGATCACCAACTCCAATTCATCACCCGTCAGATCGGCCACGTTGTCCCCACTCACCGACGCTCCAACAAAGCTGAAAACCGTAGCCCCGATGGAGGTTACAGGAAATTGTGCGACTATCTCACTGGCAGACAAGGCACTCGAAAAAGTTCCGCTGCCAACCAAGGCCGGCCGGCCGAAGGGAATCGGGCCGTCATTGGGAAATGCCCCGAAGTTGTCGTTGTCGATCGCGCCCGCAATCTGACCAAACTGGTAAAGCGTCAGGCTGTCGCGTTGTATCGCGAACATATTCGGTGCGTCCATGCCTGGATCGTTCGGGTCCAGGTCGTGACCATCGCTCGTGCTGTCTAATTCAAATCCCGTATCCACAAAACCTTGGCCGGGTACAAAGACTTGGCCACTGAGCCTTCCCAGTTCCAAAGACTCAATCAGGATGCTGCTCCGGGTGTTGATTTTCTGATCGAAGCTAATCGAGAACCCGGCGATGCCGCCGTTGCCTAGTTGGCCTGACATGGTAGCCACAGGGGCGAGGTCTTCGACAAAAATGTTAAAGCTCTTCGCATCTGTATCGATATCGACAATAAAACGCACGATCACTTCGGCCTGGGCGGACGCCGCAAAGGCTGAAATCGCTACTACCGCGATTGCGCACCACTTATTCATCGTTGTTCCCTTCCATGCTGGGTATGGGTTTTTGGATTGCTTCAAAAGAGCTTTCTTCGTGCCTCACTACGACCTTGCGAAAAGTGCAATTCTACCGCACTAAAGTCAATCAACCATCGTAACGTAGGTCTAAAGTACGGTTAATCTCTCCTCCCCCAGGAGGTAATATCGCGCTATTTCTCTAGAATCCTACCTTCTTAATGTACCATGATAATACGTTGAGTGAAATCAAGCAATGCTTTTTTGTGTATTTGGCTCAAAATATTTGATACCTGCCCACTAATTCCCCTATTTTCATTAATCCGCCAAAGCGCCCACTGCACACAAATTGCCTAATTTAAACTGTTTATACCGAAAAACGGGGCCTGCCCATCCTGAAAATAAAAAAGTACAGGCGGCTCACGCACAGCAATATGAGCCGCCTGTGAAGAGGCTTACGAAATCTGGCCCGGTGGACGTTGACCACTTGTTTTTGCCATGAAGCCGGAAGGGGTTTCACCCGCCGGCCCCACTCTCTGTCTTTCCCTTCTCCACGATTGACTTCCCATCAGCCTTCCACCACCCGTCATATTTCTTCATTCGTATTAACAACTTATGGAAAAACGGCTGTCGGCCTTGCGTGACCGATACGCTGTCTTCATCTCATGGGTTACATTAGACAAGACTGCAGGCTGAGTGTGAATCAGGCAGATTCTGAATCCCGGCCAGGGGATTCCCCGAGAAAATGGCCTAACGCCTGGTGGAATCCCCCATATTCATGGTGAAACCCGAGGTGCAGGGGCGGCAACCCGCCTCAGCGAAAGGGGCTAAAGGCGCTATCTATATGGATATGTGAGCTTATGGCGACGTTTAATGCAGCTCGCGCACGCCTAGCACACGCACCACGTCGTTCTTACCTGTGATCCGCGAGCGGTCGAATACCGCGTAGAACCGCCTCGACTCGACCGCCCCTTTTGTGAAGTCGTCGGCTGGGAAGCCTTGGATCACCACGTAGGCGGTGAAGATATCGCTCCGCGTGGAGCAGGTCTGTGCAAGCCACCGCATGATCATGGCCTCTTCCTCGCGGTCGTCGGCGATGCCGTCCGCGGCGTTGTCGGGGCTTAGGAAATCCACGACGTAGTCGCTGCCGTCTGAAAGAATCGAAGTGTCGCCGGGGTATAGCGTGCCGTTTGCCAACACGTCAATTGACTGGCTTGTGGCAGCCACACACTTCATCAGTTCACCGATATACGCGATGCCTGGGTTATTACGGTCGCGGGTGCTTGTCTGATGATACGGCGCTGCTTTATCGCGGTAGTTGAGGATGGCTTTGATGACATCCCTCCGAACAATCCGGTCTTGGATCGGCAACACACGCTGGAGCAAGTGTGTGTCATTGTTCTCGTCCACGGCTTCAATCCCCGGCACCGTGTTCAGGTTGATCGTGCCGGGGATTAGTTGCTCCTCTTGGTTGTCGTTGACGCCGTCCCCGTCGTTGTCCTTGCCGTCGACCGCTGGGCTCATCGTGGTGAACCGGTCGAGCATCAACACAGCGTGCGGGACCGCCAGGGCGTCTTTGCCGACGTCAACGAGAACGTTCGTGCCGAAGTCGAGCATAAAAGCTTTCACATCGGATGCGGTGTCCCACACATCCGCCACGGTCTTACTGCTGCCGGGCACAGGCCCGATGATCGCGATGTGCGCCAACTCGCCGACCTGGTTGATGTCGCCCTCATCGCTGATCAAGATCTGGCTGGGGTTGGTCGCTAAATTAATTTTATCAACGGCGCCGTTGCTCTTGATCGCCTCCCCAAGATCGACGAAGCTTGCGTTCCTAACAGGCGCGGGAACGGGGCTTGGGTTTTTCCCGCCCGGTACAAACTCATCAGGTTTAATCGTCAGTGTGTTTAGGCCGTTGCCGTTGCCGATCGCGGTGATCTGCCAATAGTCAACGGTGCCGGCTGGATCGACGGGGCTCACCTCTGTCAGCGTCTTCTGGATAGGCAAGCCCTCAGACTCCGCCGCGGCATACGGCTTGACCATGGCGTTATCTCCGTCGTCTTTGACGCGCAGCTCCACGGTGATCGCGCCATCTGTGTCCGGCCAGGTTTGGGATGTGAGCACTACGGGCGTAATGTTTCCGCTTGACCACAGCGAGTCCACCTTGTCATCGCCTGAATTGGTGTCGCGTGAATGGCGGTAAAAGATCAAAACCTCATCCACATCTAGCTCCGTCTGCCCGGCAAGCGTGTCCAGTGAGCCCCAATCACTTCCACCCACCCATAAATTCACGTCGGTTAGCTTGATCGGCATGGGGAACGGGTTGCGGATTTCAATCGCAAAACCGGCAATGCCCACCCGATCCCAATCGACGTCCCAACTGTTTGCCGCTGCGGGCGGAGACGCCAAGGCCGACGCCGACGTCGCCACGTACCGGCCTTGGGCATACACCTCGGCGATGGCCGGCAGCGCCTCCATGCCGTATCGCCCGTTGTGCTCGGTCAGCTTGTTGTCGGTGTCGGCGTAATCCTTAATACACACGGCGAACTGGTCGGCGAATTCGGTTGTATCCGCGTAGGCGACGGGGATGGGGTACGCCGCAGCACCCGCGTCAAGAACGTCGCGTATAGCGTTGGAGAGCGTTGTTAAGTTTGCTTGATTCAAGTCGGTCTTCCGGCTCAACGACGCGTCGCCGTTCTCCGAGAACGGTGGCGCGTAGACCGCAGCACCGCTAACAGCGGTCATCCACAGACGCGGGTTCTTCTCGAAATACGCATCAACGTCAGAAGTAGCCGTCGAGGCGTCAGGCACGCCGGGGACATTTGAGTATCGATACTCGCCAGTAGCGCTGCCGCGGAGAAAATCCGGCATCACCGATTCAAGGCCGCTCACAGTGCCGTCGTCGTTGAGCCCGTTGCGGTAGCGAAGCTCCAGTTCATCGTCGATGGTCAGGTGCTTGTAGGTTGAATCGAAGTTGCCGTACATAGCCGGGCCGTTTCGCCAGAAATGGTGGCGCTGACCGCTGGATTCCCCCCACGGTGTGGGTAGCGCATCGGTGCCGACGCGCTCATCCAGAAGGGCTTTAAGTTCGTTTGTAATTGTTGTTGAAACGCCCGCATGGCTATAAACAAAATTCCCCAAGTCCAATTCCGCCGGCGACCACCAGCGTGGGGAGTCTGCGCCGCTGGAGGAATCGTCGTATTTATATGTCCCTGAATAATCACCTAATGTGCTCAGCGCGACATTCGCGTTGATCAGCGAGCTGTTGTCGATGATGCGTACAGCCATGACGTACACCACACCGCCGACTTTGCGGACTGGCGCCCAGGTCCAGCGGCTGTCGGCGATGCCGTCGCCGTCGGCGTCGACCAGGTCGCCGTTGTCCAACAGCGTATTGTTGGAACCGTTTGTCAAGAAACGAACATCGCTGTCTTTCTCGTCAGCGGATTGGTAATTAACGACGACCTCCGTGGGTTTCGTTAGGCTGCCGTCTTGGACACTGGTAAGAAAAATCCCATTGAGGTTCGTGATGTGCGGCCAAGTCCAGTTGGTTTCCGTCGCGTCTGACATAACCGGCGCGGTGGCCGCCAGCCAAGCGTCGTCTTGCTGGCCGCCTTTGGCCGCGGCGGCGTCATCGTGCGGCACAACTGTGCCGTCGTACAAGACAACCGTCCGCCCCACCTGATCATTGGTCCAGGGGTAATCGTACGGCTCGTCGCCGCCACCCGCGTCGGGGTCCGTGGGTTTATCGAAATCTACGAGGTCAGGGACGTTCCCGTTGAAAAACCGAGCGCTGCCGTCTTCATCGCCGTCGTTGTCGAGCAGGTCTTCCTTTAAGACGTTGCCGATCTGGGTTAGCGTCGCTTTGACGACCATATCCAGGTTGCCGCTGGTGGCCACGTTGTGTTTCGCTTGGCGGCTGGCGCGGGCGGACTGGATGTAGGCCATGCCCAGCACAGCCATGAGCATCAGCGACACAACCGTAAGGATCAGCGCGGTGCCGCGGTTGCGGCGGTGCGGCGCGGCGAGGCGCATGGCAACACCCACAGCCGTGCCCGGTTTCGCGGTTGACTCACGCCCGTTGCGTTGATCGGTTTTGTTACACATAGTCCACTTCATGGCTCGCTCCTTCGGCCCCCACTATCCCCCCCGCTACCGGCGGTTTACCTTGATCACCTGCTCAAACCACATGCCCGGCTCGGTGTTGACGTTGTTGCCCGCGTCTCGCACGCGCTCGGTGAACCGCCCCCTGGGATCGTGCACGCGGTAGCGGATGCGGATCATGTACGGCCAGTAGTTTGGGTCGTCGTGACGGAAGGTAAAACGGGCTTCAAGGCCACCGGGAAGCACATAGTTGGGACTGGACTTGTAACCCGCCGCCCAACCGGGCACGTCGTTGATGCTGCGCCAGACGACGCTGCCCTGGCCGCTGTGAAAGTCAATATCGCCCGTTTGATCCGTATCCGCAGCGAACTCCACAATAAAATCGCTGACATTTTCTACAAAATAAGGGTGCATCTGCGCAATACGCCAGCTCTCAAAGGTGTTGCCCGCGGGTCTGGGATTGACGCGTAGTCGCTGCTCCTGTGTGGTTGTCACCGGGGAAACGCGCGTGTCGGGAAACGCGTAGAGATAGGCCTGATCGTTATAATCTGTCGCGCCTAGCAACTTGGCATTAATGTCCTCCAGAACCTCGGCGCAAACATCGGTGAGGCCCATATACAGCGAATTGGCCACAGGCGGCGTCGTGTTGCCATAATTTACTGGCGAATCAAAAGCCGCATCCCTTGCAAATACTTGAATCGATGGTGGGGATGGAGGCCACCCCAAAGAGCTAAACGTTCCATCTAAGAACAGCGCGTGCCGCCCCAAAATCCAGTTCGACGCGACCTCATTAGGACCGTTAACAGCGCCCAGCCCAACCACAGTCGGTCCGGAGCCGCCCGGATCGGTGCGTAGCGCGTGACCGTACCAGACCTTGGCGTGCGTCGCGTCGGTGCTGTTGCTGAAAGCGGTCGTGTAGCCAGGCGCCAACGGCTCGACGCCTTCCGCGTTGCGGATGAACACGAGTTGGTCGCTGCGCACGTCGCGGGTGACCGGGCCTTTCTGCGTCTGGATTGTCACGTTGGGGATGACCTGGTTGATAATCACCAGGAACCCGCCATCGGACGGGCCGACCATGTAGTCTGCGTCCGAGCGGAACTGTTCGCTGACGGTCTGGCTGTCGCTGAGGATGTGGTTTAAGGCCATGCCGTGGCTGACCGCGCCGGCTGTGTCGAAGAACAGGCGGTTGATCAGGAACATCAAGATGCCCATGATAAACGTGGCCATGAGCAACTCGATGATGGTGAACCCCCGCGCCCCGGGCCGGGCGTTGCGGCTGCAACTGAATGAGTGGTTCCATCGGGTCACAGCGATTACTCCACGGCGTCATCGAGGACAAGGATCTGAATGGTCGGGCTGTCCATTTCCGGCCCCGAGCGCCGGCCGTACCACAACGCGCTGGGCGGGTTGGCGACGAGGTCCGACCCGTTCCACTCCATCGGCACGGGGATGTCGCCGACCACGTATATCCCGCCGTTGTCGGCTGATTCCACGGTGTGGATGTTCCCGTTGCTGTCGAGCACCAGGTCGCCCCGGTCGATCTCTAAACCGCTGCCCCAGGTGTTGGAGAAGGTAAAGCGGTTGGTCGCGGGCATCCCCACCGACACGCCACGCACGCCGGGGACTCGCCAGACCGGATTCGACGGGTCGGAGACATCGTACCCGTCATAGTTAGCCCAGCCGGAAAAAGCGCTGAACGGCGCGCGCGTGTAAGTGCCGCTGTCCCGCTTGAGGATGAACACGAACACCTGCCAGTCGGATGGGGAAGTAGGCAGCTTGGCACGACGCACCAGCGGCACAGCGTAGACATCACGGCTTCGCAGGCTCTGCAAATACAATTCCTCTGTCTCTGGTATCGACGGTATCGGCTCTACCAAGAATGGCGGCCCCGACGGGAAGCTGCGGTCGGCGAGCATCCAGTGCTCGAAAATCCTGTTCGGAGGTGACAGATCCCGCAAGACGCCCGGCGGGTCAAGGTTCCGAAGAATTGTAAAAACATCCATGCTATCGTCCGGGATCCCGGTGAATGCACTTCCAGTGACACCGTTCTCAAGAAAGTCGGTAGTGAACTTCCTCATCTCCATCATCGCCACGACGTTGTTGGCCGCTTCGGCGCCCAGGAACTGGCGCGCGGTCTGCTTCTGGATCATCGCGGCGATCGGGAAGATCGCCGCGATCGCCACGAACCCCAGCGCGAAGACCCCCATCGCGGCGGCGACCTCCATCAAGGAGAAGCCCCGCCGCCTCACCGAGGCGCGAAGGTGTTGATCGGGATGGATCGTCGTGCGTGGCATTCGGGGTCACCTCATCAATCGCGCGCCGCTGTAGCGGCTGAAAAACATAACTTGGCCGTGGCCGTCGTCGGTGGCGGGGTTGCCGTCGGGGTCAAGCAGCCACTGCGCGGCGTTGCTGTTCAGGGGGAAGCGGCCGCTGGTGGTCGAATTGAGGTTTTTTCCGGCTTCGTACAGGTCTTTTTTCGAGTAAGTCACCACGCCGATGACGGTCTCGATCTGATCGAAGGGGAGTGTGTAGATACCGTCCACATCACCTCCGAGTGCGGCGAAGGTGTCTGGGTTGTAGCCGCTGGTGCGGGCGTCGGCGACATCAAACTCGCCGTCCCGATCGCTGTCGTAGTAGACCAAACGAGCATTTGCGTCCGTGATCCCCGCGACCAAGTTCCCCTCTGAGTTATACCGCACCGCGAACGGCGGGGTGAAAAGGAAAAGGCTAGCGCCGCGGGCGATGCCCACCACGCCCACGTCCGACGGAAGTTCGATGTATTCCTGGTCGGGGATGTCGCGATACCCGTTATAATTCGGGGCGATTAGCTTGGGGTCGCTGTCTTTCGCTTTCTGGAAGTGTTGCACCAGGCGCAACTCGCCGGCGGGCGTGAACAGCACAGCCACGCCCTGGTAGGTGATCCCTTCGTACGGGCCGGTCAGTGAGCCCATGTCCTGCAAGTTGGCTTGCCCGGTGGCGACGTGCGAGCGCGCTGCGGTGACCGCCGCGGTGATCGCGTTGGTCCCCGATTCGTCTTGGATGGCCCTGCGTACCGCTGAGATGCTGGGGATCGTCGCGGCCAGCAACGCGATGGCCACGGATATCACCACGATCAACTCGGGCAGGGTGATGCCGCGGTGTCTGGTTGTCATGTTTGCGTGGTTCTTCATGGCTACTCTACCTTTACTCCCGGGCTGTAGAGGTTGTCTTTGGCTTGCTTTTGCGCGGCGGTGGAGGCGGAGGACCGGTAGTCGCCCCACTCACCGTCTTGGCCAGCCGATACAAAAAAAGGACGGGCGTGAGGTCTGATTGGGCCAGACGAATTGGATTGAAAATAATCCAACCTCCTGCCCCACCCGTCGACAACCTCGTTGAAGCCGTCGCGGTCGCCGAATTTATTGTCGATGCCCGCTTTGTCGTCCACAAAAACACCGGCCCCCAGCGCGTAGACCATCTTCCGGGTCAGCGGGTCTTGATCCACCGCCCACACGAACCGCTCGATGGAGTCATTAACCACTGCCGAGCCGGCTGCGCCTGTTGCGTTTCTTGGTTTGGAGATGTTCCAGTCGATCGGCTCGTTGGGTGGCGGCGTTAAATCGTTGACGGGATCACCGGCCTGCCGCTTGTACTCGTCGGCGATGGCTTTGAGCGCGGCCATGGTGGCGAGCGTCTGGTTTTTGGCGGCTACACCCTGGACCGACAAGACGCCCGCGGCGCCCACAGCCATGAGGATCGCGATGATGCTGATCGTGACCATGATCTCGGTCAGCGTAAACCCACGCCGCGCTTTGGCACGGGCTTGCCGACGTGCGCGGGCAGAGCGGCTGCCATTCTGTTGTCGCGTTGTGTGTCTCATGGCGTGGGCTCCTCCAGGTCGGAGCTATACAGGTTGTCCATGGCTGCGTTGAACTGGTCTTCCCGTGAAGAGGACAGGTCGCCGAACCGCCCGTCGGGCCCGGCCGAGACGAAATCCGGCTTGGCGGTCTGGCTCTTATCACCGCTGATGCAGCGGATCGGCTGCCCGTACCCGTCGTGAACGTGGATCACCCCTTGCGAGTCGGTGCTCAGCCGCAGCGACCGGACCATCGGCGCCGACACTGGGTCGGCAAGCAACGCCCCGACGCACCGGGCGGTGGACGAACAAGGCGGCCAATCGCCGTGCGCCCGGCGGTAGGCGTCCGTCGCCATGGACAGGCGGCGGAGCGTCTGACGCGTCTGCTGGTCGGACGTGCTCACACGCAGCGACTCACTGACCAAGACCACCCCGCCCAGCAAGACCCCCACCACCGCCATGCTCACAACCAACTCGATCGCGCCCATGCCCCCCGTCCGGCTTAACCGCCTGGCGCCGGCGCCTCGCTCGCCAAGAGGCGTCGGGGCCGATACGTGTTGTGAGTGTTTGCCTGTCATTGCGGATAACCCGTCTATTTAACCGCCCCGCATCGACACCGACTGGATCAGCGACACCAGCGGCATAAACAAGGCGACAACAATAAAGCCCACTATCCCGCCCAGCAGCATGACCATGATCGGCTCGAGCAGCGACACCAAGCTGGACACCGTGGCGTCCACCTGCTCGTCGTGGTTGTCGGCGACCCTCAAGAGCATCTTGTCCAAGTCACCGCTCTGCTCGCCCACGTCGATCATGTTCACCACTACCTCGTCGCAGGTCTTGGATGTGCGCAGCGGCTCGGCGAAGCTCTCGCCCTGGCGCACCGAGTCGTGCACGCGGTTAAGCGCCCGGTAATACACCTCGCTGTTCGTGGTGTCGCGTGTGATCAGGATCGCGTCGAGGATGGGCACGCCCGCCCCGATCAGCGTCCCCAGGGTCCGTGTGAACCGCGCGATGGCGCTCTTGGCGATCAGCGCCCCGAAGACCGGCGACTTCAGAGCCACCGTGTCCAGCACCAACCGCCCGGTCGTCGCCTTGCGCGCCAGCTTGATCGCACCGAAGACAAAGAAGGGGATCATCAAGATGATCACCGCGCCCGGCACGATCTGGCCCTCGTACAGCGTACCGCCAAGCCACTTGCTCGTGTCGATCAGCGCGACGGTCAGCCAGGGCAGGTTGGTCTCGAAATCCTTAAAAATCTGCTCGAACTTGGGCACGATGAAGTACATGATGCCCAGCACGATCAGCGCCGCCACGCTCAACACCACCGCGGGGTAGATCATCGCCCCCAGCACGCGGCGCTTGAGCTTGGCCGCCTTCTCGAGGAACTCGGCCAGCCGCTGCAAGATAAGGTCCAGCACGCCGCCGACTTCGCCGGCGGCGATCATCTTCGTGTACAGCTTGCTGAACGCCTTGGGGTGCTTGGCCATCGCGTCCGACAGCGTCATCCCGCCCGACACGTCTTCGTGAACACCCCGCAACACGTTCTTCATAAGCCCCGGCCTCTGCTGCTTCTCGAGGATGCCCAGGGATTTGAGGATCGGCAGGCCCGCGTTTTGGAGCGTGGCGAACTGGCGGGTGAACGCGGTGAGCGTCTTGGTGTTCACCCCGCCGATCGTGATTGTGATCTCGCCCCATTTCTTTTTAGGCTCATCGGCCGCCGCGGCCGGCGCCCCCGCGCGGGCACGGCCCTTGCGAACCTTCTGCTCCCGGACAGATGAGGGGAACAGCCCGATGCCGCGGATCTTGGCGATCGCTTCCTCGCTGCTGCCCGCCTGCATCTCGCCCTTGCTGGGCTGGCCTTTCTTGTTCAACGCTTCGTAAATGTACGTCGGCATGACTCGCTCCTGGACTGGTCAACCATGCGTCTCAAGCACGCGCCACGGCGTGCCCCGTGCGTCTCATTTCATTCGGCCCACCACAGGCCGGTGTTGCCCCGCTCCCCGCAGCCGAAGCCGCGATCCTAAAAACGTCACGGCCCACGCCGCCCGCAATGCCCCGGAAGAAATGACCCCATCAACCCGCATCGCTCGTGACAAACCCATCACACAGAGCCTTTCTCCCGTTGCCCACGCGGCGGCGTAAGTTGGAATCAAACCCGTCATCCGTGACCTCTCAACAAGCGGCCGGGCGTCAGCCACCCGCCCCGTGGCAAACAATGTTTACGCTTCTTCCATCAGCGTCTCACGCACGACCTCGTCGATCGTGGTCAGCCCGTCAAAAATCGCCAGCAACCCGCTGTGCCGCAGCGTGCGCATGCCCCGCTTGCGCGCCTGGGCACGCAGCAACTGGGTCGAGGTGTTTTTCATGATCAGCTCCCGCAGCTCGTCGTCGAGCGTCATAATCTCGAACAGCCCGAGCCGGCCCTTGTAGCCGCTGTGGTTGCAGTACTCGCAGCCCCGCCCGTGGTAGACCGCCCGGCCCTGAAGGTCCTCAGGGGTAAGCTGCAGTTCCATCAACTGCTCCTCGGTGGGCTGGTACTGCTCCTTGCACTTGGCGCAGATTTTCCTGACCAGGCGCTGAGCCACCACGCCCTCGATCGTCGCGGTGACCAAAAACGACTCGAGCCCCAGGTCCAGCAGCCTCGCGATGGAGCTGGGCGCGTCGTTGGTGTGCAGCGTTGTAAAAACCAGGTGCCCGGTGAGCGACGCCTGCACGGCGATCCGAGCGGTCTCTAGGTCGCGGGTCTCGCCGACCAGGATGATGTCGGGGTCTTGCCGCAAGAAGCTGCGGAGCGTTGAGGCGAACGTCAGGCCCACCTCGGGGTTGATCTGCACCTGCACCAGCCCGTCGATGTCGTACTCGACGGGGTCTTCCGCGGTTAATATCTTCGTATCGATTTTATTCAGCTCGTTGAGGGCTGAGTAGAGCGTGGTTGTCTTGCCCGAGCCGGTCGGGCCCGTCACGATGACGATCCCGTTGGGCTTACTGACCAGTTGGCGGAACAGGCTCAAGTCGTCACGCCTCATGCCCACCTTGTCAAGGTCCAGCGACACGTTGGAACGGTCCAACACACGCATCACGACCGACTCGCCGTAGATCGTCGGCAGCACCGACACACGCAGGTCCACGGGGTTGCTGTTGACGATCAGCTCGATCCGGCCGTCCTGGGGCAGGCGACGCTCGGCAATGTCGAGATTGGCCATCACCTTGATACGGCTAACAATCGGCACCGCCAAGTGGACCGGGGGCGGGACCATCTCGTAAAGCGTCCCGTCGATCCGGTACCGCATCTTGAACTCGTCTTCGAACGGCTCGAAGTGGACGTCCGAGGCTTTGTCTTTGATCGCCTGCATCAACACCAAGTTGAGCAGACGCTTGACCTTGTTGGACTCCGCTGCCTGGACCAACGCCTCCAGGTCGATCGATTCGCCGCGGTCTTTGACCTGTTCAAGGTCGGCGTCGTCTTCCAACTCGCCGATCAGAGAGGTCAACGATTCATGATCGGAGCTATAAAACCGCTCCAGGAGGGTGTCGATTTGATCCGCGTCAGCGATCACGGATTTGATGTTGTAACCCATCAACAGCCGCAGATCGTCGATCGCTCGGAAGTTATTGGCGCTTTTCAACGCGACCGTCAGGGTATTGCTGGGTTCGTCGTATTTTACCGGTAAGACCTGGTACGCCTGGGCTGTTTCGGCAGGGAGAATGTGGATAACCGAATCGGGGATGTCCAAGCGTTCTAAATCAAGAACCTCCATGCCCGCTTGCATTGCCAAGGCGAGATTTAGGTCTTTTTCAGTAATATAGCCCAATTCAATGAAAATCTGCCCAATTGGCATCTTTCGCTGCGATTGAATTTGAAGGGCTTCTTGGATTTGCGGCCGTGAGACCTTCCCCATCTTCAGCAAAGTTCTCCCTAGGCGTCTACTTTGGATATCACCTAGCGAAGCTGATCCACTCACTGAATGGGAACTTGACTCAGACATTTAAAACACCATATATAAGAGCGTTATGTAACTTCGTCTTTCATAAAGATCGTCTTAAAGCCAAGCATTTTACGCACCATATTCTATTTGTCTTATATAATTTACTGTTTAACGCATGCATTACGAAAGTTATTCTATCATGATATACGAAATATCGGCACAACGTAACACCCCATAATAGCCAAATGAATGAGACTTTATATTAAAGACATATGTATTATGGCATTTCAATTAGGTCATCGCGTTCGTATTTATGCGTTTATAGACCATCTTCTCTTGATTTAAGTTATTGATCTAGCTCAACTCGCTCGACCATTCCACCGGCTTTATGGACACGCTGAATCAGACTTTCAGTATCGCGGGCTTTATCGATCATCTGATCGGCTTTGATCATTTCTCGGAGGTAAAGGTTCCAGAGATGCTCATCAAGCAGTTGCATGCCGAACTTGCTGCCTGTCTGGATCGCGGAATCGAGGTGGTTCGAGGATTTTCCTTCACGGATCATATTACCAATGGCCGGCGTAACGACCATAAATTCATATGCTGCCACCATTTGATCGCTGTCCGCCCGGGGCAGTAGTTGCTGGCTAAGCACCGCCATCAGGCTTGTAGAAAGCTGAACGCGGATTTGTGCTTGCTGGTTCACTGGGAACGCATCGATAATTCTGCTGATTGTCCCCGCGGCGCCGGTTGTATGGAGCGTGGCGAAAACCAAGTGCCCCGTCTCAGCCGCACGCACAGCCGACTCGATCGTTTCAAGGTCGCGCATCTCCCCCACCATGACTACGTCGGGGTCCTGACGCAATGCCCGCCTCAGCGCCTCGGCAAATGTGGAAACGTCACCCCCTATTTCACGCTGATTCACCACGCACTTCTTGTGATTGTGGTAATACTCGATCGGGTCTTCAACGGTCACGATATGCCGATCCATGGTCTGGTTGATGAAGTCGATCATGGACGCCAGCGTGGTGGTCTTTCCCGAGCCGGTCGGCCCGGTCACTAGAAACATCCCCTGCGGGCGGCGGCACAGATCGGCGACGATCTCAGGCAACCCGATCTGCTCCAAGGTTAACAGCTTCGACGGGATCAGCCTTAAAACAATCGAAATATGGCCTTTTGATTTAAAAATCGACACCCTGAAGCGGGCTTTGTCTTGAAATGCGTAGGCAAAATCCGACCCGCCCTGCTCATGCAACTCTGCTTGTGAGTGCTCCGGTGCCAGCGATTTCATCAGCGCGTCGGTATCGGCCGGCTCCAAGACTTTTGTTTTGATCTCCTTGAGTCGGCCACGGATGCGCAGCGTCGGCACTTTGCCCACAACCAGGTGGACATCGCTTGCTTCCTGCTTGATAGCGGTATCGAGTAGCCGATCGATCTGAATCGTTGACATGTCTGCCCCGTTGTTATCTTTCTGTCTAAAAAGCGTCCAAACCCCGTCCAAATCCGTATTAAGCGGGCGTGTCGTCCCGCCAGTGTTTTATCGGTTAGCCGGCCGCGACGGCCTAAACACTTATCGTTTAGGCCATTGCAACCGCTTACTCGTCGCGACCGTCATCAAACATCATTTCCGCTTGGCAGACCCTGACGATCTCCTGAAGCGTGGTCACGCCCTCTAGTATTTTAAGGCGGCCGTCTCCAAGCAGGTTCCGCATGCCCGAGGCGATGGCCGCGGCGCGGACCTGGTTCAGCGGCGCTTGCTTGAAAGACAACTCCCGTAAGTCTGAATTCATCGCCATCATTTCATAGATCCCCTTGCGTCCGAAAAACCCTGTACCCGAACAACGGTCGCACCCCACCGCCTGGTAGATGGTCTTTCCCTGGAGGTCTTGAGGCTTGAACCCGCAGAGCTTCAGCAGCCGCGAACTCGGGGAAAGGTCCGGCTGCTTGCAGTTGTCACACAACACGCGCACGAGCCGCTGCGCCAAGACCGCCTGAATGGAGCTGGCCACGAGGAACGGCTTGACCCCCATGTCCACCAAGCGTGTGACCGCCGAGGGGGCGTCATTGGTGTGCAGCGTTGAGAACACCAAGTGCCCCGTCAGAGCCGCCTGGATCGCCACGTCCGCTACTTCTTTATCACGGATCTCGCCCACCAGGATGATGTTGGGCGCCTGACGCAGCATCGACCGGAGAATCCGCGAAAAGCTCAAGCCGATCTGCTCGTGGACCTGGCACTGGTTGATCCCTTTAATGTTGTATTCCACCGGGTCTTCAGCGGTGATAATCTTCCGATCCGGCCGATTGAGCACGTCCAGCGCGGTGTAGAGTGTTGTAGTTTTGCCCGAACCCGTGGGCCCGGTGACCAGGAAGATGCCGTTGGGGCGGCGGATCATCCGCTCAAACTGCTGGCTGGTGTCTTCCTGCAGCCCCAGGTTGGCTAGGCCGAGCGTGGCCGACTCGGCCCGCAGGATACGCATCACACAGCTCTCGCCGTAATAAGACGGGCAGACGCTAAACCGGATGTCGATCGACTCCTGGCCGATCTTGATCTTGATCCGCCCGTCCTGGGGGATGCGCTTCTCCTCGACCTTCACGCCGGCCATAATCTTCAGCCGGGCGACCACCGCCGACTGCGTCCGCTTGGGGATGCGGTCCCGCTCGTGGCAGACCCCGTCGATCCTGTACCGCAGGCGGACGCGGTCAATAAACGGCTCTATATGGATGTCGCTGGCGCGCATGCCGACCGCGGCGCTGATGATCTTGTTGACCAGCCTGATAATCGGCGCCTGCTGGGCGTCCATGGCGTCGCTGGCCCCGCCCTCGACCGGCTCGGCGGATGAAACCTGGATATCGATCGACTGGTTGTACGCGTCGATCGACTGGTTATAGGTATCGATGGTCATGCTGCGGACCGTGTGGTCGCTGAGGGTGTTGCTGATGTATTGCTTGATCTTGTCTCGGGCGGCGATCGCGGTGTCGATCTCACAACTCATGCGAAAGCGGATGTCGTCGAGCGTGGCGAAATCCATCGGATCGTGGATGACGATCTTCAGCCGCCCGTTGACCTTCTCCAGCGGCAACACCTTGTATTTCTTGACGATATCGTCGGGCAACAGCCCCAGGCTTTCCTTCTTGATGGCGCCGGGGCGGTCCAGATCGATATATTCCATGTCGAACTGGTAGGCCAAGGCCTTGGCCACGTCGGTTTCTTGGGCGTAGCCCAGTTCGACCAGGGCTTCACCGATGCGTTGGCGGCTGGCTTGGCCTAGCCCCAACGCTTCCTCGATTTGGGCGTCGTTGACAACGCCCCACTTCTGGAGGATCTCACCGAGCTTGCGTTTGGTACGAGCCATAGAACCTCTTGGCGATACTTTAAGGCACGCACGCCGAAAAACCCAGCAGCCCGGGCTTGTTACGGCCCACCCCATCCTCGCTAGCCACGCCCAATCCTCCCACCCAGGGCCCTGGCTTACCATATAAAGCCAGCCAGGCTCGCAGCGACAGGCCGCGCTGTATTTTTGAATCGGCCATTTCGCCGCGTTATTAGTGGATCGTCACAATCCAACTTCTAAGTCAGGGTTTGCTAGAGCACAGTGCCGCGCCGCCGACAAGCCTACCCCGCATGCAACGCCGTCGCCGCCGCAAGCCCCGGCGCTTCCGGGGCAGACTTGGACGCGCATTTTTTGGCCGATTGAAGCGCCGTTACAAATTTTTGTTGACATTGTTGAAAAAAAATTTTGACCACGCGCACAGATGCGCTTACCGAAAAAAACCGTTTATCCGTTACCAGAATCAAGACGCACAACGCGGTGCAATCGGCGTCGTTTCTGCGCCTCAAGTGTGGCGCGCCGCATCGGCGTTTGTTCGCCATCGCTCGTGAAGGGGCTGATGGCCCGGCATGGGCGGCAGCCATAAATGCTATTTTAAAAACAACTAATGCCTTTCAAGCAGGCGGGCCGCCCCGATCCGTTTTCAGATAAGCGACTCACGGTGTCCCCGGCGCTCGCCTCGGCGGAGCCGTTTATGACGGCGTGCATCAAAGCCGCGGGGAAGCTTCACCCGAGCCTATCACACCCCGTGGCCGCGGTGTGAATTTGTTCCGATAAGGCGCTACCCGTCGGTTCCTAAGTATTTGATATTAATCATTTGTGATTTCGGTGCCGATACTTCAAGTCTTGTTAGAAGCGTTTGCTTGCGCGGGACACGGGGCGTTGATCGCGCAGGCATTGTTGATTCAATCCCCGTACCGTAAGGAGAAGTCGCCATGGCAACCAGAACCAAGAGCAAGAGCAGCGCTAGAGCTAGCCGGTCCAAAGCCAGCGCTCCGGCCAAACGACGCCGTCGCAGCACCACTGCCGCGAAGGGTCGTACCACAGCCGCCGCGAAGCGCCGCACTTCGGCTGCCGCGAAGCGTCGCACCTCAGCCGCCGCGAAGGGTCGCACCTCGGCCGCTGCGAAGCGTCGCACCTCAGCCGCTGCGAAGCGCCGCACTTCAGCCGCTGCGAAGCGCCGCACCTCAGCCGCTGCGAAGCGTCGGACTTCAGCCGCCGCCAAGCGCCGCACCTCAGCCGCTGCGAAGCGTCGCACCTCGGCCGCTGCGAAGCGCCGCACCTCGACCGCCGCGAAGCGTCGCACTTCGGCCGCTGCGAAGCGCCGTACCTCGGCCGCCGCGAAGCGCCGCACCTCAGCCGCTGCAAAGCGTCGCACCTCAGCCGCCGCCAAGCGTCGCACTTCAGCCGCTGCGAAGCGCCGCACTTCAGCCGCTGCGAAGCGCCGCACTTCGGCCGCTGCGAAGCGCCGCACCTCAGCCGCTGCGAAGCGTCGGACTTCAGCCGCCGCCAAGCGCCGCACCTCAGCCGCTGCGAAGCGTCGGACTTCAGCCGCCGCCAAGCGCCGTACTTCGGCTGCTGCGAAGCGCCGCACCTCGGCTGCTACGAAGCGTCGGGCTTCGGCCGCTCCCGCGAAGCGCCGCCGCCGTGCGTCCACCGCATCAGCGGCTCGGCCGTTCAAGCTTACTCGCCGCAGCAGCTCGACACGCCGCTTGCGCCGGGCAGCCTAATCGGCACCCTGACATCTTGAAAATAAGAACAACGCCGAGCGAGTCTCGGCGTTGTTCTTTGATTATGCGGGACGAACAATCAGCCTAAAATAGCGCCTGCTAACATCAAAGCGTAAACCACCATGACTCGCTACCAAGCTCAAGACGGCCAAGAAGACCGACACGGTGAGATGACCGGCGCGATCACCGTCAACATGATCCTGTCAATGACGCCGGTAGGGGTGTGGTGTTTTTTTGTTGGGCCGTGGCTGGCGAGTTTCAAAACAGTGTTAATCGTGGCGCTGTTGATGGCGGTGATCCTCCCGATCGCTTGCCTGCCGCTTAGCCGACGGGTCTGGGTGCTGCTAAGCGAATGGGCCGAGCGGGTGTAGGTGGGGTAGGCGGTCTAGATCAACTGGCGTCATGATCTGCCATCCTATTCGGTGACAGGTGTCATGGCGGAGCCACATTTCACGGCTTGCAAGCAAGCCGTGCCACCCGACGAATGGCGATTAATCACACCATTTGCTCTAAGGCGGGCGCGGCGCGCGGCAATCGCGTAGGTCACAAGTGTTCAGCCAGCAGGGCGGCCACCGCATCGGGGTTATCGGCGTTGAGCCAGTGGCCGCCGTCGGCTGTGTGCAGGTGTACGCGTCCGGTGGCGGTTGCGAGTTTCTCGATGTTGGCCAAGGCCTGCCCGTCGAGTTGGTCCGAGTTACGGGCTTTGATGAAATGGACCGGGCACTGTTCCACCAGGCAGCCGACCACCGGCCACAAATCGGCTTGGAAGTAGCCAACCAGTAACGACTCGATCGCGCTTAAGTCGAACCGCCACGCATACCCGCCGCCTGACTCGGCGACATTCGACGCCAGCCACGCCGCCACCGGGGCGTCCAGCCCGCAGCCGATGAGCAGGTTTTGAAGCTGTTCACGCGACTCAAAGGTATTGGGCAGGCTCTTGAGGATCGACAATACCTGCCAGGGCAGCCCGCCGGGGCGTTTGGCCTGGGGTGAGACATCCACCAGCCATACCCGGTCAAGAGGCGATAGCACGCCCGCTGCGTACGCCATAGCCACCTTGCCGCCAAAGGAGTGTCCCACCACCACAGCCACCTGCAGCCCCAAGGCGCTGACTAGGTCGTGCAGATCGGCGGCGGCGGCCTCGATGGTGTGGGGGGAAGCCAATTGGAGCTTGGCGGAGCCGGCGTGGGCGCGGAGGTCGACCGTGACCGCGCCCCAGGTTGGCTTCATTTTCACCACCCGCCTCGCCACGCCCGCCCAGTTGCGACCGGAACCGAACACCCCGTGCAAAAACAGCACCCAGCGGCTGGGCGACTCGTTATCAGCCGTGATTCGCTCGTGATGCAGCAACGGACTAGCCATCCAGAGCCAGCTTACACCAAACAAACATGTGTGGATGAACAGCCGCGGGGCATGCCCTTACGGGGCGGCTGTGGCCGACTTCGACGCCCACTGGTGAACCAACGCGATCAGCTTGGCGCGGTCGACGGGTTTTGTGGCGTAGTCATCGCAGCCGGCGTTGAGGCATTTGTCACGGTCACTGCTCATGGCGTGGGCGGTCAGGGCGACGACCGACCCTTTGTAGCCGTCGTTGCGGAGCTTGCGGGTGGCGCCGTAGCCATCGAGTTCGGGCATCTGCATATCCATCAGGATGACGTCAAACGGCTGGCTGGCTTTCCACGCTTCGATGGCCTTGTCGTAAGCGACGAGGCCGTTCTCGGCGATGGTGACGTCCGCACCGGCTTTCTTGAGGATAAAGCCGATCAGCCGCTGGTTATCCGGCCCATCCTCAGCCAACAGCACGCGGCAATCCAGCTTCCCGGGTAGCTTCTGAGTCGCGGTGGTGGCCTGACTGCCCACGGGGTTGGCGTCGGTCGCTTCGTCCGTGAATTCGACCATCTCCACCCCGGCTAGCGAACCGGGATCAATGGTCACCGTAAAGGTGCTGCCCTCGCCGGGTTGGCTGGAGACCGTGATATCGCCCCCGAGCATCTGCGTAAGCCGTTTGGAGATCATCAAGCCCAAGCCCGTGCCACCGAACTTGCGTGTCATGGACGTGTCGGCTTGCGCGAAGGCCTGAAACAGGTGGTTCTGCTGCTCTTGGGTGATGCCGATGCCCGTGTCGATCACCTGGAACACCATCCGTGGGCTGATTGTTTCTGTCTGATCAGCCAGCTTGGTGACGATCCTGATCCGTCCTTCCTTGGTGAACTTGATGGCGTTGCCGATAAGGTTGATCAAGACCTGCCGCAGGCGGGTGGGGTCGCTGTGGATGGCTTTGGGAATCCGGCTGGTGTACTCGACGTGGAGGCTTAGCCCTTTCTCGATGGCGCGGGGTCGCATCAAGGACGCAACCTCCGCGACGACCCGGGACACGGAGCAGGGGATGTGCTCGACGGTCATCTTGCCCGCTTCAATCTTGGAGATGTCGAGGATGTCGTTGATCACCATGAGCAGGTGATGGCCGTTGCGTTGGATCGTTTTGATCGCTTGGACGTTGGCGGGCGGGGCGCTCTCGTCCTGAGACTCCAGCAACAGGTCGGTGTAGCCAAGGATGGCGGTCATGGGCGTTCGGATCTCGTGGCTCATGTTGGCAAGGAAATCGGTCTTAGCCTGAGCGGCGGCCACGGAGGTGCACCGGGCGACTTCCATGTCCTGCATCATGTTCAGCGCTGCCAGCCGGGCGTCTTCGAGCTCTTGGGCGCGCTCTTCAAGCGTGGCCATGGCGGCTTCGGTCTGTGCTTTGGCTAAGGACAACTCGGTGTTATGCCGGTGCAGCGAGTTTTGCTGACCGGCCAGCTCGGTGTTGGCGGTGGTCAGTTTCCGGTTCAACCCGCCGAGCTGCGTAGCCGACCGCCTCAGCCCACCGATAGCAAAGCCCGTGCCCACTATCCCGATAATCGCCAGCCCAGCCATCAGGGCGGCCGTGTCGCGCAGAAAAGTTTTCGACTCGGCTACGGCGATGTCTAGAGGGTAATCGACTTCCAAAATCCCACGCACGTCGCCCGTTTGCCAGTCGTTCTTGGGCGTGTCCGGGTGGGTGTTGTGGCACTGGACGCAACTAGCCTGCATGCGATCGGCAATGGCGTAGCGCATGAACGCTTGGCCGTCGACTTTGTCCACGCGCCAGAAAGGCACGGCGGGGTTGTCATTTAAGCTGCGCCACGCGTCACGGGCAAAGGCGTCTTTGATCCCGCCTTTGTCGCGTCGCCAAGGAAACGGGTAGGGGCTGTAGAGCCGGGTGGCGACGCCGTCGGCGTGCTGGCCGATACGCTCGCCCAGCAGCATGCTCAGCGTGGCTGGCAGGGGCAGGGCGTTGGGGTTGTCTTTGTAATCGTGCGTGATCTCCATGCCGTGGGCGCCGGCGGCGTTGACGACCTCGGACGTGTAGAGCGAGCGAAACTCGCTGATCGTTGTGGAAATGCTGCGCGCGTGCTGCAGGGATGTTAACTCGATCAACTGATCGCCCTGGCGTGAGATGTGCCACAACACGGCGCTGAACCCGCACAAGAGGAACGTGCCCAAGACAAGGGCGGGATGGTTCACCACAAACCGGATACACCCTGCCCAGAAGCCTTCGGCCTTGGTGCCTTCGTCGTGGCGGCTTTGTGAAGCGGGGCTGGGATTCATGGCGACGGCTCTGGTTCGGCGGGCTTCTCCGGCTGGGGTCGTGTGGTGAATGACAAGTCGTAGGGCTGCTCCTGGCCCGCCGCTTGGGCCAGATCGTTGACTTGTTGCTTCATCTCGATCATGCGCAGCTCTCTGCCCACAGCCACGCGGTTGAACTCCTGGAGTTGATCGACGGTCCGCTCGAGCTTTTTGTTGGCTTGCAGCGCATCGTTGCGGGCGGCGACCATGGCCGTGGCCTTGGCGTTTACCTCGTCCAAGACACGGTTGTACTGCGTGGCGATCTGGCCGACCTCGGTGTGGGGCTCGACGGATACGTGCTTGGAGAAGTCGCCCGTGCGGCGGTGCAGTTCCATGTCCGTCAACAGCCCGATGGTTTCCGTTGTCGCGTCGTGCTCAGCCATGTTCAGACCCATGCGCTCGTGATCCGCATCCACCCGTAGCGGCACGGCCTTGTCAACGAGCCACAAGCAAATAAAGCCCACCCCGAACGACCACGCGAAACACACACCGACCCCCTCTAGCTGAACGACAAACTGCCCCCACCGGTCCAGGCCCGTGCCCCAAGACGCGGGGTCGCCGAACAACGCCACCGCCAGCGTGCCCCAGACCCCGGCGCACGCGTGCGAGGCCACCGCCCCCACGGCGTCGTCGATCTTCAGGCGTTCGATGCAGATCGAAGCTGAAAAATAGACGAACCCAGCGACCAAACCGATGACCGCCGCCGACGCGGGGGTAATGATGTGGCACGAAGCGGTCACACCCACCAGCCCGGCAATGACGCTACAAATCAGCGGCTCGACGAGCGCTCGGCCCTTCGTCAGCGAGGACAGCGCCAACCCGGTCAGGCCGCCAACCGACGCCGACAGACACGTGTTGATCAGGATTAGAGGCACCGCACCGCTAATCTTCAGCATGCTGCCGCCATTGAACCCGAACCAACCGAACCACATCAACAGGACGCCCAGCGTGGCGATAGGTAGGTTGTGCCCGCGGATGGGTTGCTTGGACTCAAACCGGCCGATCCTGGGGCCGACGACCATCGCCGCGGCAAGGGCGACCCACCCGCCGGTGGAGTGGACCACGGTGGAGCCCGCGAAATCGACGAATCCGCGCACGCCAAGCCAACCGGCCGGGCCACCCCCTTCGCCCACCGCCCACGCCCAGTGCCCGAAAACGGGGTAGATCAGCCCCGACACAATCACCGCGACGACCAGGTAGCCGGAGAACCGCATGCGCTCGGCCACGGCGCCGGAAATGATCGTCGTGGCCGTGCCGCAGAACATCATCTGAAACAGGAAAAACACCAAGAGGTGCGGCTGGTTCATGCCGTCAAAGAAAAAGTTTGACGTGCCGATGAGGCCGGCCTTGCTAGCGCCGAACATCACCGCGAAGCCCAACGCCCAAAAAATCACCGAAGCCGCACAGAAATCGCACAAGTTCTTGATCGCGACGTTGATGCTGTTCTTGGAACGGACCAGCCCCGTCTCCAAGCAGCAGAACCCAGCCTGCATAAGCATGACCAGGGCGCTACAGCACATCACCCAGAGGATGTCGACGTCGCGGGCAATCTCATGCATATAAACGCCCCCACCCTTCTTCAGCCATGAGCGAGGACCAATCCCTGAACGCGGGTTGTGGTTGTATCGATAGGTACAACATGCGCATGCCCCCAGACCAACGACTATCGCCGCGGCGAGCGTGTGCGGGCGTGGGCGATTCTAACCACAGGCGCACACCTGCTATATGAAAATCGGCTATGTGGGGTTGGTGATTGAGGCCGCTTGCATTTACTTAGGCACTTCTGCGAACTGAAACCATCAACCGACCCTCACGGTCGCGACGCATGGCCGGTCATTGTTGATTCTGTGAAAGCTGTATTATCAGATGCGGCGGCGCGGGGCGGTGCGAAGTGTTTGTTTCGGCTGCGGACAGTGAGGTGTTGACTCAAACGCGGCGGTTACACCAGACTCAGAGCCAATGCGTCGCGGTCTGATAACAAGCCGCCGTCGCTGCGCGGCTTGACGGTGCCGTCGCGTTTCCAGCACCGCTCGCAACGCGGCTGGTCGCGGAGGTCGAGGACCTCGAACGCGGTTTGAGCCGTGTGGGCGTCCGATATCTCGACGCGGCTGATACCGCACAGGTCGGCTAGGTCGACAAGGTCGAACCGGGTCAAGATTTCAGCGTCGTCTTGTCCGGGGGTGATGCGCAGCCCGCAGTCTAGGGGGTTGTCGATGTCGCGAGTGGCGCGCGCGTCCTCGATCTGCTTCATGGCTTGGTCGCGCAGCTCCATTAGCCGGTCCCACGCGGCATCCGCGGGCGTTGCGTCCGGGTCGGGGAACACCGCTAGGTGGACCGATTCGGCTTCATCGCCGTGCAGGGCGAGCCAGGCTTCCTCTGCGGTGTGTGGCAGGATGGGCGCTACCAAGCGTATCAACGCGTCGGTGATGCGGTGTATGGCGGCCTGCGTGCGGCGGCGGCGCGGGCTATCGGGCGCGTCGCAGTACAGCCGGTCCTTCACCGCGGTTAGGTAGATCGCGGACATGGTGTCGTTGCAGAAGTGGAAGATGGCTTCGTGGACTTTGCGGTACTGGAACCCTTCGTAGCTATTGCGGGCTTGCTGGATCAAGGCATTAAGTTGGCCCAGGGCCCAGGCGTCGATACTGGTGGCGTCGGTGTCGGTGAACTCATACTCGCCACCACCATCCTTCCGGGGGCTGTCTAAGTTGCTTAGCAAAAACCGCAGGGTGTTACGCACCTTGCGGTACTCCTCGCCGGCGAGGCGGAAAAACTCCGGGTCCACCTTGATGTCGTTGTCGGAGTTAAGCGAGCTGACCCACCAGCGGCAGACGTCGGCTCCGAAGTCTTTGAGCAGGGTGTCTACCTCCAAAGCGTTTCCGCCGGACTTGGACATCTTGCGGCCGTCCTTGTCGACCATGAACCCGTGTGTGAGCACCCCCCGGAAAGGGGGTTGCCCGGTGACGCCCAAAGCCGGTAATAGCGATAGCTGGAACCACCCGCGGTGCTGGTCGGAGCCTTCGAGGTACAGGTCGGCTGGGTAGCCCTGGTCGCGCTGGCGTAAGACCGCGTGCCACGACGAGCCGGACTCGAACCAGACGTCGAAGATGTCGTTGGCTTTCTGCAACTTTGAGTAATCGGGGTCGAGCCCCTTTGTGTAAAACCAACTTGGCGCGGCGGGGTCGCTGGCGGGGTCGTAGCCTTCGAGTAGCTCTTGGGGCGTGGCTTTGAACCAATAGTCCGATCCGTGCTTGCGGATGTTGGCTGACACGGCGCGCACGGACGCAGCGGTGAGTAAGGCTTGGTCTTTATCCGGGCCATAAAATGCGGGGATGGGCAGGCCCCAGACGCGCTGGCGGCTGAGGCACCAATCAGGGCGCGACTCAAGCATGCCACGCATGCGGTTGCGCCCCCACTCGGGGTAGAAGCGCACGTCATTAGCGGTTTGTTGCAGGCCTAGATCGCGCAGCGACTGGTTGTGCTTGGTGGGTTGCTCGACACTTACGAACCACTGTTCGGTGGCGCGGAAAATGACGGGCGTTTTGGACCGCCAATCGTGCGGGTAGCTGTGGGTGATGGTCTCTTGGTGGAACAGATGCTGCGAGTCGTGCAGGTGTTTGACGACCAGTTCGTTGGCTTTCCAGACGTCTTTGCCTTGGAGCCAGTCGGGGGCGGTGCTGTCGAACGTGCCGTCGGCTTGCACGGGGCAGTACACGTCGAGTTTTTCGCGCAGGCCTGTTTGGTAGTCCTCCACGCCGTGACCGGGCGCGGTGTGGACCAAGCCGGTGCCGTCTTCGAGGGTGACGTAGTCAGCGGTGACAACGGGCCCGGTGCGATCGATGAACGGGTGGCGGTAGGTTATGTCGCCGAATCGTTCCCATTCATCCGTTCCATCCTCATCATCGGCCCTGAAATGAGTAACAACTGAATAAGAACTTGGTTCAATACCAGCCGCTGCGAATACCTTACCGGCGACCTCCAAAGCCACCACAACAAAACACTCTTTCCCCTTAAGTTTGATGCGGTATACCCCATAATCTGCTCTAGGGGCTATCGCCACTGCGAGGTTCGCGGGTAATGTCCAAGGAGTCGTCGTCCAAATCATTAAATACAGTGGGACTGACGTATCGACACCCCTAGTTTGAAAGTATTTTTTATTTACCACCTCAAACAGCACGTACACGCTCGTATCTTCCCGGTCTTCGTACTCCAACTCCGCGTCGGCCAACGCCGTCTGATTCGCGATCGACCAATGCACTGGCTTGAGCGCGCGGTAGACCAAGCCTTGGCTGACCAGATCCGCGAAGACCTCTAGCACGGCTGCTTCGTAAGCCGGGGCCATGGTCAGGTACGGGTCGTCATAGTCGGCTAGCGTCAGCAACCGTTGCATTTGACCCGACTGGAGCTTGACGAATTTTTCGGCGTAGGTCTTGCACTTGCGACGGACCTGGTAAGGCTCCATACCCTTGGCTTTGTCGCCGAGTTCCTGCATCACTTTGTGTTCGATAGGCAGGCCGTGGCAGTCCCAGCCGGGGATATACGGGCAGTCGTACCCAGCCATGGTCTTGGAGCGCACGACCATGTCCTTGAGCACCTTGTTGAGCAGGTGGCCGATGTGAATCGCGCCGTTGGCGTAAGGCGGGCCGTCGTGGAAGGTGTACCGACCTTTGGGGTGTTCACGCTGGCGCAGCTTCTGGTACAGCCCCTGCTTGGCCCATCGCTTGAGCGTGGCCGGCTCGTTCTGCACCAGGTTGGCCTTCATGGGGAAAGCCGTCTTGGGCAGGTTGAGCGTGTCGCGGTACGAGCGTTTTTCCTGTGTGGGCTGGGCCATGGTGTGGGGAGTTTAACAGGAAAACCCCCGCCCCCGGAAGTCCCCGGCCCCCGAAAATTCCCGGGAGTTGAAGCCAGCGAGGCTACGACGCGGTTTGTAACGGGGCCTGGGGCGTGAGCAGTTGGTGTAGCGGCACAGCCCGGCGGTGAAAAGCTTCGGAGGGCATGAAGACGGTGCCCCAGCGTGGGCTACGACGGCGCGCGTGGAAGCGGTAGTCAGCTAGCTTCACAGCCAGCGCCGCGTACCAACGACCGCCCGACTCGAAGACGTCTTGAAATAGCGCGTCGGGCGGGGGTTCTTCACACCAATACAAAAACGCGAACGCGGCCTCGAAGTCGTGGCCGAACAGGCCCTCCCAGCGGGTCATGCCCTCCACATCGGCCTGAGTCACCCAGTTGTCAAGCGACCGGTTAGACCGCCCGGTGTGCTTACGCCCCTTGACGTCCACCAGCAGATTCGGGCCGGTGTCGCTATACACGACAAAATCAAAACTCTTGAGCGGTCCCACGGGCGACCGCTTGTGGGCGTGCAAGGCGCGCTTGGCTTCGTCTACCGCAACGTAGGGGATGGCGCGCTGACGCAGGTAGACCTCGAATGCTTGGTCGTAGTGGAAGCGCCGCTGGGCCATGCACAGGAGTATACCTGACACCACAACAAAGACCAAACACCTATTCGCTACGGCGTGGGCTGTCAGCCTGTGAAATGTGCGGGCAGGTCGGCGATGGCGACCTGGGTCTGGCCCCCGGAAGCTAGGTCTTTGACACTTGCGACGCCCTGGCTGGCCTCGTCGTCGAGGATGACCGCGTGGCGGGCCTGAGCGGCTGCGGCGTCTTTGAGTAGCTTGCCGACGTTGCGCGTGGACTTGTAGCTAAACCGCGTGTGCAGGCCCCGTCTTCGCAGCGCTGCGGCGACGCTGGACACGCGCCCGGCCGCGGCGTCGGACGCGGCGATGACGAACACGTCCGGCCGGGGGCTGGCGTCTTCGGGCATGAGCCCTTTGTCGGTCAGCACGTTCATGAGCACCACGTCGCCCATGCCCATGCCCACGGCGGGTGTGTCCGGCCCGCCGAACAGCTTGATCAGCCCGTCGTACCGCCCGCCGCCAGCCATAGCGCGCTCTGCGCCGCTGGCTTCGTGGATCTCGAACACGATGCCCGTGTAGTAAGCCAGGCCGCGAACGATGCCCAGGTCGTACTCGCACCAGTCGCTGATGCCGAACGCGGTCAGCTCGCGGTCGAGCCCAGCCAGATCACCAAGCTCGTCGTCCACGCCGATCTGCGTGCGCATCTGGTCGATGCGCCCGGCTGGAAACACCATGCGCCCGATCTCGTCGAGCCGCTGGACGCGTGTCTCGTCCAGGCCAAGCGCGGCGGCGTTGGCCACAAATTCTTTGCGCTCGAGGCGGTCGCGACGGTCCAACAGGTTGAACGCGTCGATGATCTTGTCTTCGGCCACGCCCAACTTGACCAGCACGTGGCGCACGGTCTGGCGGTGGCTGATCTTCACGCGCACCTGGTGGGGGCCCAGCCCCAGCTCTCGCAGCAAGTCCACGGCGGTAAAAATGCACTCGGCGTCTGCGATCGGCTCGTCGCAGCCCAGCAGGTCGACGTTCCACTGGAAGAATTCGCGCAGGCGGCCGCGCTGGGGGCGCTCGGCGCGGCAGAGGTTGGGCATGCAGAACCACTTGATGGGTTTCGGCAAGGCGTGGGCTTGTGCGGCGACCATGCGCGCCAGCGTCGGCGTGAACTCGGGGCGCAAGGCGAGCTGGCGCTGGCCACGGTCTTCAAAGTTGAATAGCTCGCTGACGATCCCATCGCCGCTTTTGATTTTGTAGAGGTCCAAAAGCTCGAAGATCGGGCCGTCCACATGGTCGAACCCGTTGCGCACGGACACGCGGCGCCAGGCGTCGAGGATGTAGTTCCGCCAGGCCATCTGCTTGGGGTAGAAGTCGCGCGTGCCTTTGGGGGCTTGGATTTTCATGGGTAGTGTGGGGCCGGGGACCAAGGCCGGGTTCCGGGGGGTTTCAGCGCTTGGGGGTGTTCACGGAAAGCGCGACCAGCGCGGCCGGGCCGGACGGCGCGTTGTGCCGGCGCTTGGGGTGGCGGCTGGGGTGGCCTTTCACGGATGGGCGCACGCGCGCGGCCAACACCTGCTTGCCGCTGGGCTTCTCGGGGTGGTCCTTGGCCATGCCGATGTTCTTCAGTCGTTGACGCATCGCGTACCGCTTGTAGGTATCGCCCAGGATGGCTTGGGCGTAGGCTTCGAGCTGCTCGGGCTCGGTGAAGTACTGATCGAAGTCGTAGCTGCCGGTGTAGTAGTCGCAGTTGTCGGTGCTGTACTCGCGGCAGATCTTGGGGCGGTCTTCGTAGATGCCGCACTTGTTGTCGTCCTGCAGGTTGCGGCAGCGGGTCTGGATGGAGAGGTACCACTCGTCGTCTTCGATGAAGACGTGGACGTTCTCGTGGGCCAGGTACCAGCGGATGTCGTCGTAGTCCTCAGCCGTCTCGGGGTCGTCGATGCCCAACGCGAAGTATCGGCAGCACAGGGCGGTGCAGCGGTCACAAAGGCATTCCTCAGACATGGCGGGCTCCTGTTAGGCTAAAATAGTGGTCTACCGTGCGTGGGCGATTGTAAGAGTGAGTCATGATAGGTTCAATGAGACGATGCGCGTAATCGCTGGGACACACCGCCGCCGCGAGCTTTTAGGGCCTCAGGGCGACCAGGTCACTCGGCCGATCACCAACCGCGTGAAACAGAGCGTGTTCGATCGGCTGTGGTCGATGGGCGTGTTTGATGACGAGTCAGCCGCGGCTTTGGACCTGTTTTCGGGCACGGGCAGCTTGGGGATCGAGGCGTTATCTCGCGGGGTGGCCCACTGCACATTCGTCGAGCGCGACCGGTCGGCCAGGCAACTACTGGAGAAGAACCTCGATACCTTGGGGTTGTCGGACCGGGCCACGGTGCTCGGCGTTGACGTGCTGTCGTTGGGCTTGTTGGGGCTTAGCCGGGACGAGCCGGTTGGGTTGGTGTTCTGCGACCCGCCGTACAAGATGACGGGGGATGCGGAGTCGCTGAAGCGGTTAGCTGAGGCCCTGGAGGCATTGCGCAAAACCGTGTCGGACGGGGCGGTCTTGGTTTTGCGCACGGACGGTCACGTGCAAGGGCCGGCGTTGGCGGGGTGGCACGGGCCGGATACGCATGGGTACGGCTCGATGGCGGTGCATTTTTATGAGGCGGGGCTAGATGCGTAGGCGTCTGCCATCAAATGACGAAGGCCTCACATCGAGATCGGCACGGCCGACTCGCTAACGCTCGCTGGCCGTGGCACCCGGCTGGCCGTGGCATTCGGCTAGGGATGCGTTTTGAAGATAGTCCAGTACGTGGTCAGGATCGCGGCAATGGCACCTACTGAAGTGGCTATGGCTACAACCAACGTCACCCAAAACATCTTCTTTCCATGTTCCTCCTGTGATTTGCCGATCTTTTCTAGCTGGGAATGCGTAGCCTCAAGGCGTCCAGCTACGCGGTCTAGGCTCTCCGCGTTCGGCTTGTCGTATTGATTACGGGTTTCGCCTACTTTGGTCATTCTGCATGCTCCATTGGACCGCTTACGGATGTTTCGTAGAGCATACCACCGTTGACATGCTCGCTTACAATCAGAAACCCACCACATAATAATCGGCGGCGGCAGCGGCAGGTGGCACTCAACGCCGTGAACTATGCGTTTTGTAGGTATTTTGCGCATGTGATTTCGATTTTTGTAGCGGTCCTGATTTTTGGTTTGCCCGGTGGCGGATCGGCTTGTTTTTTTCGTGGCCACCGTTGGCGTGTTTTCCGTTGGCGGATGTAGGGATCTTTAACCACTTGGGCCAGAGCCGTTTGCCAATCGTTGGATCGGCCCGGTGTGCGCATCGCTTGGCGGACGATGCGTAGCGAGCAGGCGACCGACCAACTCAATGGGTCGTGGCCGTCGGCGAGGATCGGACGGATACTGATCAAGCCCAACAACGTCAGCCCCAGCAATAGCCCGTGCAATTCGAACCGCGCCACCGTGGAGGAATGGGCCCGCAATTTTCGGGCTTGGAGCGTTTGCTTGAGCGATCGGTAGCACAGCTCGACACCCCACCGCATTCGGTACAACACCGACGCCTGTTCATCGGATAATTGATCGGGATCGGTCACACTGGTCAGGAGGTACACCTTGCGGCGGCGGTCACCGGTAGATCGCACCGCGATCAGCCGTAGGACCAACGGCGGTTGTTGACACTTCCGAGCCCGATCGGGCCAGAGATACACCGTCTGTTTGTCGACCTGTTCGCCGTAGCCCAAGCCCGCCAACAGCTTCACCCCGCCCCCAACACGAAGCAGCACGTGCCGGCCCGAATCGGTCACTTGCTTAATCAACCCATAACCGGTGAACCCCGCGTCGGCGACGATCAACGCACGGTAGGGTGTGTCGCCGAGCATATCGGCCAAGTGGCCACGCTCACTGGCCCGCGCCCGGTCAATTCGCCAATCCCACGGTAAACCCAAGCCCATGTGCCACAGCATCGTCACCCATGCTTGCGGGCCGCTGGCGGCTTGGCCATTAACCCCGAATGACTGTTCGTGCGATTGGGTGCGTGGCAGTTCGAACCGGCTGCCGTCGGCCGCAATGACACACCAACCTTCGCGGCGCCACCATCGACCGGCGATCGATTGCATCTGTTTGCGTAACCGCGTCCCCGCCGCGTCGATGATATCGAGGCCCACACGTTGGAGGGCTTTGACAAACCCCTGGTAAGTCGTCGCAGTGGTGGGGCCTGTCCACGCCGCCCTCGCTTGATCGAATCGTTCGGTTAGCCCGGTCGATCCGTGCCCCCAAGCCATGAGAATCAGCGTGGTGATCAACCGCCGTGGCGTCCACCACAAACGCGGGCGTGGGCGATAAGCGGAAAAAAAGGGGCTTGGAAATACGTGCCGAGAACCGCTGAAATTGATCGTGATGGTATTGACATACCGATACCATCAGAAGCATCCGTGCTGTACATGAGGATCTCCTTGTCGGTGAATAATCTGAACACACTTGCCGGCAAGGCGATCTTTTTTATCGACCCAACACCCTACTCAAAGCCAAATTCAAACATAGTTCACGGCGTTGGGTGCCACCCAGTCGGTGTGTTATTTAGGTTTTCGCTACCTCCGGGCCTCACTCCGCCTGAAGCCGTGGTGACTCGGCTACTTCCGCACGCCGTTGAGAGCGAGCCGCATGCGCTGACGGAAGCCCAAACTCCCTGTCAAAGCCATGGACGAAGCGGACTCGGCTCGCTCGACCGTGACAAAAGCCTCCGGGGCCAGGCGTTCGGTCTCTTCCAACAGTTGCGCCAGCGACTTTCTTTTCACGACCACGAAAGCGATCTCAACCGGCCCCTGCTGGCCCGTGCCCTCGACACGCGTGACGCGGTAGCCGTGGCTGCGGAGGTCCGACGACACGTCTTTCGATAGGTCCGGGTTGATCACCCGCACCAGGCGAATACCGACCGCCAGCTTCTCTTCGATCATCATGCCGGTGAGTGTGCCGGTGGCGAAGCCGCTCGCGTACGACAGCAGCGCCACGGGGTGGGTAATAAAGTGGATCAACCCCCCGACCGCCATCGCCCAGACAACGACCTCTAGAAAACCCAACCCGGCGGCCACCCACCGCCAACCCGACAGCGTAAAGAGCATGCGGACAGTGCCCAACGACACGTCAACGATACGGGCCGAGAAGATCAACACCGGGATATACCACGCCAGTTCCATCCTGCGTCACTCGGTAAAAGAGACTCACGCCCACGGCTCCTATGGACTGCTCGGGTTTCCATCCAGTGGCGGCAATCGGCCTGGCCGCCGCCGCGCGGGTATCGATTCTATCAACCCCCATCACAGCCACAATCCCCTGTAGGCGGGCGGGATAGGCAACACGGCCGCGCACCGAACCGCCGTGTGTCAGGGATCTTGCCTGGCTTAGCTGGCTGGTTCACACACGTACCAAGGGTTGTTCCTTTGGCCAGGGAATCTCGCCTTTGCGGCCACACAGCCAAACCCGTACGATAAAATTTTTGCCGCTGTAGCGGCCAACACCCAGGCGATCGTTCCATGTTCGACTCACTGACCGACAAGTTCTCCGGCCTGTTCCGCAAGCTGTCGGGGCGGGGCAAGATCACTGAAGCCAACGTGCGCGAGGCGATGGCCGAGGTGCGCACGGCCCTGCTCGAAGCGGACGTGAACTACGGCGTGGTCGAGCAGTTCACCCAACGCATCCAGGAAAAAGCCCTGGGCACGGAGGTGCTGGCCAGCCTCCAACCCGGCGAGCAGATGGTCAAGATCGTCCACGACGAGTTGGTCGACCTGATGGGCCCGGTGGACACACACCTGATGTACGTCCAGCCGGGGCCGACCGTGGTCATGATGTGCGGGCTGCAAGGATCGGGCAAGACGACCACCTGCGGCAAACTCGCCGCCTATCTCAAGAAAAACGGCAAGTCGGTGACCCTGGCCGCCGTGGACCTGCAACGCCCCGCGGCGGTGGCACAGCTTGAGACGCTGGCTAAGCAGGTGGAGGGTGACATGCCCGGCCCCGGGCAAGTTCACTTCTACGCTGAGCCTGACAAGGTGGCTGAATACGGCAAAGCCGTCGGCGCAGCCGTGGGCGTGGCAAGGCGGGCCCTGGACGCGGCTAAGAAAAACGGCAGCGACGTGCTCGTGCTTGATACGGCTGGGCGGTTGCACATCGACGACGCGCTCATGGGTGAGCTGCGAGCCGTGAATCAAGCCGTCACGCCCCACCAGATATATCTTGTCACCGACGCCATGACCGGGCAAGATGCGGTCAACTCGGCCAAGGCGTTCAACGAGCAACTCGAGCTCGACGGGGTGATCCTCACCAAGTTCGACTCGGACACGCGCGGGGGCGCGGCGCTTAGCGTCAAGCACGTCACGGGCAAACCCATCAAGTTCATCGGCACGGGCGAGAAGCTCGACGCGATCGAGGAGTTCCACCCGGAGCGCTTGGCGTCGCGCATCCTGGGCATGGGCGACGTGTTGAGTCTCGTCGAAAAAGCCCAGGAGCAGGTCTCCGAAGAAGATGCCCTGGCCCTTCAGGAGAAGATGGCCAAGGGCAAGATGACCATGGACGACTTCCTGGCGCAGCTCAAGAGCGTGCGCAAGATGGGGTCCATGAAGTCGCTGCTGGGCATGCTGCCGGGCGTGGGCCAGCAGCTAAAGAACTTGGACCTAGACGAGAAAGAACTCAACCGCACCGAGGCGGTGATCCAGTCCATGACCAAGAAAGAACGGGCAGACGTCACCCTGCTGGACAACTCACGGCGGCGGCGCATCGCGCGAGGGTCTGGCACGTCCACCCAGGCTGTCAGCCAAGTGGTCAAGGGGTTTGAGATGGTGTTGAAGATGAGTAAGCAGGTGTCAAGCATGGGCATGATGGACCGGATGAAGGCCCTGACGGGCATGGGGCAGATGGACCCAGCTGCGATGGGCGGGGGCGGCATGCCGGGGCTTCCGGGGTTCGGGTCGGGGAAGAAATCAACCAAAACACAAAGCCGCTTCCGGCAGCGCAAGCGCAAGAGCAGGTGACCGACCATGAGCTGGGTGATCCTGTTCGTGGCCATCGTCCTGGAGGTCAGCGGCACCACGTGCATGAAGCTGTCCCAGGGGCTTACGCGCCTGGGGCCGACCGTGCTGATGTTCGTGCTCTACGGCTTAAGCTTCTCAGCCCTGGCGATGGCGTTAAAGAAAATACCCCTGAGCGTGGCGTACGCGGTGTGGTCGGGCATGGGCACCGCCATCGTCGCGGTGATCGGGGTGGCATACTTCAAAGAGCCCGTGACAGCCGTCAAAATGGCCTGCCTGACCATGATCATCGCGGGCGTGGTCGGGCTATACCTGCTGGGGAACCACGCGTGATCGCCGGCCGCTCACCACGCCCGGCCGATCCTCTATAAACTACACCCGCCATGACCCAGGAACTAGCCAAAACCTACAGCCCCGCTGAAATCGAGCCGGACGTGGCGGGCAAGTGGAAGCAGGCCGGCGCGTTCCGCGGCGACCCTACCGCCCCCGTAGCCAAGGGGCGCGGGCCGTATTGCATTGTCATCCCCCCGCCCAACGTGACGGCCGCCCTGCACATGGGCCACGCGCTGAACAACACGCTCCAGGACATCCTCATCCGCTGGCACCGGATGCTCGGCGACAACACCGTCTGGATCCCCGGCACGGACCACGCGGGCATCGCCACGCAGACGGTCGTGGAAAAACGTGTGCTCGCGGAGCAGGGCAAAAAACGCACGGACTTCCAGCGCGACGAGTTCGTCGCCAAGATCCAAGCGTGGAAGGACGAATACGAAGCACGCATCACCGAGCAGCTCATGCTCATGGGCTGCTCGTGCGACTGGGACCGCCAACGGTTCACCATGGACGAGGTGTGCGCCCGCGCCGTGCGCGAAGCCTTCTTCCGGCTATTCAAAGACGGGCTGATCTACCGCGGCAAGCGGCTAGTGAACTGGGACCCAGCCACGCAGACCGCCCTAGCCGACGACGAAGTCGAGATGCGCGAAATCGACGGGCACTTCTGGTACATGCAATACCCGTTAACTCCCGGCGGTGAGCCGGTGGTGATCGACGGGCAAGAGGTCAAGCACGTCACCGTCGCCACGACGCGGCCCGAGACCATGCTCGGCGACACGGCTGTGGCCGTGAACCCCAACGACCCACGCGCGGCGGCCCTGGTGGGCAAAATGGCGCTGCTGCCCATCGTCAACCGCCCGATCCCGATCATCGCCGACGACTACGTCGTCCTGCCCGACCCCGACAGCGACGACCCCAAAGCCAAGTTCGCCACCGGGTTCTTGAAGGTGACGCCCGCCCACGACCCCAACGACTGGGAGATCGGCCTGCGCCACGACCTGCCCGTGATCAACGTCATGGGCCCGGACGGTGCAATCAGCAAGGACCACAGGTGGCCTAGCGATGAGTGGGATCAAAACAAGGTGAATGATTTTGCCCACACCCTCCTGGGGTTGGACCGCTACGAGGCGCGCAAGGCCATCGTAGATTGGTTTGATAAGAACAATCGGCTTGAAGATAAACGCCCGTACCGCCACTCCGTTGGCCACAGCTACCGCAGCCACGTGCCGATTGAGCCGTACTTGAGCGATCAGTGGTACGTGAAGGTGACCGACGACCGCCTAGCCAACGCGGCCCTACGCGCCATGGCACAAGAATCGCCCACAACGAGCCGTCCGCCTCAGGCGGATCAGGGAGCGGATTCATCGCGCCCGCCTTGGGAGGGCAAGCTACGCTTCACACCCGAGCGTTACGCAAAAACCTTCCGGGGGTGGCACGAAAACATCCGCGACTGGTGCATCAGCAGACAACTGTGGTGGGGGCACCGGATACCGGTGTGGAGTTCACCGGGTTTGCCAGCAGAAACCGGGCCAGGCGAGCACAGTGAGTTTCTTTCAAAAATTTTTGAATGGGCAAATCAAGAACGAATTGTTTATCAAGGAGCCGGACGCTTAGTAAGCGGCACTGAAGACACGCAGTCTGATCCTGGTTCTTTTATATGCGTCAAAAACGCTGACGATGAAGAAGTTATTCGCTTTTTAGAATCACATTCTTACACCCGCGATCCCGACGTTCTCGACACATGGTTCTCCTCGGCCCTCTGGCCCTTCAGCACACTCGGCTGGCCCGATCCCCGGAAGTTTCCAGACCAATTCCCTGAGAAAGAGGGCGACGCCGCGCTACAAACCTGGAACCCCGGCAACGTGCTGTGCACAGCCCGTGAGATCATCACGCTCTGGGTGAGCAGGATGGTGATGTTTAATCTCTACTTCCGCGGTGATCTGCCGTTCACGGACGTGTTTATTCATGCGATGATCCAAGACGGCGAGGGTCGCAAGATGTCCAAGAGCCTGGGCAACGGCGTGGACCCGCTGGACATCATCGCTAGCCACGGGTCGGACGCGATGCGCTACACGTTGGCGGCCATGACCACGCAGACGCAGGACGTTCGCTTGCCCGTGGCGCGTGACCCCGAAACCGGGCACAACACCAGCGACAAGTTCGACCTGGGCCGCAACTTCGCCAACAAGTTGTGGAACGCCACGCGCTTCGCCCTGTCTAATTTAGAAACGAAGCTGCCCCCGGAGGCTGAAAAGCACGCCACGGACTCGTCGATCGGCGACTGGGGGCTTGCGGATAAGTGGATTTTGTCTCGCCTAGCCGCGACGGTGCGCGACACGAACAAAGCCCTAGAGCAGTTCGAGTTTAGCGCCTACGCCCAGGGGCTGTACGACTTCTTCTGGCGCGACCTGTGCGACTGGTACATCGAAGCGATCAAGCCCACGGTGGCTCAAGACCCGGTGCAGCGGCGAGTGCTGGCCCTGTGCCTGGACGCCAGCCTACGCATGCTTCACCCGGTGATGCCGTTTATCACCGAAAAACTGTGGGAGAGCCTTAACAACGTAGCACCCATCCGCGAGCTAAGCGGTGTGTCGCTGTTCCCCAGCGGGCTGCTAGTGGTCGCGTCTTGGCCGCAGGTGGCGTCGGGGCTGATCGACCCGCGCACGGAAAAAGCGTTCGCCGAAATTCAAGCTGTGGTCGGGGCGTTGCGCCAGGTGCGTACGACACACAAGACCCCGCCGCGACAAAAAGTAACCTTCTCCGCCCAGGCGCCGGCCAAGCTGGCCCAGCGGTTGCTTGAACAAAGCAAGCTGATCGAGACGCTTGCCAACGTCGAGACAGCCGAGGTTGGCCCGCACGTGGACAAGCCGGCCGACGCGGCGGCGACGCTCGTGGGTGATGCCCAGCTTTTCCTTCATGGACTCATCGACGCGGAGACTGAGCAGGCACGCCTCAACAAGCGCCTCGAAGAGATCGCCAAGAGCGTCGCCGCGCTCAAGGGGCGGCTGTCGAACAAGTCTTACGTGGACAAAGCACCCGCTCACCTGGTGCAGCAGACGCGCGACCAACTGGCCGATGTCGAAAAAGAAGCCGACGCGCTGCGCCAGCAGTTGGCGGCGCTAAAATAGCCCGGCTGTATTATTTTCGTCGAAGTGCAATCTAGAAGAGACCGCTCCCTGATCCGCCTGAGGCGGACGGCTCGTAGCGGATGGCTGTGAGTTCATCAGGACCTGCATTATTACTCCAACCCGACCGCACGCCCCATGCCCCGCTTTAAGGACCAAGCCGTCTGCATCCGCCTGATCGACTGGTCGGAGACCAGCCAGATTGTGGCAATGATGACGCGGGAGCACGGCAAGCTGCGCGGGCTTGCCAAGGGGTCGAAGCGGACCAGCCCGGCGGCGGTGGCCAGTTACTGCGGCGGGTTCGAGTTGCTGACGCTGGGGCAGGTGGTGGGGATCAGCAAGCCGACGGCTGAGCTTGCGACGCTGACCGAGTGGGACCTGCAAGAGCCGCACTGGCATTTGCGACAGAACCTGCGTGCCCAGCGGCTCGGCATGTACGGGGCTGACCTGACCGGCGCGTTGGTGGAGGACCACGACCCGCACCCGAACGTGTTCGACGCGCTCACACGGCTGCTGGCTGACCTGGCCGACCCCGCCCAACACGAGGCGGCGCTGCTGGCGTTCCAGTGGCGGATACTCGAAGACTGCGGGTACCGCCCGCAGCTCGACCAGGACGTGAGGACCGGCGAGCCGCTGCGGGTGGGTCAAAACGGTGGGCCGTCGGATACCCCGAAAGCACCGGTTTACATATTTGACGCGCAAGGCGGCGGGCTGACCGCTGACCTAAGCGGCAACGGCACGTGGCGAGTGCGTGGGGCGACGGTGCGGCTGTTGCAGAATCTAAAAACCGGGCACGAGCCCAGCGCTGATGTGGACGGGCGCGACACGCTGCACCGAGCCAACCGGCTGTTGTGCGCTTACGCGCGGGCGATCCTGGATCGGCAGTTGCCGACGATGGGGTATGTGCTGGATGACGATGGTTGAAAATTTTGCGAGCCGGCTCGTGTGCGGCAAGAGACCGCTCCCTCACGGTCGCGGCTCGTATTGGTCCGCTGCACCACAACGAAAAGTGCTTTTTCAACCGCTTTGTTGCCGCTGGGGGGTAGCTTGTAACGCCCGTGCGGCTTGGCCTAATGTCTGGTGGAGAATTTCGTGATCGGTGACCACGCGCAGGCACCGCTCCAATAGCCGAACGCGACGCCGGTCGCCCATGGGCACATTCACCTCTGCCAGAGCCGCATCGCCCAGGGCTTCGCAGGCGTCGAGGAACCAATCGGCGGGCTGTTTGGCGGTTTGATCAGCCGGGGCGGGTTCTTGCCGGGCGGCTGGGGGGTTTAGCCATGCGTCGATCCACTGGCGCGGGGGTGCGTCCACCACACAGGCCACGCTGGGGCCCGCGAAGGAACGCAGCACCCATTGCCCAACCGAAGCGGCGTTATCCGCAAAAAGTATCTCGACATAGAGCGATTGGCGGCGGACGGCTTGGGCGAGTTGGTCGGCGGTGCGCGCGGTGTGGGGGTGGGTCACGACGATGCAACCGGGGTTGAGCCTGCGTAGCCAGGGCACGGGGTTGCCGGGCAGGTCGGTGGTGCCCAGACGGACGACGCCCTCGGCGGCGGTCATGCGTCGCTGGCGCCGGGCCTCTTGTAAAGGCAGCAGGATACGGGCGTAATCGGCCCATTTGTCTTGGGAGCAGGCGATCGACATCGCCTGTAGGCAACGGTCTTCGCAGCCCAAATAGTCCATCTTGGCCAGCAATTGGCTGGCGTGTTCCATGATCGGGGTGATGCTCGCGGCGGTGTTATCCATCATTTAGAATGTGGCTGGCGGCTTGACTGGGCGTTGTGTGGTAAGTATGTATTCTCGTGTGGGTTTGCGGCATCGAGGCTCGCAAACCTAAAATCCGAGTGTATCATAGCGGAGCGAGCCTTTAGGTTTGCCGCTAACATGTGGGATTAACACCGAATAGGATGGTGAATCAATTATGCTCCCATGCCAACGAAAAACCCGGTCGCAGAGTAAGATGGGCCGTGCACACAAGTCATACCGGGCGCCGCAATGGGTGCGTTGCCCGAATTGCGGTTCGGCCAAGCAGCCACACGCGGCGTGTGGTGATTGTGGTTATGTCCGTCCCGGCCTGAAGCTGGCTTTATCCAAGGAACAGTAGTGCGAATCGCCATTGACGTCATGGGCGGTGACCACGCCCCGGACGCGATCCTGGCGGGCAGTCTGGGCGCGGTCGATCTGCTGGGCCCCGGCGATCAACTGGTGTTGATCGGGGACGACCGGGTGATCCGCGACTACCTGGCTCAGCACGGCCTGGAGGGTGACGGCCGAATCGATATCGAGCCGACCACCCAGGTCATCGCCATGGACGAGAAGCCGGTGGACGCCCTGCGCAAAAAGCCGGATAGCTCGATTGTGCGCATGGCTGAGTTGGGCAAAGCCAAGGCCGGCGCGAAATACTGCGATGTGATTATCAGCGCCGGGAACACCGGCGCGTGCGTGGCCGCAGCTCAGATGGCGATGCGCAGGCTGCCGGGCGTGAACCGGCCGGGCATCGCCGTGACCATGCCCACGTTCCACGGGCCGCTAGTGCTGTGCGACGTGGGGGCTAACCCCGAACCCAAGCCGCACCACCTTTATCAATACGCCCACATGGCGCGCGTCTACGCGGAGAAGGTCGTTAATATCAAAAACCCGCGCGTGGCGCTGCTCTCAATCGGCGGCGAAGAGGGCAAGGGCAACACCCTGGTCAGGGAAACAGCCAAGCTGATCCGCGCCGACAGCGACCTGAACTACATCGGTTACGCCGAGGGCCGAGACCTGTTCGAGGACCGCGCCGATGTGATCATCACCGAGGGCTTCACGGGCAACGTGGCAATCAAACTAGCTGAGTCTGTGGCCGCCGGGTTGTTCCGCACGATCGCCCATGAGATCAAACAGATTGATCCTGGTCTAGCCCAACAGTTTGGGCCGATCATCAAGCAGATCTACCAGAAACACGACTACCACGAATTCGGCGGCGCCCCCCTGCTTGGCGCCAACGGCATCTGCATGATCTGTCATGGCTCGAGCGAGGCGCGTACGATCACAGCCGCAATCCGGACCACCATGGCCTACGCCCGGCTTGGGGTGAACGAGGGGATCGTTGAGGCCTTGAGCAAGTACACGCCTGTGCAAGAGGGCGCTGTATGAAACATCAACCCGCCGCCCACCGGCTGGCTGGGGCGAGACTGATCGGGACGGGGATGGCTGTGCCCCAGCGCGTCGTGACCAACGACGAGCTAGCCAAAACCATCGACACCAACGACCCGTGGATCAGGAAACGTACCGGCATTGGCCAGCGCCATATCCTGGACGAAAGTTTGTCCGAGCGTCACCTGGCTAAACAGGCCTTGGACCAGGCGATCCAAAACGCAAAAATCGACCCCACGCAGATCGACATGCTCATCTGCGCGACCATGACACCGGAGATGTGCTGCCCCAGCACGGCGGCGAGGCTGGTGACGGAGATCGGCGCTACCCCCGCCGGGGCGATCGACATCAGCGCCGCGTGCAGCGGGTTTGTTTACGGGATCAACCTCGCGTCGAGCATGATCGCCACGGGCGCCTGCCGGACGGTAGCGGTCGTGGGCACCGAGGCGTTGAGCAAGATCATCGACTGGAAAGACCGACGCACGTGCGTGCTGTTCGGCGACGGCGCGGGCGCTGCGATCTTCACCGCTAGCGACGACTCCGAGCAGGGCTGCCTGCACCAGACCATGGGCAGCAACGGCGAGGGGTGGCGGGAGCTATTTGTCCCACGGCAAGAGTCGGACCTACCCGCCGACAGCGACGTCTTCAACGGCAACTACAACACGCTTCAGATGAACGGACGCGAGGTGTACAAATTCGCGGTGACCACGCTGAGGATGATGATCGACAAGACGCTGGACGAGTGTGGGATCAAAGCCTCGGACCTGGCGGTGATCATCCCGCACCAGTCGAACCAGCGGATCCTAGAGTCCACCCGTGAAAAACTCGGGCTGTCAGATGAAAAAATGTATATCAATATCGACCGGTACGGCAACACGTCGGCGGCGAGCGTGCCGATCTGTTTGCACGAACTGATGGAAGCGGACAGGCTCAAGAAAGGCGACCTGGTGCTGTTTGTGGCACTGGGCGGCGGGCTGACTTGGGCTTCGAGCCTGTGGCGGTTATAAACGGGCGCCGACAATAAAACTACGATAAACAAATGTTTAATTGATCGATGACGAACCAAACCAAAACACACGAGCAACCTGTGCCGGTTGAACCAAATAAAGTCGCGAGTCAAGAAGCCGACCTCGTGCTCTGCCCCGGGCAAGGCGCCCAGCACGTGGGCATGGGCAAGAGCTGGTTCGACCGCTCTGACGCGGCTAAGGAAACGTACAAGATCGCCGACGAGGCGCTGAGTTTTGAGTTAAGCCGTTTGTCGTTTGAGGGGCCCGCCGAGACGCTCAACCGGACAGACCTGGCCCAAGCGGCGATCTACGTCGCCTCGATCGCCAGCTACCGCGCGTTGGAAGAAGCCGGCTCGCTGGGCACATTAGGGGCCGTTGCCGGGTTGAGCCTAGGCGAGTTTACCGCTCTGCACCTGGCGGGCGCATTTGACTTTGTGAGCGGGCTGAAGCTGGTGCGCCTGCGGGGGCAGGCCATGCAACAAGCCGCTGACACCACACCAGGCGGTAGCGGCATGGTCGCGCTGACCGGCGCCGACGAGGAACTGGCCAAGTTGGTGTGCGAACAAGCCGTCAAAGCCGTGGGCGAAGGCGTATTAGTGCCCGCGAACTACAACTGCCCGGGCCAGGTCGTCATCAGCGGTAGCCAGGGAGCGTGTGATGCAGCGGTCACGGTCGCAGAGAAAATGAGCCTCCGCGCCACGCCCTTGAGCGTCGCCGGGGCGTTCCATTCGCCGCTGATGCAGCCCGCCGCGGAGAAATTGCAAGAGGCTATCGAAAACGTCGACTGGGCCCAGCCCACCGTGCCGGTGCTGTCGAACGTCACAGCCAACCCGCACGACGCCCAAAACATCGATTCAATCAAGAGCCGTTTAATTGACCAACTGACCAGCCCGGTGCGTTGGTCGGAGTCGATGCAGTGGATGATCGGCCAACTGCGTGGGCGGTACATCGAGCTAGCCCCGGGCAAGGTGCTCACGGGGCTGATGCGGCGGATCGACCGGTCGGCTAAAGTGACGAACTTCGCGGAACCCCAATAAGCAACAACACAGCCCGCCGCCGGTCGCGAGCAGGCCGTGACGCCAGGAGATTGTTTTCATGACCGATACCCCCCCCACCCGTGTAGCCATTGTCACCGGCGCGTCGCGCGGCATCGGCGCGGCGATCGCGGTGGCACTGGCCAACCAGGGCAGGCACGTGGTGCTGGTGTCACGAAGCCAAGAGAAGCTAGACGCGGTGAAGGGGCAGATCGAAGCCCAAGGCGGGGCGGCGTCAACGCTGGCTTGTGACGTGTCAGATCAGGCGGCGCTGACAGAGGCGATCGACAAGGTTGCCTCGGACCACAAGCGGCTGGATATCTTGGTGAATAACGCGGGCATCACACGGGACAACCTGATGCTGCGCATGACCGACGAGGAGTTCGACGAGGTGATCCTCACGAACCTACGAGGCGTGTTTGTGGCTTGCCGTGCGGCGCTGCGGCCGATGATGCGCGGCAAGTGGGGCAGGATTATTAACATCGGCTCCGTGTCTGGGCTTGTGGGCAACGCCGGGCAGGCCAACTACGCCACCGCCAAGTCGGGGCTGCTTGGGCTGACCAAGTCGATCGCCAAGGAAATGGCCGCGAAGAACATCACCGCGAACGTGGTGGCGCCCGGGTTTATCGAGACGGACATGACCGACGTGCTGCCCCAGCAGGTGAAGGACATGGCCGCGGCGGCCACGCCCCTACGCCGGTTCGGCAAGCCAGAAGAGATCGCCGCGGCGGTGGCGTACCTCGCGTCGGAGCAGGCTGGGTACACCACCGGGCAGGTGCTGACCGTGGACGGCGGCATGACCATGTGTTAATAAATAGATATGAACACCGCTGGCTGGCCCGGCTGTGGCGCGGACCGGCCTTGCAGTGACAGCACAGGAAGCTATATTCCCCGAAGAACACAGCCGGGTTGTTGTAAGAACCCGGCGACACGGGTATACAGGTTTTAAGCCAGATGGCCCAGGCCACAATGCCGTGTAAAGTTGTAAATTAACCTGAAGGAGATACTTAATGGACGCCAAAGAGATCGAGGAAAAGGTCATTTCGATCGTGGCTGAACAGATGGGTGTCGACAAGAGCGAAGTCACGCTTGAGACTAACTTTGTCAACGACCTCAACGCGGACAGCCTGGACACGGTGGAACTGGTCATGGAGTTCGAGGACGAGTTTGAAACCTCGATCCCCGACGAGCAGGCCGAGAAGATCCAGACCGTGGGGCAGGCTGTGGAATACATCTGCGAGCATATCAGCGACAAATCCAAGACCTCCTAGAACGGCTCGGCACTAGGCGCGTGTTCGATCGGCCAGGTCTCCTCTTTATGCCTAAGGGCACAGCGACAGCGGTGCTACCCCCATCGCCAGCGAGATTTCCGCAATGAGTCAACGCAGAGTTGTGATTACAGGGCTGGGCTGTGTCACCAGCTTGGGGATCGCTGTTGATCAGGTGTGGCGCGATATCACGGCCGGCACCAGCGGTGTGCGTCATATCCGGACGTTCGACACGGCTGATTTTAAAACCACGTTCGGCGGCGAGGTGTCCGAATGGGACGGCGGCCCACACCTGGAAAAAGCGGAGGCCAAACGGCTGGACCGCTTCGCCCAGTTCGCCATCCACGGTGCGGTGGACGCGGTAAAAGAATCCGGGCTAGACTTTGAAAAAGAAGACCTCTGGCGGTGTGGCGCGATCATCGGCACGGGCATCGGCGGGATCGACACCACCTTCGAAGGCTCGAAAACGCTAATCGCGAAAGGGCCTGGGCGCGTCAGCCCGTTTGTAATCCCCAAGACCATGTGCAACGCCGGGTCGGGCAATGTGTCGATCCGGTTCGGCCTGCGTGGCCCTAACTCGGCAATCGCCACCGCCTGCGCCAGCGCCGGCCACGCCATCGGCGAAGCGGCCAACACCATCCGCCTCAACGCCGCGGACGTGATCGTCACCGGCGGCACAGAGGCAGCCCTGACACCCCTGTGCCTGGCTTCGTTTAGCTCCATGCGAGCGTTATCAAGGCGAAACGACGACCCGGCCGCCGCCTCTCGCCCGTTCGACCGCGACCGCGACGGGTTTATCCTGTCGGAGGGCGCGGGCATTATCGTGATCGAGGAATACGAGCACGCCAAAGCCCGCGGGGCCGAAATCTACGCCGAGATCCTTGGGTATGGTCAATCGGCTGACGGCTCGCACATCACCGCGCCCGACGAGCAAGGCCGCGGCGCCTCCTACGCCATGGAAGCCGCCCTGCGCGACGCCAAGGTCAACCCCGATCAAGTGAGCTACATCAACGCCCACGGCACCAGCACACCCCTGGGGGATTTGGCTGAGACCCGGGCGGTCAAAAACCTGTTCGGCGACCACGCGGCCAAAATCCCGATCAGCTCCACCAAGAGCATGACGGGCCACCTGCTGGGCGCTTCGGGCGGGATAGAGGCGATGTTCTGCGCCCTGGCGATCCGCCACCGCACCATCCCCCCCACCATCAACTTGGACAACCCCGACGACGGATGCAGCAACCTGGATTTCGTCCCCCACACCGCCCGCCAGCAAGACGTTAAAATCGCCATGAGCAACTCATTCGGATTCGGCGGCCACAACGTCAGCTTGGTCTTGGGCAAGGTATAGGCGGTTTGAGCGTCCAATCCCACCGCATTGAGTTTCAATGGCTATGCACAAATCGGCCGATAAGGCCAATAGAACCTGATACTCAGGTCGATATATAATGTATTGCGGGCAGCGGTAATGATTCAGAGCGAGCGGTTAGCAAGACAGCCCGACCGCGAAACACCCGATGCCTGTTAAAGTGAGTAGGCCCATGCTAGGTTTTATATTCGGCGCACCGGGTTGGGGAGAATTGCTTGTCTTAGGCGCGATCGGTTTGTTGATCTTCGGCAAGCGCCTGCCCGAAGTGGGCAGGAGCCTGGGCAAAGGGATCGTCGAGTTCAAGAAAGGCCTGTCGGGCATCGAAGACGACGCCGATCAAGCCGCTCAGCCAGGCGCAACGCACACCAAGCACCTGGAGCACCACGACGCACCCCCGCCCCACTCCCCCACGACCGCGTCGGATTCCTCCAAGCAGCCGACACACACCGACTCATGAAGCACGACGGCACCGCTGGCAATAGCGACCGCCAAGTGGTATGTTTTTCAGTGAGAGAATTCCGCCGGGCGATTAGCTCAGTTGGCTAGAGCGCACGGATCACACCCGTGAGGTCGTAGGTTCGAGTCCTATATCGCCCACTTAATTTAACCTTTTGCCGAATCGCTTGTTAGCGATACCCACCCTCGTCGGGTGGTGCGGTCGAAAGCCCTAAGTTTCTCGGTAGTACTACCGGATTCGGCTTTCAGGAGACCGCACCATGCTCGAAAAGAACCCCCGAAAAATCCCGTCTTACCGGCTACACAAGCCCACTGGGCAGGCCGTTGTGACGCTGTGTGGCCGAGACATCTATCTCGGTCAGCACGGAGTCCCCGCCAGCAGAGAGCGCTACGACCGACTCATCGCTAAGTGGCTTGCTAACAACCGCAAGCTGCGCGATCTCCACCGTTCCAATCGCCAGAGTACGGTCACAGAACTTATCGCAGCTTTCTGGCGATACGCACAAGCTTACTACCGTAAGCCCGATGGCACGGCCACCAGCGAATTGAGCAACTACAAACAGGCTCTACGGCCCCTGCGGCGGCTGTATGGATCAACACCTGCCGCCCAATTCGGGCCGCTTGATCTTCAGTCGGTACGCCAGGAGATGATACGCCTTGGGTGGTCTCGGAAGAACATCAACAAACAGATTTCGCGGGTCCGCACAGTGTTCCGCTGGGGTTTGGAGCAGGAGATTATTGATACCCCTGTACACGAACGGCTTAGAGCCGTGAGGGGGCTTGCCAGAGGCAGGACAGAAGCAAGAGATACCGATCCGATCCGCCCGGTGCCTGAGAGTCTAATAGAGGCGATCCGCCCCTATGTCTCTCGCCAAGTGTGGGCGTTAATCCAGTTACAACTTCTGACGGGGGCCAGAGCCGGAGAGCTTGTTGGAATGCGACCCGTGGACCTGGACACGGCAGGCCAAGTATGGGTCTACGCACCCGCGTCACACAAAACAGCGCACCACGGCCACGCCAGGACGATCTACATCGGCCCTAAAGCACAGAGCGTGATTAAGCCCTTCCTGCCCGGTCGGGCCGTCACCACACCCCTACTTTCTCCACGCGATGCCGTAGCCGAAAAGGCCATAGAAGCACCCAGTCACCGTCGGCCAAAACAACAGCCAAATCGTCGAGCTACCGCTCGCACGGTAGGTGATCACTATACCGTGGCCAGCTACAGGCGGGCGATCCAACGGGCGTGTGACAAAGCCTTCCCGCCACCGGATGGCATGGAGGGTGAGGAAATGAGGCAGTGGAGGAAAGAGCACCGCTGGCACCCGCACCAGTTGCGCCACAACGCCGCGACACACATCCGCCGGGAGGAGGGCATCGAGGTCGCCCGCATCATCCTTGGCCACCGATCACTTGGCATGACCGAGGTCTACGCCGAGCAGGACACCCGGAAGGCCTTGGAGGTCATACAGAGAATTGGATAGCTATGTGTGTCGACGTGAAGCCATTATTTTCTGCGCTCCATCACGTTGGGGGGGTATGCCCCCAATCGGTGTTGTGCGTGGCGGGAATATCCTCCTCCACACAGGCGGCGGATTTTTGTTGGGTTGCATTGGGTCGCGTCTCTGTGCGGTCGGTTGCAAGAATGTATGGAATACAATGCCCATTGCATAGAGGATCGACCTATCTGAAGGATTACCACGATGACAGCGAAAAAATCTGCAAATACCAAACCGAAACAAAAAAGAACATCCACTACGAAGAAAAAGCCAGCTCTACACACCATCACAGGCAAGATACGGTTTAAGAACCCTAAATCGGGACTGAAAACCCCACGAGGCGTCAAAGGCCCCTTCAGATTGGTCAACAGCCAGCTTCTCCTATTACATCCTGACAACAAGACCAAGCCCGTACCTCTCAATTTCGAGCTATACGAATTTACGTCAATCATTGACTCATCGCTTAGCAGGTTTCTACCGCCAGGCCAGGTTGCTCAAGTAGCAAAAGGAATTAAAGCGACATGCCTGCGTATCACTGAACAACCTAAACACGACGCTCATAAAAAAGGGCTAGCACAGAAAGCCATACAGTTGTGTGATGAGCTAGAACACCGGCTCAAGGGTAACGACGCCACAGGTGCCGCCAGTACGGCCTTGAGGCTGGGCACAACATTTCAGTGGATGCTAGTGTGTGACGCCGTACCTGCGGCGATGACCGGACATCCCGTGCGGGCAGGGGTGAGTAAGGGCGGGCGGGGTAAGGGGAAAAAATTCGCCCATCTCTACCCGCAGTTTCAAGCTGCCATAAACGAGGTAACCGCTAGTAACCCAGGCATCTCTCACGACAAAGCAAGCCGCCTTGTTGCCGTCGGTGAGCGATTCAAAAATCCCTCCACCGGTAAGCCCGTGAGCTACAAGACCATAAAAAGGCACACCTCTTTGCCCAAGAAAAGTTAGACAATTCTCTCCATTGTCTGAAATCCATTGGCAATACTTCCAGTGAGTGCAAAAAACGCATTTATTGGAGACTTTGCCCATGCTACGCGACGAAGAAAAACTCGGACTTTCAGCCGCATCGAAACACGTTCCTGACCACCCACACGCAAGCACACTCTGGCGCTGGTGCCGCGAAGGCCTGCACGGTGTACGGCTCGAATATCTCAAGGTCGGCCGCCGGATCGTGACCAGCCGGGAAGCCCTGGACCGGTTCTTCGAGCGGATCACCGAGGCCGACCAGGCGGCCTACGCCGACCGCCACCCAATACAGCCAAGTCATACCTCACCAACGAAGGCGAGTCAGGACAGCAGCCTTGCCGCCGCTGAACGCGAACTCACAGATGCCGGGATTTAAGCATCTACAGGCTTGTGTAGCGAACTCAGGCACCGTGTGAACAAAAAGCCAGGCGGGTCCGTCAACCCGGCCTGGCTGAACAAGGATTTACGATGTCAGAATGTTACCATGACCAAGACGCTGTTGACGCGCAGGAACGATTGGAGCGACGACGTAAGGCGTTAGGGGTCAAGCTCGAAAATGGCGTTCAAGTTGGTGGCTTACTTAATTCAGAATCTTGTTACACAAGAGACACAGATACTCAGGAGACTCAAGAAATACATGAGACCCAAGATTCCCAACGAAAAAAAAGAAAACCAACGTGTGTGTTTGAACCATGTACGGACGTCAGCGATTCGCTCTCAGTTGAACAGCCTCTGAATCGGTACATTTGGACGGCCGCCGGTGTGGCCGAAGAACGATTTTCGTGCCGGGAGTACGGCGATCCATGGATGACCCCATTGTGGCACTTCATCCGGTTGGCGAAAGACTACCCCGAATTGAAAGACTTAACCGCGGCCGACGCTATGGAACGGATTGAACCCGTGTTAATGCAATACGCAGCGAACGAAGATTTTGACAACCTGGAAGACCCCTTCGGGGCCATTGGAAACCAATACGACTCCGGTTCTCGGCTGGAGTTCCTCACAACGTGGGACAAGGTGCGTTTCGCGCCGGGGTGGTCACCTCTGGATTATGCTCAAGAGCAGGCGGATAAATATCCATACTCACCGCCGATCTGTATGGGCGGGAGGATGTCCCAGTACGCACACTTTGTCAGTTTTGCCGGGTGGCTCCAGGTCGGTGTGGGCAATCGTAACATCCTGTTGCCGTGCGAGAAGCTGGCGGGGCAATTCGGCTCAAAGATGCAGGTCTCTCGGCTGCGTCAGCTAGCCGAGAAAGATGGATTCCTTGTCGAAGTCAAGGCCCACCGATTTCGCTCGACTGGCCTGAGTGAGGCGACGGAATTCCTTTTCAATGTGTCGGTGGACCCTATGTTTCTGGACAAGGCAGCTGAAGGTTGTGAGGATGCGTTTGAAAAGGCAAAAAATCAGCAGAAGGAGATAAGCGATGCTCCCATCACCAAAAGGCGATAATGGTCGTGATACGGTTACGGGACGGTTCACAGTGGGTTGGAAAGGTGGCAGCGGCAACCCCCACGCCCGAAGGACGGCGGATATTCGCAGGACGTTGATGTCAGCTGTTACAGACGAGGACTTGGTCGAGGTTGCTCAGTCATTGATAAAGCGAGCTAAGGGCGGAGACGTAGCGGCGATCAAAGAGTTGCTAGATCGTTTGCTCGGCAAAGCAAAGGCCACAGTGGCTGTGGAGACAGAACCTCAGAGGAGCACGGAGGACATGAAAGCGGAGTTGCGGGCACTGATTCAGACAAACCCCGGGATCGGCCAGCAACTGGCGGCGATGCTGGGACTAAATATGCTGCCGAGGGGTACACCCCCAAACGAGGTGGTGGTGGCGGAGGGATAACCCGTAACGCACACATAAAGTGATTTTTGAGTCTTAGCCGATTGATCCACATCTTAGACCTTCAGCGATTTTCGCTGAAGTGCTTGATGGCTTTCCAGTCACACCGTGGCCACAACTTGGTCTTTGCTTGATGCCGTTGTCAACAATTGCTCGATGTACGTCTCTTTATCATCGTTTTGAAACAAAACATGTGCCTTCGAGAATGCCTCTTTTGACATCTCTTCAGTCCACCCACGGACTGACTGAAAAGGTGTATTGGAGATGATGAATGAATTTAGCGTCACGTTGGGGGCGCTTAGCCGGTCTTCGATGGTTTTGATTGTGCGGTAGAAACGAATCTTCGGATCGTCTGGCCCTTCGAGGTTTCTGATGCCCTTGGGGTCAACGAACGTGACGTATTGCTTGTCACCCGTAACCAACCAGAGAATGAAGTCGGGATGAAAGTTTCCTGCCTCGAAAAACCCGATGCCTCGGCCCCGGCTCATGTTGCGTAGAAGGTATAGCTCCCGGTCTTTGAAGAAGTCCTTGTTCTGGTCAAAATATCGCCGCAGGTCGAGGACAAAATCTCGTTCACCATCGTTCAGCGATACCGGGGTGACTTCCACCAGATCGCTCTTGAAATGAAGCAAGGGCTGGTAGAGGTGTCTCCCGAACCACATGGCGCTAAGGTTTCCGAACATCCAATCTTTATTGAAGGTGCCGTTGCCGATCATCTCCTTGAGCGTGTCAAGGTTCGTCTTGATGGCGTCGGCAGACTGTTCGATCAGCAGGCGGTACTCGTGGACAAAGTTCGGGTCGTCTTCCCGAAGCTCGTGGTACTCCAAATGGTCGGCTTCCCACTCCTGCTTGCGGTGCTTGTAGTAGCGGTCGCAATACTTCTTCAGCAGAGCGACGGCGATCTCCTGCCAGCGCCGTACCCGGTCGAAGCGGGTGAACTCCATCTCAGCGGTGGGGATGAGCAAAACGTACCAATCCGACCGACGCAGAAGTTTTAGGATGCTCTCCGGTGGCAGATTTAAGTTAAACCATGCCCGTTCGTTCTTGAAACGCTGTAACTCGAACCAGATCGAATTAATGTCCATGAAGGCCAGGTGCCGTTCCTCGAAGCTACACCGATCGAGCACTGCGGTATCGCTGGTTGGGGCTACGCCCTTGCTCTGTCGTGACCAAATCTTGGGATACCAGTTTAAGATCACAGGGTGTTTGATTAGGTATTCACTCGGCTCATCCAGCGTCGGTTTTGGACCTTGCCGTTTGAAATCAATGCCTTCTCTGAGTCGGATGCTCGTAAGCTTCTTCCCGCCCAAGTTCTTCACCACAGGCAGGATAAACTCTATCCGGTCCTCGTTTGTCGGTAGGCCTTCATCTTCCAGGTACTCCTTGAACTGCTGCATGTATTGGGCGCGGATGCCGAAGATGTTCAGCGTTTCAAGCAGGCCGATGTGCCGGGGCTTGGTTATCCCGTCGATCCGGCTGCTCCGCTTGAGGCACATGCCGCGCCCTTTGAGCCGCACGCCCCTTCCAAAAAGCTGGATGATCTCCGAGCCTTCCTTCTTGCCGACGTTCATCAGGCCCATCGTGCTGACCCGCCAACTGTTCCACCCTTCGGTGAATTTCTTTGAGCCGATCAGCATGTTGACGGTTGAATCGTTGTCGTCGAGACGTTGGAAGAGTGAACCTGAAAACTCCTTATCCACGACAATTAGTTCTTGGCGTTCCTTGCAGAGCTTGCAGAGGGCCGGCGCATCGCCGACATTGATGAGGCCGAACGGCTCGTTCTCGCCGATCCGCAGGGCGATCTCACCATCCGCTCCTTTGAGGTTTTCAACGTGAAGTGCGGCCTGGGCCGGGCAGTTGAACAAAATCTTTAAGATGCTGTCGTAGGCTCTTTCGCCGTTCAAGCCGCAAGTGCTCAGATAACCGAACGCCATGGCGAAGATTTCTCTGCCCTGCTGGTCGTGTAGGCCGGGCTTGCCGCTGAGTAGCCGGTCAAGCAGCTTGATCGAGTGTGGGCGGTCCTTCACGAACTCGGCCAGGAACAGCAGGATGTCCACCACATCGGAGACTTTCTTCTTGTTCTCCGAACGAACGGCATTCACGCTGCCACCGACGAACACCCACAGCGGGTTCTCCAGCAGGAACGGGAGAAACTCGGCGCTCTTGTCCCGGTAGAGCCTCTGCTGCTGGTAGAACGCCAGTAGACAGGCCGTCAGGTAGAGGCGTCGCTTGTCCTCATCCGTGTCGTCAGCCAAATTCAGGATGCGGTAGTCTTTCCCGAAGCCGTCCCGGTAAAAATACTTGTATGAGTAGTCGAACAGGATGCACTTGGCGTATTCCTGCGCCAGCTTCTTGTTGCTGCTGGCCTTCATTGCCTGCCCGAACGTAGCGGAGTACTCGAAAGAGAAGCCCTGCTCGCACAGCCTGCGGCGGGCGTCCATCCATCGGCCTGTTTCCGCCCCGCTAGAACCTCGGTGCCCTTCGTCCACCAGCACGAGGTTGTTGCCCTCGAAGGCGTCGATGGCGACGGTCTTTTCGCCCATCTTTTCCCGCAGCTTGTGGATGTCGATGATCTCGATAGCCCCCCCCGTAAATAGCGATCCGCCGTCCTTCGTGAACAAGTCGGCGTTCATCCCGGCCGCGCGGAACTCGTCGAGGTGTTGCTTGGAAAGCCCTTCGTTGGGTGTCAGCAGGATGATCCGGTTCAGTTCCCGGCCAAGCCCGTGAAGCTCAAGGTAGTGCCTGTACTGAAGGATGTTGACGTGCATCAGCAGCGTCTTGCCGCTGCCGGTGGCGTTCCAGAAAGCAACCTTGCCCAGGTCGGCGGACTCGTAGGCCGGAATCTTGTCCTTGTCGAGTTTGTCGGTGTTGAACTTATCCACGAAGGTGTTCAGATCGGCCAGCAGCTTGTTCGGGTCACTGAAGAAGCGGTCGAGGTAGACCTCAGCGAACAGCAGCGAAAGCCACTGGAAATACTTCCAGCGGATCGGCTCGGCCCGGCGCTCGTTTAGCTTCAGGGTGTGTTTGACGATGTTCTGGTCATAGCCCCGCAGCGTCTCGCCGGGGAATTCCTCCAACTCCCACAATGCTCGGAACACGGCCAGGTACTTGTGGTTGTTGTCCTCGTCCAGCCCTTCGAGTTCCGCCGACTTGAACGGTTCGGCCAGTTGCTCAAAGCCCGTCTTATCGAATAGCTGCAGCATCCACTGGTTCAGCACCAGCTTCTGGTCGAACCGTAACGGCAAGGATTCGGCAAGCAGTGCGGCATTACCGGATCGTGATGTTCTTCGCTTGGCCATGTTCCCCTCTTAAACGTCCTGCACGTCGAACATGAGCCGTTGGAACTCTTCTTCAATTAGCCGGACCTTCCAGGTTTGGTCCTCACGTCGGAGGTTTTCGAGGTTGTTGTCGCCGTTGACGTAGACAAGATCGTATTCCAGGTCGCGGGTGTTGTAGCCTTGTTTCTGGAACCACTGGTCGAGCTTGTCGTTGTCCGTTTCGTCGAGGTTCCGCCAGAGCACCAGCACCCGGTCGCCCTGCGGGTTCGTCCCTTCGACCACGCGGATGCCCCGGATTACGTCGATGTGCTTGACGGTCAATCCCAGGAGCCAGTTGAAGGTCTCGACTAAATCGACGTTGACCAGTTGCGTCTCTCCGTTGCGTTCGACTTTCAGCTTGTACTGGTCCGGATTGCGGAAAGACTCGACGTTTAGGAGCGACTGGCTGCCCCGGCTCTCCACGTCGAGCATGTACGAAAGAACGTATTGCTCACGCAGGTCGTCGTCCTCATCGAGAAGCGATATTTGCTGATCTGTCCGCTTCATTTCGAGGTTGTTGAGGGCGTCTTCGTAGGATTCGAGGCGAAGATACTTGAAGCCGTGGCTAATGCCATCTCGGCTGACAGGCTTGCCTCGCTGCCATTCAGAAGAATAGACAACCTTTTCGATTCGTTGCCGTAAAACATGATCAAAATACTCGCCTACTTCTGCAAGGACATACTTCCGGCGACCGAAATCTTCCCTATTCATCCGTATTACCGCATGGCCTGTTGTTCCTGATCCTGCGAAGAAATCGACTACCAGCCCATCAGCATCGAGCCAATGTCCAAGACAATCTTGTACGAGATGAATTGACTTGGGATAACTGAACGACGGAGTGCCAAGAATGTCAATCAGGAGTTTCGTTCCATGCGTGGTTGCTGAGTATCTTGAATCATCCCAGAAGGTCTTAGGCTTCTTTCCTACTGGCATACGGGTCTTCTTGATAATCTCAGTTCGTTTAGACTTTTTTGTAACAGAGATTTCGCCTGCCGCAATTTCCCGTGCGGCTCCGTCTGGGCTCACTCGCCAGATTCGTTCTTCTCCCTTTGGGTCGATAGGCCAAAGCTTTTCCGCCCCCTCAAAAGGATCGACGCTGACCTTGCCCGATTTCACGTCGGCGTAAAGCGGAAACCATTGGTTGGGGCGATTTGTTGGACGAGAATTACCGCCTCGTCGCCGGAGATTGTCCCACAGAAAATTACCTTTTGCGTCTTTCTCAGAATAGAGTTTTTCCTCGTCTGGGGTCAGTCCACGCAGAAGCATATCCATTTCGTCGATGTCTTTGGCAAATACAAATGTGTAGTCATGGCTCAAAGCAGGCACGTTTGGTCGGAGATTTTGCCCTGCGGGATTGACCTCGGCGGCAATTGTTGCCGCTCTATTCCCTGCGAAAAAAATTGCTTCCAGTATGAAACGTAAATGAGCGTGTTCGGTATCGTCGATAGCAACACACAATACCCCGTCAGGCGAAAGAAGCCGATGAGCGATCTCAAGTCGGCTTTGCATCATACTCATCCATGAGGAATGCTTGTATTGGTTCTTATAGACGAAAGTAAACTCACTCGTATTATATGGAGGATCGATGTATATGAAGGGTGTGCGATCCTCCATCTTCTTTGAGATCAACGAAAGTGCATGGAAGTTGTCCGAACTTATCAGTAATCCATCCTGCATCTCATCGACGCTGCCCTCCATCTGGGCGAGCAATCGGCTCGTGAAGGCAGAAACGAAGAATTTAGTATCAAGAAGCAAATGGGGGTTCGCCTTCAAGAACTCCAGCTTCAACGGTTTTGTGTACCTCGGCGAGTGTAAGTCGCCCTTGATCTCATCAATCGCAAATAGCCGCACCCATTCCTCCCTCTGGGCGTCGTTGGCGACGATCTCCGGGTATAGCTCCTCCGGCACGCGGTCGAGCGTGATGCAGTAATTCGTCTCAATCACGAACTTCTTCTTGAGCCAGAGCTTCTTCTGGAAATTTTCCAGTTGTTCGAGGAACAGGATGATCTTGTGGGCGATGGCGCGGATCACCCTGATCTGGCTGAGGTACTGCTCGACCTTGGGGGCCGACTCGTGTTCGATGTCGTCCAGGTGCATGACCTCGTTCTTGATATAGAAGTCAAGCTCTCGACGCAGGAAGCCGCCCAAGTCTTTGTGGATGAAGTAGTCGAAAGTATTCTTGGCTGTGTACTGCGTCAGGTGCTTTTCCAGCACCGTGCGGTTCTTGTTCTTCTCGGTGGGGGCGGGTTTGCCCAATTCCATCGCCCATTGCTCGAAGCCGGGTGTGTTAAGGATGGCGTCAATCGCGATCTGGATCAGGTCAGGTTGCGCCGGCGGCTTGGGCTTGTCCTTCTTCTCTTCTTGTATCCGTCGATCTTCCGGCCAGTCCGCGATGGCCACGGGGCGGCACTCGAAGCGGATGAACAGTTCCCCGTTCTTTTCGCCCAGGGGTTGATCCGTGCAGAGGACGAACCGGCGTTCCTTGTCGGGGGCGGCCTTGTTGTTGTCCTGCTCGGTGGAGGCAGCCACCAGGTGTACCCGAACCCGCTTGCCCGATGGAATCTTGAAGGTGTAATCCTTGAACGCCTCGCTGCTCTTGATGTAATACTGGTCGGCGTTGGCCCAGTGCAGCTTGACCTCTTCGCCCTCGTAGGGGATGGCGTAGACGCCTTCCTTGTACCGGCGTAGCGATATGAAATCGCCCTCGCTGTAATAGCGGCGGAAGAAACTGTAGAGGTGCGAAAAGACCTCGTTCTCCAGGGCCGTCACGTCCACGGCGCAGTCGGCGATCCGCTGGCGTAGCTCTTTCACCTTGGGGGATTCGTCGGGGTTCATCCCAGCGCTCTGGACGCTCGCCACCAGCTTGTCGAGTTCGGCCTGAAGGACGAATTTGTCCGCTGATTTGTATTGCTTGAACGCTTCCTGTACTTGGGGCAGTAAATCTTTGTCCAGGAAGCGGACCACTTCGTCCCGCTTCTGGTTCATGATGCGGTAAATGCCGAAGTCCAGGTCTGCCTGGTCCAGTTGGAACAATTCCTGGAGCAGGGCGCGGAGTTTGTCGAGGTTTGTTGGCACGTTGAATCATGTCTCCTATGTCAAACCACTTTCCACTGAATCGTGAAGAGGTGGGTGCTGTGCGTCTTTTGGCTCATGCGTCTTTGGAGGCCGTCAATGAGGCAGTCCCGTCGTTCGGCGATTTCGTCCTCGACCTCAAATATCTGCTGGCGCTGTTTCCGCTGCTTCTTCTCCAAGTCCCGCAGCTTTTGTTGTAGTTCATTTTGCTCGTCCAGTGTCGCGGCCAGGCGTGACTGGCGACGGGTGGATTTTATCTGGCTCTTGGTGTCCGCAAGGTTCTTCTCGGCAGCGACCACCATATCGTCAACCCACTTCTCCATCCGTTCCCGCTCCTCATTGAATAGACGGTTGTTGCCCTCCAGTGAACAGGCAATGGTCGCTTGGGCGTGTTGCCCGGCCTCTTGCCGCAGTCGTTCTTTCACGGCATCCGAAAGGTCGTCGCAAGCGGCTACAGTTCCCGCACAGTAGAATAGCTTTTGACAAGTTTCCTGGTCGAGTGATTTACCCATCTCATCGATTGCCGAAAAAAGCAGATACTCCTCCCGCTCAAACGAATGAACCGTAAGGTGCTGAAGCGTCATCCAGCCCGACCGACCCTGCAGGGCCTCGACCAGCGACACCTTTGCTGGATAGTTGGCCACGTCAAAGGTGACTTTTGCCATCGGGGCAGCCCATTGCTTGCCTTGATCGATCGCCCATTCACCCAATGGGTGTGAAAGACGGTAGAGGAAATCTCCGGTGACGTTCTGCTGCTTCTTCGAGATTAGGTGGTACTGGCCAGGCCGCGCTGTGGAAATCGGCGATCGGCTCAGATCAAATGTAAGCGTGTCGTCAGAAAAGGTGGCGTGATCATTCAATACAAACTTCGTAAGTGTCCAGAACAGCCGCCCAATACGGTCAAGGTTCGCTCGGGCGTCGTCCAGCCGCATTTTCAACAGAGCGTGGACGTCTTCATCGAAATGCTCCAAGAGCATCTGACGGGTGTCTTTCATCTTGGACTGGATCGTTTCGTCCATTTCCTCTTGAAGCTGTTTGAATGCGGCGTCCATCTCTTCCGGTGTGCGGCACTGCTGGTAGATGGCAAGAATGCGCTTTTCAAAATCGACACCGGATTCAATCTGACCCAACACTTCATCCGAAGCGCCAAACACCCCGCTAAACAGATTGAACTTTTCAGCCAGAAGTTCCTGCACACGGCGATCGGCCTCGTTCCGTTCGTTAAGAAAGTTGATAACGACCACGTCATGTTTCTGACCGTAACGGTGGCAGCGGCCGATCCGTTGTTCAATCCTCTGTGGATTCCACGGCAGGTCATAGTTCACCACCAGCGAGCAGAACTGCATGTTCACGCCTTCGGCAGCGGCTTCCGTGGCGATCATCACGGTGGCGTTGTCCCGAAAATGCTCAATCAAAGCCGTGCGGCTATCGACCGGACGTGAGCCGGTTACCCGGCCCGTTCCGGCGTTGTTCTCCGTCCATTTTGCGACAATGCCACGAGAATCGGGGTCCGAATTGGTGCCGTTAAACAGCACAACCTGCCCACCGTATCCGTTGGATTCGAGAAAGTCTTTCAGGTAGTCCTGTGTGCGGCGAGACTCTGTGAAGATGAGGGCCTTTCGATTTGCACCCATCTTCTCCATCTCGGCAATACCGAGGTCCAGGGCTTTTAGCAGGGACCGGCTCTTGGTATCGATACCTACGCTGCGTGCCCACTGAGCGTACCGACCTAGTTCGTCAATTTCGTTCTTGAGCTTCTGGATGTCTATTGTTGCCTTGTCGCTTGGGTCCACCTCATCGTTCGTACCTTCTAGAATCTCGTCGAGGTAATCCTCTTCAATCTCCTCGGCCTCGATGATTGCCTCCATGAATCCATCGCCATCTTCTGGCTTCTGTGCTGACTGCATCTCCTCAAGCCGAGCTTTCATTGTTTCTAGCGTCTTGGCAATGGCGTGAGACGAAGAGGCCAACAGTTTTCGCAGAATCAATGCCGTGAGATGCCGCTGCCTCTGCGGAATCGAAAAGGTGTCTTCGCGGCTGAGGAAATCTGAAACAGTTTCGTAAAGCCTCTGTTCGTCGTCTGTCGGGTGAAACTGTACCGTGATTGGGCGGCGTTCGGTGTACTGGATGTACTCAACGACCTGGCGTCTGAGCGTTCGCTGACAGAACGATTGCAATCTTTTTCGTAAGGCATCCAGATCAGACTCGATGTTCGTGTACTGTGCGCGGAATGAGTTCACGTCGCCAAAAATCAGGTCATCCAAGATCGTCGATAACCCATAAAGTTCTAGGAGGGAGTTCTGAAGAGGCGTCGCCGTAAGTAGGCACTTTCTGCGGTCCTCGATGGCCCATTTGATGTTCTGACCCATTTTATTGCTGGGGCGGTAAGCGTTGCGCAGCTTGTGGGCTTCATCTATTACAACTAGATCAAATGGGACGGCACGGATGTCTGCTCGGAATCGGCTGGCAAAATGGAACGACGTGATGACCACCTTGTCACTGTCAAACGGTTGAGTGTTCCCATCTCGTTGGGCTTGTCGGTACGTTTTTGAGTCAAGAACCACGCTGGGTAGATTGAATTTTTCAGAGAGTTCTAAGCTCCACTGTTTACGCAGGCTTGCGGGCGCTATGACGAGCAGCTTTCGTCTTCGCTCAGCCCAGTACTGGCACAGCACGAGGCCCGCCTCAATGGTTTTTCCAAGGCCGACTTCATCGGCCAGCACTACTCCTTTCGACAAGGGGCTACGGAGCGCGAACATCGCCGCCTCGATCTGATGTGGGTTCAGGTCCACGCACGCATCGAATAATGCCATTGATAGGCGGTCTATGTCCCCGTATTGTGCCTGCCTCGTTAGCTCATGTGCGAAATACTTGCAGTGATAGGGGGTTGTCACGAGACTTTCCTTGACGCGAGCAGGATCACACCTGAATCCAATTCCGGTAGTCTACCGGAAATGGGTTGAAAACGACTAAAATAGTACGTAACGGTTGCTATCGAGTGCAACGCTGATATGATGTTATATAAGAACTTAGGGCTTTGGCAGTAGGACTCGCTAGTGGATCACACCCGTGAGGTCGTAGGTTCGAGTCCTATATCGCCCACTTGTCTAAGTCCCGCTGTTCGGGATACCCGCCTCGCGGCGGAGCGGCCGTAACCCAAAACAAGGACCGGTTAGTGTAACCGGTCCCCAGCATTGGGAGAGCCCTTGGTCCGTGACCATCCGCACCGCGCCGGCTTTGAACTCGCAGCCGTGCCGCTTACGCCCTTTCCCATCGTCCGTTGAATGCGATATCCCGTGGACTCCTTTCGCCAGGCATAATACCCGGCTGTTGCGACCGTCACTTTCTTTAGAGCACCTGGCGTGATTATCTTTGATGGATGTTCGGTGGTCGTTGACATGGCGAACCCGCATTTCACGGCTTGCAAGCAAGCCGTGCCACCCAGTCAATCAAATTTATAAATGCAACGTGCTATAGGGAACCTCAATCACTGAGGGCAGGTCAAATGCGTCCCCATAGGTAGATCCGTTTGACCTAGCACTGTTTTCGCCATTGCCGCGCATTTACAAAAATCTCTCTCCCCCCCTTTGTACCTCCCTCTTTCGCTATTCCTCTTCCTCACACCTCTGCCCCGTTTCTCCCTGGGCCTTTTCACTCCGCTTCACTGTCCCGTTCAATATTTTCCCGATCCTGGACGGAGTTGAAATCGGGTATCCCCTGATTTGGGTCCTCCAAATCCCTGATTTCTTTGTGTTGTTCTTTGTTATCGGTGGCTCGTGAACACACATCGATCGGATCACAGCCCGCTACCACGGCGCGAATGGCAGGCGCCAATTCTTCGTAAACGAGGTCCTTGCGTATATATCCCGCCGCACCGGCTTCGAGAACATAATTCATCACAATCGCGCTCGTGTCCATGCCCAGTGCCAACACCATCACACCCGGGATCTTGCGAATGAGTCTGCGAATAGCGTCCGTATCGGCTTTGATGGACCACCCAATATCCAATACGATCAGGTCAGGATTTAATTCTTGGGCTAATTCAACCACGTTGCTGATATGGGTTGTGACAGCCACCACGTCGATGTCATCTTGGTTCTTCAGCAAGGCATAGACGCTGTCTAGAAAAGCGTCGTACCCGTCGTTAACAATGACCCTAATCCTCGTTCCATATGTTTTGGGCGGGTTCAATGTTGTTGTCCCAATGCACGAGGTTCATTACCTATCGAGGAACCAGACCCTCTCATGAACACAACATTAGTATCCACTACGACAGACCCGCTCACCATCGGGGGAGTCCTGATTCAACACTTCGAAATACCTGATGGCAATTGCGACACGGCTGATGGATTGGGAGTCCGCCGCGTCAGATCTGGTGGTTTCGACCGGTGGTCGGCCTTTTAGACCTCGAAGGGGGTGATCCCCTCACGGATCGCGTATTTGGTCAGTCCGGCAACACTATGGATATCGAGCTTCTCCATGATGTGCTGGCGATGGGTCTCAATGGTCTTCACACTCAAGTGCAGATTCGCGGCAATCTCCTTCGTGCTATTTCCCTCAGCCATGAGTTGAAGGACCTCTCGCTCCCTGGCGGTGAGGCCGGTCCCCGCTGAATGATTGGCTGGCGTTCGACGGAACGAAACGTAATCCTCGACAACGACGCCCGCGATTGATGGGCTCAAATAAATACGGTTCGCCAACACAGTGCGGATGGCTTTTACCAACTCTTTGGCAGCGCAATTCTTGAGTAGGTATCCCGTCGCACCCGCTTCGAGCATTCTGCCGACGAACTGCGACTGAGAATGCATTGACAGCGCGATTACCCTTGTCTTTAAACCATTGGCGATGATTTGCCGCGTGGCCTCAACGCCGTTGAGATCGGGCATCCCGATATCCATCACGACCAAAGCGGGTGAGAGTTTCTTTGCCATTTCTACCGCGATGCGCCCATTATCGGCCTCGCCGACAACTTCGAGATCGTGCTCCTTCTCTAGCAGGGCACGCAACCCATTGCGAAGAATTTGGTGATCGTCGGCGAGGACAATTGTGCTACTCATATCCCTTCACCTTCCATGTTAGGAGGTTGGATGTCTAATGGCGCGACGAGTGTCACGCGCGTTCCTTGGCCTGGTTTACACTCAATCTCAAGGCGTCCACCCAGGTAATCCAACCGCTCATTGATATTAAATAGACCGTATCCCCCTTGGGTAGATATATGGAAACCCGTCTCGGGTAAAACGAAGCCGACACCGTCGTCTTCAACACAAACCTTCACTTGGCCGTCATCCCGCGCGATCTTCACGTAGACGGAATCGGCCTGCGCATATTTGAATACGTTAAAGAGCAACTCCCGAACGGCTTTAAATAACACGACCTTCAGGGCCTCACCCATGGGCTTGTCTCGGCCATCGTCGTCAAATCTGTAACTGATACCATCGCGGCGTTTTGCGTCCTCAATCAAGCTCTCGATCGCTGCTTCGAGACCCAACTCATGGAGTACGGGTGAGACCAGCTCAAATGTCAGATTCCTTGCCACTTGGATTGTTGCTTCAAGAAGCTGATCGGCTTCTATAAGTTCTTGAGCCAACTCATTTGCCTTCCCAGATTGCCGCAGCGTGCTCAACTTGATCTTGGTGGCCGCCAGTGATTGCCCGACCTCATCGTGCAGTTCAGTGGCGATCTTTCTCCTTTCACGCTCCTCGGTAATCGCCAACTCAGAAGCTAGATCTCGCAGTTGTCGCTGATAGGTCAGTAATTCCTGTTCCGTTTTATTGTGTTCGATTGTGATACCAGCCAGGTGCGCGGCATTCTGAATCAGTTCCAAATCCGCTGAAGTTGGACTTTGCGCCTTACGGTAATACATCGCAAACGTGCCCAGTACCCTGCCGGTAGAGGATATGATCGGTTCAGACCAACACGCCATCAGACCAGCCTTCTGAGCCAGTGCCCGGTATTTTTCCCAGTATGGGTGAGTCGCGATACTCTCAACAACCACGCGTTTACCCAAAAATGCAGCGGCCCCGCACGACCCAACACACGGGCCGATCTCAACACCGTTAATCGCCTCGTTGAAGAAGTCCGGTAGGTTTGGAGCAACCCCGTGCCGAAGGCTACCGGTTTTTGAGTCCAATAGCAGCACCGACCCAACGATCCCCGGACGAATTTTTTCCATACCCTCGACAAGATGCAACAGAATATGTTCAAAAGTACCACCCGTTGCTAGACGTTCGAGTACCTCGTTATGAACCCTTAATGTCTCTTCGACCCGTTTACGATGAGTAATGTCGGTAATGAAACCCTCGATTGCGACAGCTTTCTCATCGACAAATACGCCTTGCCCCTGTTCCCAGACCCAACGCTCACCACCGTCGCGATGGCGGATCCGGTAAATAATCTGAAACTGTCTTTGTTCAGCGACACTGGACTGTACCGCTTGTCTCACCATTTTTTGATCATCGGGGTGTATCAGCTCACCCCACAAGACTCGCTGTGTTTCCAATTCATCCGGGTCGTAGCCGCACAGTGTCCGGCAACCGTCGCTAACGAATTCCATTGGCCAGGGATCGCGGGCTTGACACCGGTAAGCCATACCCGGGAGATTCTTGAACAACCGGTCAAGTCGGCGTGCGGCGTTGCGAACTTGTCTAGCCCGCCCACGCGAAGTCAACACGGAATAGACGGTCAACGCCGTCAGGCTACTGAGCAACACCAACAGCGTCAGCATGGCGCTCGAGAACCTGGAGTAAGCCTCTAAAAGGAATTCCGCTTTCGGGGCAACCTCCAGTTGCCAGTTCAAATCGTACAGCTCAAATCGCCGCTGTTGGGCCCAACGTTGGTCTGCTACCAGGTGCTCAGGATCCGTTGAGAACAGAGTCTGCCCATTGATAGATACGATTACCTCATGCTCAGCCATCAGATCCAGAGGAAGAAGGGTTTTCAGCAACGGATCAATCAAAAGCACGCTAATCATAAGACCATCAAATTTCCGGCCATCGGGGCTGGGACGATATACGGGAAGGTACATCTCAAAACCTTTAAACCCATGAACCGATTCAAGGGGGACGCTTAAAACAACCGTGTCGAGATCTCGCGCCGCCTGTGCTGCCGCCAGTGCGGGCGGACGAGATCGAAGATCAACATCCGGGACGGGTTCACTGCCATCGGGTAGCAACACCCAACGAACGTGCAGCGAGGTGTCTACCCACCCGATTGCTTCGTACCCTGGCTGAGTCTCGTGAATGTTTCTGACTGCCGCTTCCCAATCCACACGCGGTATTCCCGCCGGCTGCTCCCACCGATGCGCAAGTCCCGAGAGCAGGATGACTCGATCCTCGATGTCTTTCTGAATTAACGCTTCAACGCCACGACCAGTGGATTCGGTGACTCTGTCGATGAGTGCCCGTTCCCGAGTGTCCAGGATGTACCAGACCAGTGCGACTACAACAGCGACAGCCAGGCCTGCCAACGCTGAGTAGAAAAGATTGACGCGCCGGACGGCTATCGTCGACTTGTACCGATTGCTCTGACTCAAGAATGCCTCACTGGTCTAAGGGTCGGTTGTTTTTGGAAATTTCCTCCAGGCCAACTACCGCCATTGATTCAGCAAAGATGGTAGTAGGGAGTGCTCCGATGAACATACCATCAAAGTCGTAGCGATCGACGTTGCGAGAACCGTCGAAACCAACCCACACTTTGTTTCCCACGACTGTGATGACATCCGCTGCATCCGTTACAGGTATTGTCCCAAGTGAAGTGCCATCGAAAGCTAAACGTTCAATGGAGCGAGTAATTCAAAACCGATCCAGGTTTCAACCCCATAGGCCACAGTGCAATATAATAGGCCAAAAGTGCTACTAATTACTAAAATTACCGCTCGGAAACTGTGACCCGCCCCCACAGATTCGTTATTTAGGCTTCACCAACGCCAATATCCCAACCCGGATCGCTTCACACCTTGCCCCTCCCCACGCCCACCAAACGCGGGGAAGGCCACTTCCGCAGGCAACTCCGCTAGCATTAATGTTTTTGTTATCATTGCGTTGTCTTATTTTGGGTTTGAATCGGCCTCGCAATACCCAAAAGGGCAGGAGATATGTCAGCTCATACTTTGTGTCACAAAAACGGCCCGGCCACTTCTGTGCCAGTAATACTCAGAGGTCAGAGATGCAAATAGCTAGAGCTTTATATCAGCCATGTAACGCGATGATCACTGCAATCGTATCCGTATCAATGGGCGTCAACGCCTTGCCCATTCGTGCCCAAACCGCACTACAGTGGCAATTCCCTGCTGATGGAAACTGGACAGACCCGACCCAATGGATCGGCGGAACGGCATTCCCCAACAACGGCCAACCAGACCCCGCCGACACCTACGACGCGGTGATCGACGCCACGGGCAGCCCCTACACGGTGACGCTCGATTCAGATATCGCTATCAACGGCCTCACAGTGGATTCGCCGGACGCGTTGATTGAGCACAACGCAGGGGCGCTGACGGTGTCGGGCGTCTTCGATTTAGAATCCGGCACGTACCGCCTTAACGGCGGCAGGCTCGCGGAGTCATCCATAGCCGGCGGCGCCAGCGGTCAGATCGATCTGGCTTCGCGTAGCTTCTTCAATAGTGTGAGCGTTAGTGCAAACATCAACGGTGCGGGCGGCATGGTTATAGAAGGCTTCGGGGCGGTCCTAAATAACACCAACACTTTTCTCGGGCTTGTCGAAGTCAACAGCGGCAATCTATACGTGACCAACAACCAAGCTTTGGGCGCGGGGGGAAGCGACGCTAACGGCACCGTTGTAAACCCCGCAGGCTCGCTATCACTCGCTACGGGCGTCAAGCTGGATTCTGAAAAAATCCTGCTAAACGGCGGGAGAATCGGGGGCGGCACCTTTGGCGGTACCATTGACTTGCAAGCAAACAGTACCTTAACCGCAGGCGTCTATGACGGCGCCATCACGGGTGACGGCGGCCTGAATCTCTCCGGCCCAAACATCGCCTTAAACGGCCCAAACACTGACCTGCCCCCTGAAAACCAGCCCAAGATTTGTGAGATAAACTCACGATCATGGACACATTCAGGAAAGGTCAGACGATGGCTAGGAAGCGATACACACCAGAACAGATCATCAGCAAACTTCGGGCGATCGAGGTGCATCTCAACACGGGGATGACGTCTGAGCAGGCGGCCCGTCGTGAAGAGATTTCGGTTCAGAGTTATTTCCGTTGGCGTAAAGAATACGGCGGGCTGAAGGTCGATCAGGCCAAACGGCTCAAAGAAATGGAGAAAGAGAACGCCCGGCTAAAACGGCTGGTGGCGGAATTGAGTTTGGATAAACAGATGCTGCAGGAGGTCGCCTCGGGAAACTTCTGAGCCCGCGTCGGAAGCGTGAAGCGGTCCGGGTACTCCGGGATCGTTTTGGATCTTCCGAGCGGCGGGCGTGTAAGTTGTTGAAACAGCCTCGGGCGACACAACGTTACCTGCCCGAAGTGCGTGACGACGAGATGCCATTGACGCGTCGGATCATTGAGTTGGCGTCGATGTTCGGGCGTTATGGCTATCGGATGATCCACGGGCTGCTGCGTCTCGAAGGCTGGTGGGTTAACCACAAACGGGTGGAGCGGATCTGGCGACAGGAAGGCTTGAAAGTGCCCAAGAAACAACCCAAACGCGGCCGGCTTTGGTTCAACGATGGGTCATGTATTCGGTTGCGTCCCGAGCGTAAAGACCATGTGTGGAGCTACGACTTCGTGCAGGCGAAGACGCGGGACGGCCGTAGCTTCCGAATGTTGACGTTGATCGATGAGTTCACACGTGAATGTTTGGCGATCGACGTGGCGCGGAAGCTCAATCACGACGATGTGCTGGAACGGCTGTCGTGGCTGATGACGACACGAGGTGTGCCGGATCACATCCGCAGCGATAACGGTAGCGAGTTTACGGCGACCGCCGTGCGTGATTGGCTCAAACGTGTGGACGTGAAGACGTTGTATATCACCCCCGGAAGCCCGTGGGAGAACGGCTATATCGAGAGCTTCAACGGGAAGCTGGCAGATGAGTTGCTGGAGCGTGAAATCTTTGACACGCTGTACGAAGCCAAGGTCTTGATTGAACGCTGGCGGGTGCATTACAACACAGTTCGTCCACACTCGTCGCTGGACTATCGGCCGCCGGCCCCGGAGGCTTGGCTCGTTGTT
>JAJDCS010000013.1 GCA_029260715.1 Phycisphaeraceae bacterium | reverse complement strand
CACGCCGACCGCTGCGGCTTCGCTCGCGTCTGGGTGCTCGACGATCGCCGCCTCGACCTCGGCGGGGCCGACGCGCTTGCCGGCCACGTTGATCGTGTCGTCGCTCCGGCCGTGGAGGAACCAGAAGCCATCCTCGTCGACGTACGCCCAGTCGCCGTGGTACCAGATCTTGTCGCCGAAGCGCTCGAAGTAGGTCGCGAGGTAGCGCTCGTCGTCACCGAGGAAGCTCTTGGTGAGGCTCGGCGCGGGCTGCTTCAGAACCAGGTGCCCCAGCCCGCCGCGGATCGGCTGGCCGTCGTCGTCGAAGCAGTCCACATCCATGCCGAGGCCCGGGCCCCACAGCGTGCAGCTCTTGAGCGGCGTGGTGGGGAGAGGGGAGAGGTGACAGCCTACGAGCTCGGTGCCGCCGGAGATGTTGATGATCGGGCAGCGCTCGCCGCCTACGTGCTTGAAGCACCAGGCCCAGGATTCGGGATCCCACGGTTCACCCGTGGAGCCGATCAAGCGCAGCGAGGATAGGTCGTGGCCCTCGGCCAGCGCGTCCCCCGCGCGACGCAGCAGCCGGATGGCGGTGGGGGCGATGCCGAGCTGCGTGATCTTGTGGCGGGCGACGATCTCAAACAGCCGATCCGGGTTCGGCCAGTTGGGGGCACCCTCGTAGACGAGGAAGGCGCCGCCAAGAGACGTCACCCCGATCATCTCCCACGGGCCCATCATCCAGCCGATGTCCGTGAGCCAGAAGAAGCGGTCTTCCGGCTTCACGTCGAACGCGTAGCCCAGCTCCTTCGTCATTTGCGCCAGGCAGCCCGCGTGCGTGTGCACGGTGCCCTTGGGCTTGCCGGTGGTGCCCGAGGTGTAGAGGATGAACAGGAGGTCTTCGGCGTCCATCTCTTCGCAGGGGCAGTCGTCGGACGCGTCGGCCATGAGTTCGTGCCACCAGTGGTCGCGGCCTTCGGCCATGGTGACCGTGTTGTCGCAGCGTTTGAGCGTGATGACGTTATTGACGGGCTGCTTGAGGGTTTCCGCTTCTTCGGTTTGCAGCGCTTCGTCGACGGTGAACTTGAGGGGCACGTGCTTGCCACGGCGCCAGCCGGCGTCGGCGGTGATGATGATCTTGGAGCTGGCGTCGGCGACGCGGTCGCGGATGGCCGAGGCGCTGAAACCGCCGAAGATGATCGAGTGCGGCGCGCCGATGCGGGCGCAGGCGAGCATGGCGATGGCCAGTTCGGGCACCATGGGCATGTAGATGGTGACGACGTCGCCCTTCTTAACGCCCAATTTCTTGAGGGCGTTGGCGAACTTGCTGGTCTCGCGTTGGAGGTCTTTGTAGGTGAATTTGCGGATTTCGGGCTGGCCGTTTTCGATCGGCTCGCCCTCCCAAATGATAGCGGTCTTGTCGCCCAGGCCTTCTTTCACCTGGCGGTCCACGCAGTTGTAGCAGAGGTTGGTCTTTCCGCCGACGAACCACTTGGCGTCGGGCAGGTTCCACTCCAAGACCCGCGACCACTTCTTGAACCAGTGCAGGTCGGCGGCCTTCTCGCCCCAAAACTTTTCAGGGTTGTCGATCGACTCGCGGTACATCTGGTCGTACTGGTCGAAGGACTGGATGTGGGCGTTGGCGCTGAAGCTGGCGGGCGGCGGGAACTTACGGCTTTCGTGGAGGACCGAATCCATACCGCCTCCGGCTTGTGACTGACTCATGGCACCGCTCCTTGTTCAGGATCAAAAAAAGCGTTCAATTCATCGGGCGTTCGCCTGTAACGCATTTGAAGCGATTGCATTATAAGAGCCCGTGAGGGCCACGATCGCCTCAAAAGTAACTAGCTTATGGGCTTGTGAGACTGGGGGCAAGGGTGGAGGCGTTTGGCGGGGTTGCTGTGGCTCCAACGTATTATTTTTAAATGGGATATCATCGCTGTGATGCCGCTTCTGGTTGATGGTTACAACGTGTTGCACACGACCATGCCCCCGAGCCTGGCGGGGCTGGACGAAGCGGAGTTGTGCTTGGCGCTGGGGCGTAGCCCGTGGGCGGGTGACGGGATTACGGTGGTGTTCGACGGGCGTGTGAAGCCGCACGGACCCGCGCTGTCGCCCGCGGACGGGGTGGAGTTGATCTACTCTGGGCCCAAACGGTCTGCCGACGAGGTGATCATCGACGCGATCAACGCCAGCAGCGCCCCGCGGAGGCTGGTCGTGGCGTCAAGCGATCGTGAGATTCAAAAAGCGGCGAAGCGTAGGCGTGCCAAGACGCTATCGAGCGGTAAGCTGATCAGCCTGCTGGTGAATACCCGAACCGCACGCCCGGGAGACGCCAAGCGCGGCGGCACCGGCGGTGCCTCAGGGGGCGCGATCGCCGGGCCTATGCTGGGCGAAGAAGAGGTCGAACAATGGCTCAAGCAGTTTGGGATCGACCCGGACGACGTTAAAGAGAAGAAGCGGCGTTGGTGGCCGCCGAAGTAATATGATGGGAAGCCGCATTGCATACGCGGGCCTTGCTCAAGATCATGTAACTGTGTGATGCGGGACCGCTCCCTGATCCGCCTGAGGCGGACGGCTCGTAGCGAAAACACTTTGCCCTAACAGACGCACCCGACACCATGGCCGACCCCATCCCCATCCTCGACCTTAAGCCGGAGATCGACGCGCTTTGGCCGCAACTCCAAGAAGCGATCGAGCGCGTGGTGCGGTCGGGCCGGTTCATCCTCGGGCCTGAGGGAGAGGCATTTGAGGGGGAAGCAGCCGAGTATCTGGGTGTGAAGCATGCGGTGGCGTGTAACTCCGGCACGGATGCGCTGGTGATCGGGTTGCGGGCCGTGGGGGTCGCGCCGGGCGACGAGGTGATCACCACGCCGTTCACGTTTGTCGCCACAGCCGAGGCGATCAAGCTCGTCGGTGCCACACCCGTGTTTGTGGATATCGACCCTAATACGTTCAACATCGACACCAGCCTAATCGCGGCGGCGGTGACGCCCCGCACCAAGGCGGTAGTGCCGGTGCACCTGTTCGGCCAAGGGGCGGACATGGACGCGGTCATGAACCTGGCGCGTGAGCGAGGATTGAAAGTTATCGAAGACACCGCCCAGGCGTTCGGCGGGCTCTACAAGCAGCGGAAGCTGGGCACGATCGGCGACGTGGGGGCGTACTCGTTTTTCCCGTCGAAGAATCTGGGCGCGTTCGGTGACGGTGGGCTGATGACGACTGATGATGACGCGGTTGCCCAGGCGATGCGCATGCTCCGCTGCCATGGATCCAAGCAACGGTACGTACACGAAGCGCTGGGGTACAACTCGCGGCTGGACGAAATCCAGGCCGCGGTGCTGCGCGTGAAGCTGCCGCATGTTGACACGCTAAACCAGAAACGGCGCGAAGCGGCTGCTCAATATGACGCGCTGCTAGAGGGTTTGGATTGGATCACAACGCCGGTGCGGGCGCCATACGCGCAGCATGTGTTTCACCAATACACGGTGCGTGTGAGCCTGGGTCGTGATGAGGTGCACCAGAAGCTGGCTTCGGCGGGGGTGAGCACGATGATCTATTACCCGATCCCGTCGCACCGGATGGGGCCTTATTCGGGGGCTGATGGTTCGACACCGAACTTGCCGCACGCCGAGCAAGCGGCTCAAGAGGTGCTGAGCCTGCCGATGGGACCGTCGCTGACTGAGAAGCATATCGAGCGGGTGGTGGGCGCGTTGGCGTCGGTTTAGGGAAGAAGGGTCAAATGGCCTGCGCTACCGCAGAGTTGTGTACGCGTCAAAAGAGACCGCTCCCTCACGGTCGCGGCTCGTGTTGAATACTTTGCCCAAAACGAACCCCCCCTACCCGATCATCTGCCCCGGCGATGCTTGTTGGCCGTGGATGATGACCGGGTCGGATTCGCTCTCGATGCTGACGTGTCCGTCGGGGTTGACGACGCAGACGGGCACGCGTCCCGCTTTCCAATCGGCCAGGGGCAGCAGCGGCCAACGCTGGGGGTAGTGTCGCTGTGGCTCGACGCTGATGCGCACGCCGCCCGGCGCCAGCCGGTCGATCACCAATCGTGGGCAGGCCAGCAGCACGCCGAAACTCGCGGCGCCACGCGCGCTGAAAGACTGTTCGTGGCCGACGTAGGTGTCGCAGTAGCCCATACTCTGTGTGTGGGTGTTGCAGGTCACTTGTAGGTCCCAATACCGCTGAGCGCGCGATGCGTGCCCGCAGTCGAGGTAGATCGCCAAGCAATCCCGCCACACGTTCCTGCTGACCCAGACGTCTTCGATGTCTTCGGAGGTTAGGCCGCTGCCGTATGCCACGAGCGTCTCGCGCGCGGCGCTGTTCACGTCCTCCGCGAGGCGCTGCAGGTCGAGCAGGGCCGGCTGGGCCATCATGATCGGCAGCAGCAGCCCTCCGGCGGTGTGTATGGCGTATCCGCTTGTCTGGGCGGGCAGTGGCACGGCCGTTTCGGGTGCGGCGATCCACGCGTCGTGCTGGGCGGTGGGTGTGGGGTCGACATAAGCGGCGTAATGATCGCCGACCCACGCACGCGCCTCGATCTTGCCGGCGTCGGCTTCCACCGCCTGCTGGCAGCGGTGGGCCAGTTCGGACTGATCGTTGCGCGTCAGTAAATCAAACGCGGCTTGCAGCGCGGCGACTCGCTTGACCGCCAGGTGGGTCTGGCGGTGGGGCATGCTGTCGGGCGAGTTGGCGCCGGCGTCGATGCCCTCACTGTCGCTGAGGGGGAAGCCGCTGTCGTCCTGATCGGCCCAGAGCACGAACTTGGCGACCTGCGCGATGCCCTGGGCGTGTTCGCGTAAGACGGATTGGTCGCCCGTCCAGTGCGCGTAAGCCTGTAGCAGCAACAAGTACGAGCAGGAATCCGAGATGACCCAGTGCCGCGACAGCGCCAGGCGTGCCGAGCCTTTGGCTGAGCCTTGCACGCCGTGAACGAAGTGGGCGCCGCCCGACGGTTCGTGCGTTTCCAACATCCGTACCCATTGCTGGAGTTGCATAGCCAGCAGCTGCGGCCACAAGGCCAGGTAGAACGGTGACGTGTAATACCCCAGTTCGAGAGGCGAGCGGTCGTGTCGGCGGCCTTCCTGCCCGGCGGCGAACCACTGGCTGCCGTCCTTCATGTCGCACCAGCGTGAGTTGCCAAGGAACATCTGGAAGCCTTGGTTGAGCAAGTGTCGCTGTGCGGTTTCGAGCGGTGCTTGGTCGATCAGCTTTTCGAGTCGTCTGGAGTGCGCCAGCCGGTCGTCGCGCAGGCTGATGGCTTCGTCCATGACGGCGTCGAGGCTGGGCCAGTGGCTGAGGTACCGCAGCGGGGCGGGGTCGTTTTCGGGTTCGTGTCCGACGCGCACAGCCCCTTGAGGGCAGTACGCGCCCCAGACAAGCCGCCACTTGGTGCCGCTGCCCATTTCGGTGACGGGCAGGTCCAGCGTTAGGCCCTTGCCTTCGCCGTCCACCATGCAGCCGGTGTTAAGGCTGACAATCCGCTCTTGCACCTCGACGGCGGTGCTCATGGCGTCAGCCGCGCCACCCGCGCGGCCGCCCGCGCCGTGGTTTTTAAACGACGGCTCCAGCGGGCTGGGGTAGGCCATATCGATCCAACCGCCCAATGGTGATGAGGGGTCGTCGGGCACGCCGGCGGTGATGCTCGTGTCGGATCGGCCCAAGCGGATGAACAGCTTCACCTTGTCGGGCATGGGGTGGCGGGGCTTGATCCCACGGAACCGCTTGGCCGGGCTGATGCGCATCTCCAAATAGAACGCGGGCATCAAACACAGGCGCTCGTCTTGCGGGTAAAAAACGCTGTGGACGTTCAGCTCGAACCGCAGCCGGTAGTGCGGGCTAAACCCGCGGAAGGTGATCGAGTTGAGCCGCTCGAACTGCTCGGGGTTTTCAAAGAGCGTGCCCTGTGAGGCGAACGGCAGGACGCGCTGTGTGCCGTCGGGCTCGACCAGGCCCACCATCAGCTCAAGCGGCTGGGCGACGGGCCTGCCCAGCGCCGAGTGTTTGACCCTGCGGTGGTGGGGCTCGAACAAGAGTGTAAATCGGCTGCCTAAACGAGCGAGCATCCAGGTCATCAACTGCATATTGCCGGGTGCCTCCGGGTGTGGGGTGGCTGAATGAGGGTATCGTCAAGAAGCGTCAGCCCCCGTCAAACTTATTTTCCCTGTCGGCGTTGCCCGACCCGCCGCGTGGGTGGGCCTGCTTATCACTTCATTTAGTACTCATCGGCATAGTCTTGGCTAATTTTTCAACAACTTCGGTAATAACCCGTATGGCGGTGTCGATTTCGTGGTCCGTGGTGAACCGGCTCAGCGAAAACCGCACCGACCCGTGCGCGACCGGCTCTGGCACACCCATGGCCAGCAGGACCGGCGAGGGCTCGAGCGACCCGCTGGAACAGGCTGCCCCAGCCGAGGCGCAGACGCCCCGCTCGCTTAGGCCTAGCAAGATGGCCTCGGCTTCGAGCCCCGGGAACCCGACGTTGGACGTGTTCCACAGACGCTGAGAGGGGGGCATAGTGGCTGCGCTAGTGGCGTGGGACGAGGCAGGGGCTTTCGCGTTGATCACGACGCCGGGCACACGCTGGGCGACCGCATTTTCAAAACGATCACGCATCGCTGTGAGCCGGACGATCTGGTCGCTGTCATCCAAGAACCGTTTGGTCTGCTGGGCGGCGACGCCCAGGGCGATGATGCCCGGTGTGTTCTCCGTGCCGCCGCGTCGTTCGCGTTCCTGGGGGCCGCCGAGGTTTTGCGGCTCCAGGCGCACCCCGCTACGCACATACAACGCGCCAACACCCTTGGGGCCGTGGAATTTGTGGGCAGACAGCGTCAGCAGGTCAACACCCGCTTGCTCGACGTCCACGGGGGTTTTACCGACCGCTTGCGTGGCGTCGGTGTGGAAGAGCACGCGCGCGTCGTTGTGGCGGGCGTGGTGGTCGCGGCAGGCCTGAGCCAATTTGTGGATCGGCTGAACGACGCCGGTCTCGTTGTTGGCCCAGTGGACGCTCACGAGTGTCAGTGTGTTGCCGTCGGCGTGGTGCTCCAGGGCTTGTGTTAACGCCTCGGCGGCCACGCAACCCTGTTGGTCGATCGGCAGGTACTCGACGTTGACACCCAGCGAGGCCATGCGTTCGGCGGGCTGGCGGATGGCGGCGTGTTCGGTACGCGTGGTGATCAGCACGCCGCGGGGTGGATTCTTGTCCGTGTTCTGCTTGGTGCGTAGCGTTCGGCCCAACACGCCCCACAGGGCTAGGCTGTTCGACTCGGTGCCCCCGGAGGTGAAGACCAGCTCGCGGTCGCGGCAGTTCAGCATCGCCGCGACATCGGCGCGGGCCAGCTCCACGCGCTGCCGGGCAACCTGCCCCGGCCGGTGCAGGCTCGACGGGTTGGCCCAAAGGTTCTCGTGGGCTTCGCGCACCGCAGCGACCACCTCCGGCGTCGGCTGGGTCGTGGCGTTGTTGTCCAGGTAAACTTGCTGCATCCAAGCATATTGTAGATCTTCTGAGCGGTCCGCGGTCGCGCAGGCCCCTTGCGGCGGATATACTCACAGCCATGCCCGGCCCACCTGTGCTTACGGATATTGTCGAGGTCTATGTGTTCCGGCTGGCGGAGACCGCGGCGGGGCGGGGCGAAACCTCTAGTGTGGAGTTCTTGCAGCTTCACCGCACGGAGGGGCGGATGGCACGCACGTGGCAGCCGGTGATGGGGCACATCGAGGACGACGAGACCGCTGTGGCCGCGGCCCTGCGTGAGCTGCAAGAAGAAACGGCGTACGCCCCGGGCCAAGGGCTGACCAGTCTGTGGCAGCTTGAGACGGTCAATACTTATTTCAGCGCCGCCAAGAACCACGTCATGATGAGCCCCTGCTTTGCGGCGCGCGTGGCGCCGGGCCAACAGCCGCAACTCGACGCCGACCACGACGACTACCGCTGGGTAAGACGCGACCAATCCGAGCGGCTGTTCGCTTGGCCGGGGCAGCGCGTGGCGATTGACCAGGTTGTGCGTGACATTCTCCCGGCGCTATCGGGCCACACGCGCCACGACGAGCCGCCCGTGGCGGACCTGCTGCGCGTTGACCTTGATACCGTTTGATCACGATCCGGGTGAGAGGGCGTGATGGCCCAGATGGTGTTCGAAGACGTGAAAACCGAGACCGTGATGGGCGGCGTGCGGTACGTGCTGCCACGCAGGCGCCTGGGCGCGGTGCGGTGGCTGGGGGCGGGGCTGGCGGTATTCGGCGCGATGTTCTTCTTCGCGGGGTTGGCGGGGGTCGTGATCAACATCAACGACGGGAAGCTGTTCGAAGCCTTTTTATGCGGCGCGCTGTTTGTACCCGTGGGCGCGGCGCCCCTAGCGGGCGGGGCGGTGCTGCTGCTTTTAGGACGGTGCGAGATCACTTTCACACGCGACACCCTGCGGTGCACGGACCGTGTGGGGCTGTTCCGCTGGACGCGCCGGCGCCCGGCCGGGTCGCTAACGGCGATCCGCTCAAAGCAGGTGTCTTTCGCTTTAGCGTTTATTGGTCCGTTAGCCGGGCGGGCGGGTGATTTTCACGACACTAGCCGCTGGCTGGGAATGATCCGTGCTGAATTCGATCCGGGTAAGGGGCTTCTGCTGGCGGTGTGGTACCCCAAGCCGCTGCTCGACGCGATGGTCGAGCACATGAAAGAAGTCGCGCGGGACTCCAAGATTGCCAAACTGCCCGCCACCGTAAGACAACACCGTCAACCCTCCACACCGACCGTAGCCGATCACGCGCCGCCGGCGCCGCCTAAGCCGCCACGCCGCGACACACCGATTTCGCGGCCGCTCAAGAGCCTGATTCAACACGAAGTGACGGCTGACGGGCTTACCCTGAGAGTCCCGCCGCTGCTGCATGGGCAGACTTTGCCGGTGATCCTGTTCGGCGTTATCTCGGTGTCTGGGGCGTCGGCTGTGGGGACGGTATTCGGGTCAGATATCCTTTACCTACTGCTACCCGTGGCGGCGGTGGTGAGCTTGGCTTTGTTGCACTATTCAAAGAAGTGGGTGGTGATTGACGTGTTGGAGGGACACCTGCTGATCACGCAGGACGGGCTATTCGGCACCAGGCTTGGCATGAAACAGGACATGTGGCGGGCAAGCGAGTTGGAGACGATCGACGCGACGAGCTATACGGTATCTTCGAAAGACTCAAAGGGGTTCACCTCCACGCGCAAGCACCATCAGCTAGAAATCCAGCCCAAGCGGGGCGACGCGGTTCGCTGCCTGAAGAGCAGAGACCGCGACGAGCTTGCGTGGTTGGCTTATGTATTACGACAGGCGCTTGGGGTAAGGGCGGGTCGGGCATAAATCCGGGGGCTTACGGCTTGTGTTTGAAGGTCCGATTCTGACGCCGCGCGGCGGTGAAGGGTGTGAGATCGTGTGCGATCCGGGTTGCACGGGGGCAATTTATATTGCAATGATTAGTGTGGAGCGACCGGATAAGTCGCGGTGCGGGTATTAACGGTCATTGCGAGCGTGTGACTGCTTCGTTATCGGGTCGCACAGACGCGACCATTAAATCCATGCTATTAAGCAGCTTGCGGCAACGCCATCGATTTGCCGCCGTCGTCCGTTTCACAGAGCGTAACGTCTGAAGGTTTGGTTGGCCCGTCTCCGATTATAAGGTGTCGCGCCGGTGCCCAAAGCAAAGCGGGCATAAGTGGTGTCGGCAGGCTAACCGACGTAAGCGGGGTGAGCGAGCTGTGATCCGACGCTTATGGAGTGATTTTCATGCCAAGACGCGATGTGTTGCAAGAACGATTTTTCAACTCGCTGATCAGCGGCCACCGCGCCGCGACTCGGCAGATTGTCCAAGACCTGTTGGAAGAGGATCAGCCGGCGGAGAAGATCTTGTCCCGCGTGTTTTGGCCGACGCTCGAGCATATCCAAAAGCTGCACCGTGAAGACCAGCTCGCCGATCTGGCCTACCACTACGCCACCCGCCTGCTGCGGGCGCTGGTCGATCAGGTACAAACGAAACTGGAACAATCGACGAAGCGCAACAAAACCGTGCTCCTGATCTGTGGGCCGGAAGACTCGCAGGAGATCGCGGCGCAGATGGTGTGCGACCTGTTGGAAGCGGACGGGTACGAGGTCTATCTCTTAGGTGGCGGGGTGGCGAACGACGAAATCGTCAACGAGATCGGTCAGATGAATACCGACGTGTTGGTGGTTTTCGGGGCTGTGTCCAACACGGTGCCCGAGACGCGGCTGCTGATCGACCGTTTGCACTCGATCGGTGTGTGTCCGAAGCTGCAGATCGTGGTGGGCGGCGGCGTGTTCAACCGCGCCGACGGTCTGGCCGAAGAGATCGGCGCCGACCTTTGGGCCAAGAACCCCGCCGATCTGATCAAAGCCATGTCAAGCCGATCCAAACGCCGGATGTCGTCTGACCAACGCACAGTCGGGCGCAAGCGCCGGTCGAAGCGCGACGCGGCGTAAACGAAACAAACCACAATCCATGTTGTTCTCAAACCCCTTAACCGCGGGGTTTGTTTTTTGGCCACACGCCTAACCCATGCCGGTGGCGTGGAGCATGACCTTGGTGAACGTCAAGGCGAAGAAGAACCCGCACATGTCGGTGATCGTGGTCAACACGGGCCCGGACGCCAGCGCGGGGTCGACCTTGATGAACTTGAGTAACAGCGGGATGGTTCCGCCGACGCTGGCGGCGATCGTGCAGTTGACGACCATCGCGCATCCTACGACCACACCGAGGTAAGGGTACGCCTGCCCCCGCATCAGCCACGTGATCACCCCCAGCACCAGCCCCAAGACCACGCCGGTGGTCAAGCCCATGAGGACTTCCTTGGCCAGGACACGCCCGACTTCAAACGGCTTAACAAGCCCCAGGGCCAGCTCGCGCATGCTCACCGCCACAGCCTGGTTCCCGGCGCAGCCGCTCATGTCCGAAAGGATGGGCAGGAAGATCATTAACGCCGAGACCTGTGCCAGCAGTGGTTCATAAAACGCGATGACGCTCACGGAAATCAGGTTCAGCCCGATGTTGGGCGCCAGGAACGCCAGCCGCCGCACCACGCGCGAGCCCATGGGCATGGTGCGCAGCTCCTCGCCGCCGATGATGCCGCCGATGCGCAGCATGGTCTTATCGGCTCGCTCGCTTAGCGCCTCTTCCACATGCGACCGGCGAGCCACGCCGACCAAGCGGTCGTGCTCATCGACGACGGGCGCCGCGTAATAGCCGTGGCGGTCGAAGAAGTCCTCCAAGCTGTCGAGCGTGGCGGTCACGCGCACCTTGTGCAGCTCGGCCAGTGTGATCGACGTGATCAACGCGCTGCCCACGGACAACACCAACTCGCGCAGCCGGACCGTGCCGCGCAGCTGACCGGTCTCGCCGCTGATGACGTAGATGTATTGCACGTCGTAGTGGGTGTATTTCTCCGCGTTGTGGCGCAGGTCTTTGATCACGTCGTCGATGGTGGCTGTGTCGGGGTAGCTCAGGTACTCGGTGATCATGATCCCGCCGGCGGTGTCGGGGCCGTGGAGGCTCAGCCGGCGGACGTCCTGGGCCTCCTCCGGGCTCATGCGGTCGAGGATGGCCTGGGCGTCTTCCTCGTCCAACTCGGCGAGCAGGTCGGCCTGCTCGTCGCTGGCCATCTCGTCGACGATCGCCGCGGCACGCTCTGCGGGCAGGTCTTCGATCAGGTCGGCGGCCTGCACATCAGACAGCGCTTCCATCAAGTCGGCAGCCGCTTCGACCGGTAACAGTTCCAACAGCAGCGCCTGGGTGCTTTCATCCACGCGCGCGATGGTGTGAGCGGTCTCGCCCGCGGGCAGGGCTCTGACAAACGACTCGATCGCCGCGGCGTCTTTGGATTCGACCAGGCGTTCGAGCGCTTCCCAAGGCTGAATGGTGCTTGGTTCGTCTGTCATAGCCGTTTACCTATCAGGGCTTGCTCATCATGCGATACGAGAATAACAAAGAAGCGGGCGGCGGAGCACAGCAGATCAAACTTAACAAAAAAACCGGCCATGGGGCCGGTTGTATGGATCATATACCCGCGGTGATCGGGCCAGCAAGAAGGTTACGCCTTTGCGTCGGGTTGTTGACTGGTGTCGTCCGAGGGCTTGTCTTCTTGAGCGGTCGGCTGCTCGCTGGCGACGGTGGCTTTGGCCCCGGTTTTGCGCAGCTTGGCGGCGACTTCCATCCGGTGGTTGGCTTTGTCCCGCCGGCGGGAGTGTTGGCCTGCGACCTGGGGCCCGGATTCATCGCCCACCAGTTGCAGCACGCAGAGGTCTCCGCCGTCGCCCTTGCGGTGTTTGCCTAGGCGGACAATGCGCGTGTACCCGCCGGGGCGGTTGGCATAACGCGGGGCGATCTCGTCAAAAAGCTTCTTGACGATCCGCGGGCCGCCGACCAGTTCGCCGTACTTGTTGCGTTTCGCGTCTTCGTCGTTGTCGTTCTTGACGATGATGCGGTCCTGAAGCCGGGCCAACACGCGCCTGCGAGACGCCAAGTCGCCCTTGCGAGCGGCCGTGATCAGCTTCTCGGCAAACGGCTTGACGCTCTTGGCCTTGGGCACGGTGGTGGTGATCTGCCCGTGTGTGAACAGCGCCACCACCAAATTGCGGTGAAGCGCCAGGCGGTGCTCGGTATCACGATTCAGTTTGTATCCCGCGATACGGTGTCTCATGGCTACAACCTCCAAGCGTCTTCAAGCCGAAAAGGCTTAAACGCCATGGTGCTTTGTTATGCTTCCTGCTCCATCTCGGCGGGCAACTGCATGCCCAGCGACAGGTTCATATCGATGAGCTTGCGCTTGACCTCACGCAGCGAGGTGCGGCCGAACGACCGCACTTTTAACAGCTCGCTCTCGGTCTGGCTGACCAAGTCGGCGACGGTGTTGATCGAGGCGGACTCCAGGCAGTTGCTAGCCCGCACGGACAGGTCCAAGTCGCTGACCGACGTGCGCAGCTTGCGGATCAGGTCCTCGTCGACGCGGGCCGCGGCGGAGGCGGTCTCGCTGGCGCGGGCTGAGCCGAGCTCGAAGTACTGCACGAACGGGTTGAGGTGCTTGCGGAGGATCTTGGCCGCTTCGACCAGCGCCATCTCGGGTGAAATCGTGCCGTTGGTCCAGACTTCGATCGTGAGCTTGTCGTAGTTGGTCTTCTGGCCCACGCGCGTGTCTTCCACGCTGTAGCGGACACGCGTGACGGGCGAGTAGATCGCGTCGACGGGGATCAGCCCGACCTCCTGGTCCTCGCTCGAGTCGTACTGCTCGCTGGCGGGGACGTAGCCCCGGCCCTTCTTGACGGTGAAGTCCATGTCGAAGTCGACTTCTTTGGTCAGCGTCGCTAGGACGAGCTCTTTGTTGTGGATGGTGATGGAGGTGTCGGCTTCGATCAGGTCCAGGGTGACCTCACCGGGCCCCTCGGCGCGCAGCTTCATGGTCTTGGGCTCGTCTGATTCCAGCGAGACGACCATGTTCTTGACGTTGAGGATGATGTCGGTGATATCCTCGGTAACGCCTTCGATGCTGGTGAACTCGTGCTCGGCGCCCTTGATCTTGATAGCCGTCACGGCGGCGCCCTCCAGACTCGACAGGAGGATCCGGCGCAGGCTGTTGCCGACCGTGGTGCCGAAGCCCCTCTCGAACGGTTCGACCATGAATTTCCCGTAGGTCTGGTTGGTCAGGTCGGGGTCGGGGATCACACGGGTGGGTAGTTCAAGTCCTCGCCAACGGATTCGCATGGTACTTCTCCGAAATTCGTTCAGCCGATGTTACGCAGTCCAGAATTCATATCCCAAGTGGATTTAAGCAAGCCTTGGCTGCACGGGGTTTGTTTAAATCCAATACGCTTACATGCACGTCTTACCGATCCGTTTCCCGGCCAGGCCGCTTAGACGCGGCGTTTCTTGCACGGCCGACACCCGTTGTGCGGGATGGGCGTGTGGTCTTCCACAGCGGTGATCCGTAGCCCGGCTCGTTGCAGGGCGGTGACGGCGCTTTCGCGGCCGCTGCCGGCGCCTTTGACGCGGACCTCGACTTCCTGCATGCCCATCTTCATCGCCTTGATGGCGGCGCTGGCCGCGGCGCGGCTGGCGGCGAAGGGCGTGCTCTTGCGCGAGCCTTTGAACCCGACCGAGCCGGACGAATCCCAGCAGAGCATCTCGCCGGCGGTGTCGGTGATGGTCACCTGCGTGTTGTTGAAAGAGGCTTTCACGTACACGATCCCGCGGGTGACATTTCTGCGGACTTTTTTCTGCTTCTTAGCCATGGCTACCTCAAAACGCTGTGTGCGTGCGGCTTGTGGCCGCGATTTGTCGTCATCTTTGCTAGCAAAACCTGCCGCTCCGAACAGTTACAAAGCTGTTCTGAGCCCGTTGCATCCCGTGCGGCGGTCCGCCCGGGGGTTACTTCATCCCCTTAACGCCCTTCTTCCCGGCGACTGTCTTCTTCCTGCCCTTGCGTGTGCGGGCGTTGGTTTTGGTGCGTTGGCCGTGGACGGGCAGCCCGCGACGGTGGCGGTCGCCGCGGTAGCAGCGGATGTCGCGCAGCCGGGCGATGTTCTGGCCGATGGCACGACGCAGGGCGCCTTCGACGATGTAGCCGCCGTCGATAATGTTGGCAATCTGGGCAAGCTGGTCTTCCGTAAGCTTATTGGCTCGCGTCTGCCCGTCGATGTCCGCCGCTTTGAGGATCTTGTCGGAATGGGACGGGCCTATGCCATAGATGTAACGCAATGAGATGCGCACAGGCTTGTTGTCCGGGATATCAGTACCTGCAATACGCGGCATCACAGACTCCTATCAAAAGACCGGCGGGCACGGTCATCGGCCCGACGCGGCAAAACCGATCACCCCTGGCGCTGCTTGTGCTTGGGGTTGGTGCAGATCACGCGCACCACGCCCTTCCGCCTGATGACCTTGCAATTCTCACAGATTCGCTTCACGCTGCTACGGACTTTCATGATTCACCTCGTTCACGAGCCGCCCGCACCCCACCGGCGCCGAGCGGCTAACAATCAATGCCGATACGTAATCCGCCCCTTGGTCAGGTCGTAGGGGCTGATGTCCACTGTGACCCGGTCCCCAGGCAGGATACGGATGTAGTGCATCCGCATCTTTCCAGAGATATGGGCACAGATCTCATGGTTGTTCTCCAGCTTTACACGGAACATCGCGTTGGGCAGCGCGTCGATGACCTCGCCTTCGACTTGTATTTTTTCTTCCTTGGCCATGCTCTATCATCAAACCATTGCCGCCGACCGGCCCGTTTATTTTTTACCTGCCGTCCGTCAATATATCCGCGCCATCCGCAGTGACGGCGATCGTGTGCTCGTAGTGGGCGGAGGGCTTGCTATCAGCCGTCTTGACCGTCCACCCGTCTGGTAGCGTCAGCACTTCATAAGTACCCATGTTGCACATCGGCTCAACCGCGATGACCACGCCTTGGCGCAGCTCTATGTCGTTCCTGACAAGCTCCTGGTTCACGAAATTCGGCACTTTGGGGTCTTCGTGCATCGCCTGGCCGATGCCGTGTCCCACAAAGTCCCTTACCACGCCCATGCCCTCTTTCTCCGCGTAGCTCTGCATCACCCTGGCGACCTGGCTCCACTTCCGGCCCGGCCGTATGTTCTCGGCTGCCAAGGCCAGCATGTGTTCGGTCACCTCGCACAGCTTCCGGACTTCGGGGCGGACATCGCCAACCATGACCGTCGTGGCCGAGTCGCCGCACCAGCCGTCGAGCTTCACGCCGCAGTCGATGCCCACAATGTCGCCGTCTTCTATAACCCGGCCGTCTGCAATGCCGTGCACCACGACTTCGTTGACGCTGATGCACAAGTTAGCCGGGAAGCCTTCGCCCGGTTGGTACGTCGGGTAGTTTTTAAACAACCCCGTAGCGCCTTGGGCGGTGAAAACCCGATATGCCTCTTCGTCGATCTCCTTGGTGGTCACGCCGGGCTGACACATCTCTTTGCAGCGCTGCAATACCTTGTGAACCACCCGGCCGGCGGCCCGCATCTTTTCTATTTCATCCTTGGTCTTTAGACGTATGGCCATCCACGGGCGCCGATTGCCTTATTTTGTAATACGTTCCAGCAGCGCAGAATCCACTATTCTAACGCCTGCCACAGTGTTTGCAATCTATTATGCCGAATTCTTACCTATTTGTTGACTATTCGCTTTAAATCTAATTAAGTTGCTTTTTTGCATACATTTATGCACCATGCCGCGCCCCGCGGATTCTTGGGCCCTTGCCACCGCCCGAGCTTAAGAAACCGTCGTAATTGCGCATCAGCAGGCTCGCCTCGATCCGCTGGATGAAATCGAGCATCACGCTCACGACGATCAGCAGCCCCGTGCCGCCCAAAAAGCTTGACACCATAAACGACAACCCGAACGTCCCAGCCACCAATGTGGGGATCACCGCGATGATCGCCAAAAAGCCCGCACCCACGTAGGTGATCCGCTCCATGACGGTCTCTAAGTAATCCGCGGTGCGCGGGCCGGGGCGCAGGCCGGGGATGAAACTGCCGTGGTCGCGGAGTTGGGTGGCCATTTCCTTAGGCTGAAACTGGACGGTCGTCCAGAAGTAGGCGAAGAAGTAGATCAACCCGATGTACAGGAGGACGTACAGGTAGCTGTCCATCCTGAAATTGGTGCTTAAGAAGTCCACCACCGCCGAACCCTGGAACACGCCCGACAAGTACCCGAGGATCATCGACGGGAAAATCATCAGCGAGCTGGCGAAGATGATCGGCATCACGCCGCCGTGATTGACGCGCAGGGGTAGGTAGCTGCGTTGCCCGCCGTAGACGCGACGCCCGCGCGTGTGCTTGGCTTGCTGGATGGGGATGCGGCGTTGGCCTTGAGTGATCACGATCGAACCAGCCACCACAAACACAAACGCGGCGGTGAGGAACACCACCGTGTCCACGCCGTAGGGCTTGTCGTCGGCGCGGCTGACGGAAAAGCCGTTGGCGACTTCCTGCACCGCGGTGGGCATTTTCGCGATGATGCCGGCCGTGATGATCAAAGACACGCCGTTGCCGATGCCGTACTTGTCGACCTGCTCACCGAGCCACATCAAAAAGACGGTCCCGGCGGTCAGGCCTGTGATGCCGCATATCCAAAACAGCCACGCGCCGCCGCCTTGTGCGTATTCGGAGTAGACCAATTGCGAACGCAGCATAAAGCTGAGCCAGAACGTGGCTTGAACGAGGCACAGGCCGACCGTGGCGTAACGGGTGTATTCCTGGATTTTCTGGCGCCCGGCGGGGCCTTCTTTTTGGAGCTGCTGGAGGCTGGGGATCACCGTGACCAGCAGTTGGAAGATAATGGCCGCGGAGATGTAGGGCATAACGCCCAACCCGAAGATCGTCGATTGCCCCAACGCGCCGCCTGTGAAGATGCCCACGTAGGCGATGAGGTTGCCGGCGGCTCCCGATACGTCCTGGGCCCACTCTGCCAAGGCCGACTGATCCACCGCCGGCAGCGGGATGTAAAACCCCACGCGGTAAATCGCCAGCATGCCGATCGTAAACAGGAGCTTGTTCCTTAGCTCCTGGACTCGCCACATATTGATGAACGCTTGGAGCATGGAAACACTACGGTTGACTTGTCTCTAAGAAGATATTTAAAAAATTACCCGTGACGAGCTTTCAAACAAGCCTCACGCCACGGTAGCGGTGCCGCCTGCGTCGGTGATCTTTTTCTCCGCGGCTTTGCTAAACGCCGTCGCCGCGACAGTCAGTTTCTTTTTCAAATCCCCGGTGCCCAGAATCTTCACGGGCGTCTGGGCGTCTGGGATCAGCCCCGCTTTGGCCAACTCTTCAGGGCCTACCTGCGCCCCGTTATCGAAGCGGGCCTCCAGGGCTTTAAGGTTGACAACGGCAAAGTGCTTCATGAACAGGGCGTTGCTGAAGCCCCGCTTGGCAATCCGGCGGAAGAACGGCATCTGCCCGCCCTCGCGGCTGGCGCGGATCGAGCCGGTCCAGCCCGAACGGGAGCCGGCGCCTTTGTGCCCACGACCGCTGGTCTTGCCGTGGCCTGAACCGACACCGCGCCCGATGCGCTTACGACGCTTGTGGGCGCCGACTTTTGCTGTGATTTCATGGATCATCATGGTGGCTAAACTCCTGGTTCCGCGGCCACACGCTAATCTCGTATTAAGAAGCCTGCGGCTGATCCCCGCCCTCGGCGCTTGGGGCTGCTGGTGCCGGCGAATCGCCCGCACTCTGCGGGGCCGGTGCGTCGGCACCGCCTGCCGGCTGCGCGCCGCCCGACGACGGGCCGCGATCATAGCCGCCTCCGCGACCCCCGCCGCCACGCCCACGCCCGCGGCCGCCCTGTCTTTGCTTGTTGCCCACGGTGTTCACCGGGCCTCTGACACGCTGCTCGGTGGATTGTGTCTCCGAGGCGTATTTCTTGCCCAGGGCCAAGATCTCTTCGACGTGGCTGCTTTCGATCTCCACGCCGCGCAGCTCCGCGATCTCTTCTTTGGTGCGTAGCTTGCTTAACCCGTCCAACGCGGCGCGGCAGAGGTTCTTTTGATTCGTCGACCCGTAGGCTTTGGTCAAGCAGTCCCGCACGCCCGCCATTTCCAGCACCGCGCGCACGGTGCCGCCCGCGATCACGCCGGTGCCCGGTGAGGCGGGGATGAGCTTGACGATGGACGCCCCGAATTTGCCGATGACCGGGTGGGGCAGTGTGCCTTCTTTGAGCGTGTAACGGAACAGCGACTTCCTGGCGTTTTTCTCCGCTTTCTCGATCGCGTTGGGCACGCCCCTGCCCTTGCCGTAGCCCAAGCCCACGCCGCCGTTGCGGTCGCCGATGACCACCATGGCTGAGAAGCTAAACCGCCGCCCGCCTTTGACCACGGTCGCCGTGCGGTAGATGCCCACGGTGGTCGATTCGAGCGCTCGTGATTCTGCTAATGCTTCGATCATAACACCGCCTCTGTATTGCCTAACCCCTCAGTCGAACCCAAGCCGTATAAACAAATCAAAACTGCAACCCCCCTTCGCGTGCCGCGTCGGCCAGCGCCTTGACGCGGCCCTGGTAACGGAACCCGTTGCGGTCGAACGCCACGGTGGCGATACCGGCGGCCTTGGCCTTTTCCGCCACGGCCTTGCCGACCTGCGTGGCCGTAGCTGCGTTGCCTTTGTTGTCGCCGCCGGTCAACTGCTGGGAATTGGCCGCCACGAGCGTCTTACCCGCCAAGTCGTCTACGACCTGAACATAAATGTGCTTCAGGCTGCGGTAGACCGTCAGGCGCGGCCTCTCGGGCGTGCCGAAAATGCGCTTGCGGATGCCCGCTTTGCGTCGGATGCGGCGAGTTTGATTAATCGTTGCGGCTTTCATGATGAAGTCAACCTGTTAATTGCTTTATTTCACCTCAAACTAAATGCGGTCTTTTCGTCGCACCGGGCGTTACGCGCCACCGCCGAAGGCCTTGCCCTGCTTGCGGATGATCCGCTCTTCCACGTATTTGATCCCCTTGGCGTTGTAGGGCTCGGGGGGTCTTTGGGCACGGATTTTCGCGGCGATTTGGCCGACCGCCTGCTTGTCGGCGCCCTTGATCTTGATCCTAGCGCCTTGGACCTCAACCTGCACACCCGCGGGGATGGCTACGTACCGCGTGTCGGCATAGCCGACGTTCAACGCGATCTTGTTTCCCTGCACATTAGCGCCCCAGCCGACGCCGTTGATATCCAGCTCCCTGGAAAACCCCGTGGTTACGCCGGTGACCATGTTGGCGATCAACGCCCGGGTCAACCCGTGCATGGCCTTGGCCTTGCGGCTTTCCTCCACGCGTTCGACGACGACGGCCTTGGCTTGGTCGTCGACCTTGACGCTGACCTCTGGGCGGTGCGTGTACGACAGGTTGTTCGATCCGGCTGACACGCTGACCTGACGATTGTTCACCGCGACCTTGACGGCTGCGGGCAGCGGGATTGGTTTTTTTCCGATACGGGACATCGATGGTCACCTTGTCATTCGATCCGGCCGCGGGGCCGCTATTCAACCGTACACAAAAGCTCGCCGCCCACGTGCTGCTTGCGGGCCTGGCGGTCGCTGAGCACACCCACGGGCGTGCTGACAATCACAATGCCCAACCCGGCCAACGGGCGGGGCAGGTCTGACACCTTCGCGTAGACGCGGCGGCCGGGCTTGCTGTTGCGTTGGAGCGAGTGGATCGTCGCCTCACCGCGTGAGCTGTACCGCAGGTCCACCCGCAGGATGCCCTGACGCCCGTCGTCGATCACCGCGTAGTCGGCGATGTAGCCCTCGTCTTTCATCACGTGGGCGATGCCTTTACAGACCTTGCTGTTGCGGCAGTCGACACGCGGGGCGCTGTTGCGCACGGCGTTGCGGATGCGGGTGAGCATATCGGCAATCGGGTCGGTCAATGCCATTGCGTTGTGCTCCCAATCTCATTCAGAATCATGGCTTGCCTTTTTTAACTTCGCCCGGCGTTGTTCTGTTCGTGTTCCGTGACTCAGAGTCGCCTGGGCCTGGTGCCTTCTATTAATTTCCGGTCCTTACCAAGAAGCCTTTTTCATGCCCGGGATCTTGCCTTGCAGGGCCAGCTCGCGGAGCATGATCCGTGAGATCTTGAACTTGCGGTACACACTGCGGCTGCGGCCGGTTAAGGCGCACAGGTTCTTGACGCGTGTGGGGCTGGCGTCTCGCGGGAGCCTAGCCAAGGCCGCGTAGTCGCCCTTAGCTTTGAGTTCGCGGCGTAGCTCCGCATACTTCGCGACGGTCCGCTTGACCCGGTTGTTGCGTTCGACGGTTGATTTACAAGCCATAACGGTTTCCACGGCCGCCTGTCAGCGGCGGCCAGTCCTTTCCTTATCTCACCGCTTCGCCGGCTTGGCGAAGGGCACCCCCAGTTCACTGAGCATTAGCTTCGACATTTCGTCGGAACTATTTTTGAACACAAACGTGATATTCATCCCGTGGGTAAACTTGGCTTTGGCCATATCCACTTCGGGGAAAACGCCCTGCTCGGCGAGCCCGAACGAGTAGTTGCCCCGCCCGTCGAAGCCGGTGGCCTTGAGCCCGCGAAAGTCCTTGATACGCGGCACGGCTAGCGACACGAGCCGGTCGAAGAACTCCCACATGCGCGTGCCCCGGAGGGTGACCATGGCCCCGATTTCGTAGCCCCTGCGGAGCTTGAAGTTCGAAACCGACTTCTTGGCTTTCTTCATCACGGCTCTCTGACCGGTGATCGTAGCGAGATCCTCGAGCACCTGAGTCTTGGCCGGGGCGTTGAGTTTGGTGCCCTCAAGCTGCTTACCCAGCCCGACGTTGAGCACGATCTTGTCCAGGCGCGGCAGGGCCATGGGGTTGCTGACGGCGAACGTCTGCTTGACCTTTTCAGCCACCGGGCCGACGAATTTTTCTTTCATCCGTGTGCTCATGTCGAAGCTACACCTTTTATTCAACGCCGTTTCGCTCCATGCGAAACGCTAATCCTTAAACCTGCTCAACCCTTCGCCGCCCGTAGGGGCTGACCGATCTGCTCGCCCGACCTGGCCGCGACGCGGAGCTTCGACCCGTCGGGCTTGACCTCGAACCGCACGCGCGTCGGCTTGCCGCCTGACACGGGCGAGACGTTGGAGATATGGACCGGCATCTCCTTTTCGATCACACCGCCTTGGGGGTTCTGCTGATTGGGGCGGATGTGCTTCTTGCGGACGTTGACGCCCTCGACGATCACATGATCGTGCTTGGGGATCACGCGCAGCACCTTGCCCTGCCTGCCCCGGGCGTTGCCGGTGGTCACGGCGACCAGATCACCTTTTCGTATATGCCTTGCCATGCTGTCCCTCGGCTTTGTTTTGCCGAACTCAATGCCGGTTTAACGCCCGGCTGTTTACCCGCCCTCGCCGGGCGGCCTTGCTGCTAACCGTCACACCACCTCGTTGGCTAGTGAAACGATCTTCATATAGTTGCGCTCTCTCAGCTCGCGTGCAACCGCTCCGAAAATTCGCGTGCCCCTGGGGTTTCCCGTGTCGTCGATGAGCACCACGGCGTTGCGGTCAAAGCGGACGTAGCTGCCGTCGTCTCGACGCGTGGGGTAGCTGGTGCGTACGACCACCGCCTTGACCACCGTGCCCGTCTTGAGCTCACCGCCCGGCATCGCCTTCTTGATGCTACACACCACTTTGTCACCGATGCCCGCGGTACGGCGGGTGAACTTGCCCCGAGCGGTCGACCCGCCCAGCACACGGATGACATACGCCACCTTGGCGCCGGTGTTGTCCGCGACGTCTACTCTCGATTCTGCTTGAAGCATGCCATCTATCCCGTTTGCCGCGGCGCTGGCCGCGGGTCTTTGCTGTTCCTGTCTACTGTTATTCCTGCGGCGCCGACTCCAACACCCGCACCAGGCGCCAGCTCTTGGTCTTGCTGATCGGCCTGCAGTTGGCGATCTCCACGCGGTCGCCTGCTTTGCAGGCGTTTTCCGGGTCGTGCACGCGGAAGCTGGTCTCACGCTTGAGGTACTTGCCGTACTTGGCGTGCCGCACCTGGTAGCTGACAGCGACGGTGCGCGTCTTGTCTTGCTTGTCGAACGTCACCACGCCGACCCTGGTGCCCGTGAGCGTTCGCCGGGCGTGGCCTGATTCTGCGGTTGCGGTTTCTGCTGCCATGGTTACAGGCTCTCCTGAAGCTCTCGCTTGCGCAGCTCGGTCAACACGCGGGCGATATCGCGGCGTGTGTTGGCCAGTTGCCTGGGGTTTTCCAGCTTCTCGGTCACCGCTTGGGAGCGCAGGTCGAACAGGTGGCGGCGCAGCCGCTGCTGCTCTTGCTGGAGCTCCTGCGTGTTCATTTTTTTGACTTCACTAGCCTTCATATCTCAAATTCTCAATGGCCCGCCCCGTCCGGCGGGCGTCAATCGCTTCTGTTACACGTGCCTGCGTTCCACGAACCGGCAGCGGTACGGCATTTTGTGCGCCACGCGGAGCAGGGCCTGGCGGGCGACCGGGGCGGGCACACCCGCCAACTCGTACAGAATCGCGCCTTCTCTGATGCATGCGACCCAGTACTCGGGCTCTGCTTTGCCTTTGCCCATACGCGTCTCCAGCGGCTTTTTGCTGATCGGCTTGTCGGGGAACGCACGGACGTAGACCTTGCCTTCGCGGCGCAGGAAGTGCGTGGCGGCGACGCGCCCGGCCTCGATCTGCCTGGCGGTCAGCCAACCGGTCTCCATGCACTGCAAGCCGTAATCGCCATACGCGACGTAGTTGCCGCGGCTGGCCACACCGCGCAGCTTGCCCCGCTGCTGCTTGCGGAACTTCACTCGTTTTGGCATCTGGGGCATGGTTCAATCCTTTTCGCCGACTCGGATCAATCGATCCTTTATCCTTTTTACTTTCCCGGGCCGCCCGCCCGGCTATGCTTCCTCGATCAACGCCTGCCTCGCGCGCGTGGCCTTGCACCGGCGGCTTTCGATTCGATGTCGCCCTCACGCAGCTCGTCGTACAGCCCGTGGTAGATCCAGATCTTGACACCGATCACGCCGTAGGTCGTGTAGCTCTGCGCGAAGCCGTAGTCCACGTTGGCCTGCAGCGTGTGCAGCGGGATGGCACCGAGACGCAGTGTTTCGGACCGGCTCATCTCGTGACCGCCGAGGCGGCCCGACAGTTGGATCTTCGCGCCCTTGGCGCCGGCGGTCATGGCGGCATCGCCCTTCATCTTCATCACGCGCCGGAAGCTGGCTCGCTTCTTGAGTTGCTCGGCGATGCTCTCAGCCACAAGCTGAGCGTCCGCGTCAGGGTTGGAAATCTCGATACAACTGATTGAGACGTTCCGCCCGGTCAACTCTTGAAGGTCGCCCGTGAGCCTGTCGATCTCGGCGCCCTTGGGCCCGATCACCAGACCCGGCCGGGCTGTCCGGATGATCACCTTCAGCTCTTCACGCGTGCGCTCGATGTGGATGTCCGCGACCGCCGCGAACGGTGGGCGGCGGTTGAGGCGGTTGTCGATGTAGTTACGGATGCGCTGGTCCTCGACTAGCAGCACGCCGTAGAGCGCCTTGGGCGCGTACCACCGGCTCTTGTGCGCTTCGGTGATACCCACGCGGAACCCAAAGGGATGAACTTTTTGACCCATTACAAACCGCCTACGCCGGCCAAAACACTTGATGCAAACCCACGGCCCGGCGTGCCGCGAGGGTGTCCTGATTCACTGGCTTACGCCTCGCCCACCGCCACGGTAATGTGGCTGGTGCGTTTCAAAATCGGGTGTGCCCTGCCCCGGTCCTTGGGGCGCCACCGCTTGATCGTTGGGCCGCAATCCACACGGGCGTCTGTCACGACCAGCGTACGGACATCGGCTTCGCCCTGGTCGGCATTGGCGATAGCCGCCCGCAGCGCGTCGCGGATGAATACCGACGCCCTTCTCTTGGACATCCCCAGCGTCGCCAACGCCTCGTCCACGCGCTTGCCGCGGATGATGCCAATGACCGGCTTGACCTTCTTGGGGCTGATCCGGGCGCCCCAGTGTGTATTTGAAAAAGCCATCTGAATCGCTCCAACGCTTACCGCTACATGCCCCTGGCACGCTGGGCCTTGGTGCCGGTCGTGTGCCCGCGGAACATCCGCGTGATACTAAACTCGCCCAGCTTGTGGCCGACCATGTCTTCGGTCACAAACACATTGTTAAAAATCTTGCCGTTGTGGACCAGGAACGTGTGCCCAACAAACTCGGGGACAATCGTGCAGTTGCGCGCCCAGGTCTTGATCGGCTCGCGGCGGTCCATCTGGGTGAGCTTCTCGACCTTGCGGTAGAGCTTCTCATCAACGTACGGGCCTTTTTTTGTTGATCGTGGCATGGCTTGTTCTATCTATCCTTGTTCCGCGTGCTCGTTGTTGCGCTATACCGTTAACTGCCCGTACCGCTTGCTGACCCGGCGGCGGATGATTCTCTTACTGGACGCTTTCTTTCTGCCGCGTGTGCGGCCACCTTTGGCCTCGACACCCGAAGGCGACACCGGCGGGCGGTTCTTCTTGCTCTTGCCGTCACCGCCGCCCAGTGGGTGGTCGTTGTGGTTCGTCGCCACGCCTCGGATATGCGGGCGGACGCCCTTGTGGCGGTTGCGCCCTGCTTTGCCAAGCTTGACGTTCTGGTGGTCGGTGTTACCCACCTGCCCGATCGTGGCCCGGCAGCTCATCGAGACCTGGCGGATTTCGCCGGACGGGAACACCAGCGTGGCCCAACCGCCTTCTTTATTTGTCAGCCTCGCCGACGCGCCGGCGGCTCTGCACAGTTGGCCGCCCTTGCCGGGCACCATCTCGATGTTGTGGACCTGCAACCCGGCGGGGATGGCCTTGAGCGGCATCGCATTGCCGGGCTTGGGGTCGGCTGGCTTATCGCTGGAAATCACGGTATCGCCGTCGGTCATCCCGACGGGCGCCAGGATGTAGCGGCGTTCGCCGTCTTCGTATTCCAACAGCGCGATGTGGCAGGTGCGGTTGGGGTCGTACTCGACGCCAACGACCTTGGCCGGCTGCTCGAGCTTGTTGCGGCGGAAGTCGATGACGCGGTACCGCTGCTTGGCGCCGCCGCCCACGCTTTGGCACGTGATCACGCCGTGGTGGTTGCGCCCGCCCTTCTTGGGCTTGGCGCGTAGCAGGGACTTCTCGGGACGCTGCTTGGTCACCTCGCTGTTGAGGTTGACCGAGGCGTTGCGTCGCCCCGCACTTGTTTTTTTGTAGACCCGAACAGCCATGGTTTTGTCGCCTTAGGCTACCGCACCCTCACGGGGCGCGTGATTACAGCAAATCGATCCTGTCATCGGGGTGCAATTCGACCACCGCTTTTTTCCAGTCGCCGGTATTGGCCACGCCGTGTTTTGTGCGGTACGTGCGGCCCTTGCGCACCAGCGTGCGCACCTGCGCGACGCGCACGTTGTACAACTCCGCGATCGCCGTCTTGATCTGGTGCTTGTTGGCTCGCATGTCCACCAAGAAGCTGTAGCGGTTGCGGGCTTGGCCCTCCCAGGTGGATTTCTCGGTCAGCAGCGGACGCTTGATGGTGTACGTGGCGTGTCGCATCAGCGTGCCTCCTTACCGTTGGCGCCTTTAGCGCGGCCGGCAGCCTCGACCCACCCGGCCAGCACTGATTTTTCCATGAGCAGGTAGCGGTGGTTCAACAGATCAAACGCGTTGAGCCGGTCGGCGCCGGTCACACGCACGCTGTCGATATTGCCCGCGGACTTGGCTTCATGGTTTTGGGTAGAAGCCAGCGCGACGAGGCAGGAGCGGTCTATTTTTAGATTGTTAAGCAGCGAAGCGAATTGCTTGGTGCTTGGCTTGTCGAAAGAGAGGCTGTCGATGAGCTTGATTTCCCCGTCCACGGCCTTGGCCAACAGGGCGTTGCGGTTGGCCAGGCGGCGCATTTTTTGGGGCATGCTCTGGCGCCAAGACTTTGGGGTTTTGGCGTGGGCCACGCCGCCGCCACGCATGATATTCGAGCGGATGGGGCCACGCCTGGCGTTGCCGGTCCCCTTCTGCTTGAAAATCTTACGGGTCGAGCCGCTGACATGCCCTCGGCTGCGGGTCGCAGCGCTGCCCTGGCGACGGTTGGCGTGGAAATAGACGTACGCCTGCTTGAGCAGTTGATGGCGAACCTCGCTGCCCAGCGCGGCTTCATCGATCTGCAGGCTATCTACCTGCTTACCTTCTAGATTATGAACAGGGATCTCAATCATGATCCTTACCTACGGCCCGGCTGATGTTTCCTTAATCAATCCGGGGTGCGTTTTTATCGCCGGGGCTTGTATCGAGCGGCTTCCATTGTTGCCGCTGCTTGGATTTCCCCGACTCGGCTAGCTCTAATATGTCGTGGCGTTGCAGTTTCAGCTTCCACTGACCTAAACTGAGTCTCGACAATTACGCCGAAACATCAGCGTGATCATTGACTTACGACGCCTTGGCTTGCTTGGCCTTTGACTTAGAAAGCCGTATTGCCTTTCTTATAACTACCAGCCCTTTGTTCGGCCCGGGCACCGCGCCCTTGACCAACAAAAGGTTCTTATCTTTGTCCTGTGCAACCACTTCCAGGCTCCGGGCGGTGCTAGTCACGTTGCCGGACTGACCAGACATCCGAATGCCCTTCTTGGGTTTGCCGGTGCCGCGGTTGCTGGATCGGCCACAAATTGAGCCGGGGGAGCGGTGCTTACGCTCAACGCCGTGCGACGCGGTCATGCCCTTAAAACCGTACCGTTTCATGGTGCCGGTAAACCCGTGGCCTTTGGTCGTGCCGGTGACATCCACGTACTTAATTTGCTCGAAGACGTCTACCGTTAATTGTTGTCCAGGCTGAATTTCAGACACTTCATCATCCGCGAGGCGGAACTCGCGATGGAACCGCTTGGGCGAGACGCCCGCTTTGGCGTCGTGGCCGATCTTCGGGACGGTGGAGTTACGGGCTTTCACGTCTTCAAACGCCAGTTGCACCGCGCTGTAACCGTCTGACTCAGCCGTTTTTACTTGGCTAACAAAGCAAGGGCCGGCTTGGATCACGGTCACAGGGATACTCTTGCCGGATTCTTGATAGAACCGGGTCATCCCCACTTTACGACCAATCAAACCTGACGACATTGCTTAACCTATTATTTATTCTATAAATACGATTGAATTTTATATAGCCGCATTACGCCTTGATCTTGACAAACACGCCCGCAGGGACGACCAACCTATTTAATGCTTCCACGGTGCGGGCGCTTGGTTCTTTGATATCGATAATCCGCTTGTGTGTGCGGATCTCGAACTGCTCACGGCTCTTTTTATCGATGTGTGGGCTGCGTAAGACGGTATACCGCTCGATCCGGGTCGGTAGCGGAACCGGGCCTGACACCTTGGCGTTGGTCCGCTTGGCGTGATCGACAATTTCACGCGCCGAAGCGTCCAGGGCCTGGTGGTCGTAGGCCTCCATCCGGATTCTGATCTTGTTTCCTGTCATACTCATACCCCGACTTTAAGCCGGCAAACAACGACAAATGAACACGCCTCCCCCACGGCTACGCCCGAATGGGGGGCAAAATAGCGTAGTGTAGCGTCCCGTAAACAACTGTCAACGCGCCACGCCCGCAAAAAAGCCAAGTGTCCACTAAGATCAAGCCCCGCCCACCGGCCTGTGCCACGGTTATGCGTTTTCTATACAATACGCGGCTGTACATTGGGGTAACATTGACGGGCGTTGATAGTTTGGGGAAAACCGGTGTGTGATAATGCAAACAGGTTGGTATCAGCCCCAAGCGCGCACACAAACCGAACTAGCCTTTGGGACAACCGATGAGCCGCGGGTTTAAAACGTTTCTGATACTGGCGCTGCTGGCGAGCGGGATCGCGGCTTTGACAGGCTGCGAAGCGGTCACACTGCTGATCGAAGCGTTCACCAAGCGTCGCGCGCCTCGCGCGCCTGAACAAGGGATGCTGATCGACCCGATCGATGCGCGCGACTTGGGGTATACGCTCCAATGGGCGACCGACCTGGGCGTCCCCAACGACGAGACGCTTGACCACGTCGCGGTGTTGGGCGACGTGGTGGTGGCGGTGGAGTCGCCGGCGAACGTGGTGACGGCGGTTTCCATGAGAGACGGAAGCTTGCTGTGGCGACACGTTATCGGCAAAGTGGCTGACAAGCTGCACGAACCGGTGCGCAGCGGCGACCTGCTTCTGATCAACTCCGAGCAACTGCTTTACACGGTGAACATCCACACCGGCCAGACGATCGAGGCCAGCAAGCTTGAATCCCTGGTCAACCACGCGCCCGCGGTGGTGGACGACGTGGCGATCTTCGGCGGGCTCAACCACCGGGTCTTCGCGCACACGATCGCCGCGGGTTACACCAAGTGGTCGTACCAGATGACCGACCGCGTGTTTGCGCGGCCGGCGGCGTTTGGCCCGAACGTGCTCGTGGCTGACGGCAAGGGCGTGTACGCGATGTTTACCGCGTCGACCGGGTCTCTGCTGTGGAAGGGCAGGACGTTTGACCGCGTGTCGGCGCGCCCGGCGATGGGGCACTTGGGCGTGTTCGTGGCCGGCGAGGACCACTCGCTGTACGCGCTGGACGGCGCGACGGGCCGCGACCGGTGGGTTTACCACTCGATTCAGCCGCTGACGCTTAGCCCGTCGATCTTCACAGACACGGTGATCCTGCCCGAACCGGGGCGGGGGCTGGTCGCGCTGGACATCCGGTCGGGTACGGAGAGGTGGCGGCTGGACTACATCGCCAAGCCGATCCTGCAATTTGAAAACACCGTGCTGGCGTACACGCAAGACAGTATCATCGTGTTGAACCTGGGGACGGGCAAGGTGCTTAAAGAAGTCCCGGTACACCCGATCAAGAGCGTGTTGCTGGGGTCCCAGCGGAAGTTGGTGCTGGCCTCGCACGGGGGGCGGCTGCTGCTATTGGTCCCCGAGCGTTGAGTTTGGTGTCGAAGCGCCGCACATACCTTTTAACTGTGAGTTTGTATGAGTGACTTGATCCCAATCAAGCGGGCGTTGATCTCCGTTAGCGACAAGGCCGGGTTGGTGCCGTTCGCCAAGCGGCTGGCGGGCCACGGCGTGACCATTATTTCAACGGGCGGCACGGCGAGGGTGTTGGCGGACGCGGGCGTTGAGGTGGTCCCGATCGACCGGGTCACGGGCTTCCCCGAGATGATGGACGGGCGCGTCAAGACGCTACACCCCAAGATCCATGGTGGTCTGCTGGCGCTGCGTGACAACGCGACACACACCCAGGCCATGACCCAGCACGGCATCGAACCGATCGATTTGGTTTGCATCAACCTGTACCCGTTTGAAAAAACGATCGCCCAATCGGGCGTGGCTGATGAAGAGGCGATCGAGCAGATCGACATCGGCGGCCCCAGCATGATCCGCAGCGGCGCAAAGAACCACAGGTACGTGGCGGTGGTGACGGACCCGTCGCAGTACGAGTCGGTGGGTGACGAGGTTGACAGCCACAAGGGCGCGACGGGCGTGAAGACACGCGCACGCCTGGCCGCCCAGGCGTTCGGACGCACGGCGTCGTACGACACCGCCATCGCGGCTTGGATGAGCAAATTCGACGACCAGGCGGGCAGCGACGGTTTGTTCCCCGACCCGCTGACCCTGCGGCTGACGCTGCTGGACCGCCTGCGATACGGCGAGAACCCCCACCAGGAAGCGGCGGTGTACGGCATGCCCGGCTGCGCGGAGGCGGGCGTGACGGGCGCTCGCCAGTTGCACGGCAAGCAACTGAGCTTTAACAATCTGAACGACGCGGACGCGGCGCTTGAACTGGTCAAAGAATTCGCCACGCCCGCGGCGGCGATGATCAAACACACAAACCCTTGCGGGTTGGCGGTGGGTGACACGCCAGCCCAGGCGTTCGACCGCGCTTACAGCGGCGACCCGCTCGCGGCGTTCGGGGGCATCGTGGCCTTGAACCGCCAAGTCGATCTTGAAACCGCTCAGCGGATCACCGCGCCGGGCCCCGACGGCGGGCCGAAGTTTTTAGAGGTGATCCTGGCGCCCGGCTACGACGAAGACGCCCTTGCGCTGCTGCGCGACCGGTGGAAGAACGTACGCCTGCTGGCGGTGGGCCCGTTGCCCGGGCCCGAGGCGAGAGACCCGCAACTGCTTACCCTCAAGACCATCACCGGGGGCGTGTTGGCCCAGCAGCGCGACATGTCGGACATGTCACCGCAAGGGTGGCGACACGTAACCGGGCCTGTGCCCGACGGGGCGGCGATGAAGACACTGCACGTGGCGTGGTGCGCAGCCAAGCACGTGAAGAGCAACGCGATTGTCATTGCGCGTGACATGGCGTTGGCGGGAGCGGGGGCGGGGCAGATGGACCGGGTGGAGTCGTGCAAAATCGCGGTGGCCAAGGCGAACGCCCGCGAGCAGACCCGCAGCCAAGGGGCGGTCGCCGCGTCGGACGCGTTCTTCCCCTTCCGCGATGGGCCTGACGTGCTGATCGCAGCGGGTGTCAAAGCGATCGTGCAGCCGGGCGGATCGAAGCGCGACGACGACACCATCGCCGCGTGCAACGAGTCGGGTGTGAGCCTGTTCTTCACGGGGCGGCGGCACTTCAGGCATTAGCGCGTGTTTCGCACCGGCCCGCCTTAGGCGGACCGGTGGCAACCCGGTGATCAAAGAAACATACCGCCCAGACGCGGGTGTTGGATTCCCATACCGGCTACACGCAAAGCGGAAACGCTTTATGATGAACGGTTGAAGTTCTTGCGATGGCCCCGGCTCGCTTCGTCGCTTTACGTCGCTGATTCTTCTGTTCAAAAAGGCACACACCCTTGCTGACCGTATTGACCATCGCAGGCGGCGTCGCGTTGATCCTGTTCGGCGTGCGTTACCTGCGCAAGGGGCTTGACCGCCTGTTCGGGCACCGGCTCAACGACTGGCTAGGGCGCATGGCGGACAACCGCTTCAAATCGTTCCTGGCGGGGGTGCTGCTATCGATGGCGGTGCCGTCGAGTACGGCGATGTCCGTGTTAGCGGCGCAGACGGCCCAGGCGGGGAAAATCTCGGCCAAGCACATGCTGGCGGTGATGCTGGGCGTGAACATCGGCGTAACCCTGCCGGTGGTGCTCATCGCCCTGCGCCTCGAGCAGTACGCGCCGGTGTTTGTGTTCGTGGGCGTGGCGCTGTTTCAATTCACCAGCTACAACCGCTCACGCGGGGTCGGGCAGACGGTCCTGGCGATGGGGTTTATTTTTTTAGGTGTGGACACGATCAAAGCCGCTGCGGCGGTGGCGGCGCACGACGCGGACCTGCTGAAGCTGATCGAGATCGCCGGGCACCACCCGCTGGCCATGGCGGGGTTGGCGGCGGTTCTGACGTTCGCGCTGCAGTCGGGCACCGCCACGCTGGGCATGGTGATCGGCTTGGGGGCTGAGGGGGTGGTAACGCTGCCGCTGGCACTGGTGGTGGTGACGGGGACGAACGTGGGGATTGTGATGACCACGCTGCTGGTCGGTTGGAACAAGATCGAATCGAGGCGGCTGGCGGTGGCGAACCTGCTGGGCAAGGCGGTGGTGGCGGGGGCGGTGCTGGCGTGCCTGCCGCTCGTGGCTGAGGGGGTGGCGCGCCTGCCGGGTGGGCTGGACCGGCACGTGGCGTGGGCGCACATCGGGTTTAACGTGGCGCTGGCGGTGGTGGCGCTGCCGCTGGTGTCGGTGATGGTCAAGCTAATCGAGGCGATGACCCCCCAGCCCCCGGCGACGGTGCCGCCCGTGTTCGGCCCTCGGTATATCAACACAGGCCCGATCGACAGCCTGTCCATCGCGCTGGACCAGTCGCTGCGCGAGACCCTGCACGTGTCGGAGATTGTGCGCGGGATGCTGGGCGACCTGTGGCGGTCGCTCAAGAGCGACGACAGCGCCCTGGCCCTAAACGTCTGCCAGCGCGACGACCAAGTCGACCTGCTAGACGCGCAGATCAAGCGGTTCCTCACGCGGCAGTTCACCGCGCAGGGCGACCACGACGACCCGGCCGAAGAGATGAGGCAGCTACGCTATCTCAACGAACTTGAAAACAGCGGCGATATCATCGACAAAAACCTGGCGGAGTTGGTGCTCAAGAAAATCAAGCTCGGCGCGGACTTCTCCGAAGAGGGTTGGCAGGAGCTGGACGAGTTCTACGGCATGGTCACGGAGAACATGCTGATCGCCGACACGGTGTTTTCCACGCGCGACCGCATGCTGGCCCAACAATTGCTCCGCCACAAGGAACGGCTCAACGAGTACGAGCGGCAGTTGCGCGACAACCACTTCGCGCGGCTGCGCGCTGGGCTACCCGAAAGCTTCGAGACCAGCGCGATCCACCTGGACCTGCTGACACACCTCAAACGGATCAATAGCTGCGTGTCGCACGTGGCGTACGCGATCCTGCAAGACGAAAGCGGGGGCGGCCAGGGGTAGCGACGGGGGCGAGACACACGCGACCGGCGACTCGTCACTCCTCGGCGCGGTACTCGACGGTGTAGTTGGGGCTTTCCTTGGTAATGGTGATGTCGTGAGGGTGTGACTCGGCGAGGCTGGCGCCGCTGATGCGGCAAAACCGTGCATCGGAGCGAAGCGTTTCGATGGTGGGCGTGCCGCAGTAGCCCATGCCGGCGCGGAGCCCGCCCACGAGCTGGTAGACGAAGTCCGACAACGGCCCGCGGTATGGCACCCGCCCCTCAACCCCTTCGGGCACGAGCTTGCGCGCCGGCGCGTCCTTCTGCCCGTACCGGTCGGCTGAGCCGGCGATCATGGCCCCTTCCGAGCCCATGCCGCGGTAGACCTTGTACCGCCTGCCCATGTGGATGATCAGTTCGCCCGGCGACTCGTTGAGCCCCGCGAACAGCGAGCCGAGCATGACACACGAGGCGCCGGCGGCGACGGCTTTGGTGATGTCGCCGCTGTGGCGGATGCCGCCGTCGGCGATCACGGGCGTGCCGGTGGGTTGGGCGGCTTCACAAGCGTTCATGATCGCGGTGACCTGGGGCACACCGACGCCCGAGACGACGCGCGTCGTACAGATCGACCCGGGGCCGATGCCGACCTTCACCGCGTCGGCGCCCGCGGCGATCAACTCGCGCGCGCCGTCGGCGGATGCGACGTTGCCGGCGATCACGTCGATGTCGTAATCGGCTTTGATGCGGCTGACGGTTTTAATAACGTTCTTGCTGTGGCCGTGCGCGGTGTCGACAACGAGCACGTCGACCTCGGCGCCGATCAACGCCTTAACGCGGTCGAGTTGGTGGACGCCCACAGCAGCGCCGACGCGGAGCCTGCCCCGGTCGTCGCGGCAAGCCAACGGGAACTGGTTGAGCTTGTCGATGTCACGCATCGTGATCAGACCGGTCAGGCGCATGTTGTTATCAACAAGCAGGAGCTTTTCGACTTTGTTTTGGTTGAGGACCTGCTCGGCTTGCTTAAGACTCGTGTCGGGCTGGGCGGTGATGAGCCTTTCTTTTGTCATCACCTCTTTGATGGGCAGCTTTTCGTTTGGCAGGAACTTCATGTCCCGGCGGGTGAGGATGCCCACGACTTTGCCGTTGCCTTTGCCGTTGTCGGTGATGGGCACGCCGGAGATGTTGTGCTCTGTCATGAGCTTGCGTGCTTCGATAACGGGCGCGTCGGGGCCCAGCGTGACGGGGTCGGCGATGACGCCGTTGGCGGAGCGTTTGACCTTGATCACCTCGCGCACCTGGGCGGCGATGTCTAAGTTTTTGTGAATGACGCCCAGCCCGCCTTCCTGTGCCAGGGCGATGGCCAGGGCGGACTCCGTGACCGTGTCCATGGGCGACGAGAGCAGAGGTATATTCAGGCGGACGCGCTTGGTCAGGCGGGTGGAGACATCGGCGTCTGTGGGTACAAAATCGCTGCGGCGGGGTAAAAGCAACACGTCGTCGAACGTGATGCCGTCGGTAACGATCTTTCCGGTGGGGAAGCTGTCTGCCATGTCCCATTGATACACAATCCGCGACGGGCGTCAAGCGGGGGATCGCGCCCAGAGGAGACGCGGCGGCTTTACTGGACTCGTGATCGTGCGAGTTTCGCGCTGGCGGGCGGCCTTACGCGGACCAAGGCACCCCATCGTGATTTAGCGGTGGCGGGACGCGACGCGTAGGCCGACTAGACTCCCTACCAATAGCAGCCATGAGCCCGGCTCGGGGATGAGGGTCAAGGCCACGTTCGCGGTGGGTGTTGAGAACCCTAATTGAATTGGGAATAAGGGATCGGTAGCGCTGGGTGGGCCGGTGCCGGGCATGCCCGTGTGACCGGGGGGGACAAGGCGGAAAGACTCAACCCCCGTGAAGTCTATCAGCAGGTCGCCCAGTTCGTTGAAAAAATCTGAGAAAACGATCGTTCCGCCGGTGAAGGTTCCCAGTAACATCACGTCGCTGACCCACACCTCGAACGGGCCGCCTGATGCCGATGAAGGGAGCGTAACGGCTGTGAAGTGCGAGCCGGGCGTGCCGTTGGCTGCTGGGCCTGGCGATGTGCCTGGGGTGACGTCGGGTGTGGTCGCAAATTCGTACCCTAGGTCTGATGGCGGCCCGGCGATCCAATGATTGGAATCTAAGGCTGTGAAAACAAGCTCCCCGTTTTCGCCGGTTGAGTCAGATGCGATTGGGTTTGTAGGCAAGTCACCTGGGTTGTTGATAAAGGCGTGGTGGTGCGCGGGTATGTTGGCGGCCGACAATGCCAAGGTGTCGGTGCCTCGTTTGTCTCCTAGTGGCCAAGGGCCTAGCCCCGGCCCGTTACCGGCATTAACAGCCGTGCGCCCGCGCAGGTCGGGCAGTGCGAATGTGGTTTCACCATCGCCGCCATAGATCGTGCCCAGCAGTGAAAACAGTGGTTCGTACTGACTAATAGGCAGCAACTGTCCGTCGGCGAAGGCCCACCCACGGGGCGCGAAATTCCCGGCGAACAGTGCGACCTCGCCAAGGAGCGTTTCGCCGGGGATTCCGCCGCCTTCCGATGGGTAAATGCCTTCCAATGCGATGAGGTGGTTCAACCCCAGCGACGGCTGGGCTGGTGAAAAAGACTGTGACCCGCCGTTAAACCCGGTGGGGTTGTTGTCGGTCACGGTGTGGTTGTGCGATGGCAGGGTTGATGTATTAAGCGTGAACTCTTCAGCGCCATATCTGTTGCCTAGACTCCTGGGTATGAGGCCTGGGCCGTTCCCGGCGTGGACGGGGACGCGCCCGCGTAGATCGGGCAGACCGAATGTTGTGCGTCCGTCGCCGCCGTAGGTCGTGCCTATCAGAGAGAACAGCTCTACGTTGTCTTGGATGCTGATCAGCCGACCGTCGGCGAACGACCACCCTCTTGGTTCATAGTTTCCGGCGAACAGCGCGACTTGGCCGGTGAATGTTCCGGGGCCGGTGCCGTTATTGCGGTCAGGGTATACGCCGTCGTTGGCGATCACATAATTCAGGGCTTGGGAGGGCTGGGTGATATCAAACGGCTGGCTGCCGCCTGTGAACTGCGTGCTATTGATCGGGCTTGGCATCGTGTGGTTGTGCGAAGCCAACTGATTCAGACTCAGTTGGGCGGTGTTGCTGCCGCCTTTTTGGCCCTCGTTCCAATTGGATAATCCCGGGCCGTTTCCGGCGCCCACCGCGGCGCGACCGCTTAAGTCCGGAACGTTGAAAACTGTTTCCCCGTCCCCGCCGTACATCGTGCCAAACAGCGAAAACAGGGCTTCGTTCCCGCTGATCGGAAGCGTTTGGCCTGAAGCGGTGAGTGAGTTACCAGGGGCGAAATTGCCGGCGAACATACGCACGTTGCCCAGCGTGTACTCCCCCGGATTCCCAAAACCACCATCTTGCGAGGGGTAGAGCCCCGACAACGGAACAAAGTACGTCAGGCTCAACGACGGCTGAACAATGGGAAACGACTGATTGCCGCCGGTGTTGCCGGTATTTTCTAGATTGTCCATCTGAGCGAGGGTGGGCACGGATGTGCAGGCAGCAACAAGAAACAGCGCCGTCGAGGTTAGACGCATAGCCCTACGGTGGGCCGTTTGAGTTGATTGCGCAAAATTAAAAAAAATGCCGCCCATGGTCTCGCCCTCCAGGCCTGTTTGGGTCGTTCGGTAGGAGTCTACCCCAAAACTTCCCTTGTAAGTGCGCTGCTTCAGAATCGCACCTGCTATTTTTCTTTAAATCAAGAAAATTAGCCTATTTAGTGTACATCAAGCATGACTGAACGTCTACCCTCACGGGTTCAATGTTTGGGGCTTAAGAAGGTACGCACTAGAGATATTGGCTGGGTAGGTGATTTACGCACGCGCGTCTCGCGTCCGCGTGGGCAGGTGCGGTCAGTTTATTTTTCGCATGAGGATGGTGGCGTCGTGGCCGTGGTTGAAATAATCGTGGCGCAACGCCACCGCCCAGGTCTTGGCCAAGGCCCAGTCGAGCAGCTTGAAAGTGTCGAGGCGGCGGGCGGTGTCTTTCTGCAAGGGGGCTTGGGGGGCTGCCCGGTCCGAGAGGAAGTTAAAAATAAGGGCTTCGCTGGTGGCTGCCCAGGCGGACTCCAAGACCGCGACGGCTTGGTCGTCGGTCATGGTGTTAAGCGAGCCGGAGATGAAAATGATCTGCGGGTCACCGATCGCCAGGATGGACGGGTCGGCCACGAAGTCGCCGCAGCGGAACTGGGACCGGGGCAGGCCACGCTTGGCGGCGAAGTCTATCACGTCACACAAAGCGTCGACGCCTACGTAGCTCTGAAACGGGATGTCCCGTTTGGCCAGGTAGGCTGCCAGGTCGCCGCGGCTGCACCCGGCGTCGAGGATGCGCTTGTCCGCCAAAAAGCACATCTGGGTCAAAACCTCAAACCGCCGCTCCTGGGAGTCGGTGTTGGCCCAGAGTGTGACGCCGAAGTCGCTGCCGTGCTTGCGGACGGATTTTTTATACGGATCGAGGTAATGGTCGTTTGACACAGGGGTTATTCTAGAACGTTTTGCCGAAGGGCGTAACCAGCATACATAGTGCTTGAATACAAGAGCGCTTACCATACTTCTTAATGCGTGCCGTCGGCACCAAAGAATCGTAACCTCATATTAAACACTGCCTTAAAAGCAAAACAGATGGCTTTGGTCTCAAAGTCCATAAGAAGCAATTCCCTTGGACTTAATAATGACCTCGGTCGCGATCAAGGGTTGCTTTGCCCCGGAGCCAAGCCGTGTGCCCGGTCTTGGAGCGTGGCGGACGGGGCGGATCGGCGTTCTTTATATTGTTATTCAAGATTTTAAGTTTTTAGTCCCGATAACTATCACTAACTGCGACGGTCGCTTGATCTGCTGTTAGGCTAAGCGCCGGCACGGTTTGACGTGAGGCCCAAAAAAGCTGAAGGTAATATGGGTAAAAGGCGGCCACGGACAGCCAGCAGTAGGGTGACGGTTATTTAAGACTCTGTTGGCGTAAAGGACAGCCCCTTGCGAACGATCGCGATCATCAATCAAAAAGGCGGATGCGGCAAGACCACCGTCTCGGTCAACCTCGCCGCGGTGTTGGCGTCCAAGGGACACCGCACCCTGCTGGTTGATATGGACCCCCAGTCGCACTGCTCGCTTGGGCTTGCCGTGCCCGAGGCGCAGATCGAGCGATCCATCTGCGACATCCTCCGCGCGGGGCTCGACGGGTCGATGGCACTGGCGGACGTCATATGGCAAATCTCGGCGAACCTGGACCTGGCGCCGTGCACGATGGCGCTGGCGGGCTTGGAACAAGAAATCTCCGACGCGCCGGACCGCGATCGCCGGCTGTTGCAGGTGCTCAGCACCGTCTGCGACCAGTACGACTACTGCGTGATCGACTGCCCGCCGTCGATCGGGTTGTTGACGTTCAACGCGCTGCGGGCTGCGGGCGAGGTGATCATCCCGGTGGAAACCGGGTACTTCTCCATGCAGGGCGCGGTGCGGCAGGAGGCGACGATCCAGATGCTGGCCCGCCGTGTGAACCACGCGGCCCGGTTTAGCGTGTTGGCGACGATGTACGACGTGCGCACGCGCCTGGCTAGAGAGATCCTCACGGAGCTGCGTCGCCAATTCGGCGAGAAGCTGCTGCCGGTCGTGGTGTACTACAACAGCAAGCTCAAAGAGGCGGCCAGCTTCGGCCAACCGATTAATGAATACGACCCCAGCAGCCGTGGGATGCAGGACTTTGAAAAACTAGCCCAGTGGATCACCGCCCACCCGCCTGTACCCCGCGAAGACCAGCCGGTGGCCGCGTCACCCAACAGCCCGGTCATGGACAGGGCAGCGGAGCTGGTGGAGCGTGCCAGGGCATTGTCGGCAAGGACGGCGGCGTTGGCGGCGAAGCTCAAGACCCAGCCGGAGCTTGCATCCGGGCAGCACGAGACGGCGACGTCGGTGATGGAACAGCCGCATCAGCCCAGTGCTCAGCCACACACTTCAAACAGCAAGCTGCAGCGTGCCTTCGGCGTGCGCGAGACCACTCAGGGGTTGATCTTCATCCAGCCCGCCAACGGCGCGAAAAGGGTTCAGATCGCCGGGGACTTCAACAACTGGGACCCCACGATCACACCGATGAAGCGAGACGATACCCTGGGGGTGTGGCAGGCGCAGTTACCCTTGCCGCCGGGCAGGTATCTGTACCGGTTGGTCATCGACGGGTTGTGGGTCAAAGACCCTTACAACACCAAGCAAGAGACCAACTCATTTGGCGAACTCAACAGCGTGATCGAAATCTGTTCGTAGCTTCGGGCACAAGGGCCTGTTGAGCGAACGAGACACAGCGAAGCGGGGGGTTGGTAGGTCGAACGTTTCGATGAACCGGCCGTGGGAAACGCGAGAGGTGATCATGGATGATCCCACCCGTACACAACAGACCCTCGATAAACTGGCGGACCTGTTCCTAACCAATACCACGAGCACGTCCAGTCTGGACGCCGCGCGTAACGAAGACAGATCGAAAGATCGCCCCCCCCTCAAACCGCCCCACTTAAAACCAACGACAGTGTCGGCCTCACACGGTGAGGACACGGATCATGACCACAGCCCACACCGGGGCTTCCCGCAGCTAAACACCAAGCCTTTTGACAACGGGGACACGGAGCCGGGCGTCTTCACCAAGCAATTCCCTGGTTCGATGGGCAGGGCGTCAACGCCGCACGGAGACGGGCCGATCCGCGTTTCACCCGAAGCCGCGACCCGCAACGGAGGCAGCCGTATGGCCGACGGTGCTACGCAACAGCAAGCCAGCGGCCAAGAGACCCTCGTTGAAGCGGTTCTGCTGGGCAATCTGCCGGGCACGGGCGGCCCCTGGCTGACACAGTATGCCCAGCGGTTGGCCCGAGAACGCGGGGCGGTGGGTGTGTTGAGCATCGACGAACAAGCGGTGGACGTTGATTTGGTCACCGCGCGGCGTCACAGGCCCACGGCCGCCACCAGGCTAGCCGAGCAGCACGCCGAGGACCCGCAGGCGCTGACCCATGTGCTGGCGGAGCTATCGCAATCGGAAGAAACCGGGCCAATCCGCACGTGGCTGATCCACATCCCCACACCGATCGATATGCAGTCCTTCGGCAGGGCGTGGGAACTGCCGCGTTGGACGCTGCTGTGTGGCGCCGACGACGCGGCCGTGGTGGGCGCGTACCGGACGCTTAAGCAGTTGTGCGTGTCGCCGTGGGCGGATCGCTTAGACGGGTACAACCACCCGCGCGTGGGTGTCATGGTCATGGGCAGCGACGAGGGCGCCGCCAAAGGGGTGGCGATCAAGCTGAACCACACCGCCAACAGCTTCCTAGACACGCCCGTTGAACTGGTGGGCTGGCAGAAGCAGATGCAGCCGGTCTGCTGCCAACCGATCGGGCGATTCTTTAGCGACGATCAGGACCTGTGGTCGCAGGTGCAGGTTTTTCTCCACGACATGGCTGATGGCTTTGCCGACGCCAGGGGGCTGATGGACCGCTGGAGAGACCGGGTGCCCCACAACGTGAATACACCTGAGCCTGACTTTGAATCGCAAGACATCAACAGCCTGCCGATGGGTGTTGATGAGCTGACAATGCCCCACCAAGCCCTCCAGCCGGATGCCGGCGAAGGGTGGGACATCGACCCGGCCATGCTAAAAACCCCGGACGACACGGACGCGGTAAGCGACGCGCGGCAGCAAGCGGCGGTCGCGTGTGAGTTGGACTTGATAGAGCTTCTGCCTTTCGACGCGGTGCTGCTGGAGGGGCGTTGCCCGCAGCACGAACACATCAGGCTGATGCTTGACCAAGCGGGTCGGCTGCACCTGGTGGCGAGCGACACCGCGGAGGGTGAGCGGCGCGGCGCGGACTTGGGCGGCGCGGCGAGCCTGCGCTCGCTAATCGTCGACCTGATGCACACGCGCGACTGGGTTTGTGAGCACTTTCAGTTGTTGCAAATGGCGCACTCCGGGCTGCTGCTGGATCGGCAAGCAGAGCCGGTGCTGCGGGTGTTTACCGATCAGGCCAAGGCCGCGGTCGCCCTGGTGGGGCAGTTGGGGTCGGCGGTGAAACTTCACCTGCTCCAAAAAGCCGTGGTGGGGCAAGACGAGGCCTGGTGCGCCTGCGAGTTGAATTGATCAAAGTACACCCTGCCAGGCCCTGAGCCTGAATTTCTCCTTGAATTGCTAATACGAGCCCGCTGGGTACCGCCTATAATGCCCGGCACACGTCTGTCGGCCCCGGTTGGCTGAGGAGGGGTTTTGTGGGTGTGACGGAGCACCACGCCTTAGCACTGCCGCGTCCGGCAACACTTAACACCAGCGACCGCCCCGTGGCTTTCTAGCGGCTTGGTGCGACGCTCATGGAGTCGCCATGAAACGAATCCCCATTGCACTGATCCCAGTTGTCGCCACAGCCATGCTCGCGGGCTGCTCGCTACGCACCCCCCAAAGCACGACGCCCGACACCACGCACTACCTAACGGGAAACCCCGGGTTCCGCGTGCGCGTGCCTCGGTTGGCGGGCGCGTACAGCTTGTCGGACATCACCGTCAATGAAGAAGGAGCGAGCGACCCCGAGCTCGGCACCACGGTGACGTTTACAGGCCCCGGCGACGACCCGGAGGTCTACCGCGTACACGCGTTTGAGAAGCCGACAAACAAACCCACGCGGGGCGCGTTTATTGGATTGGCCAAGCGGGCCCGTGCCGACATGGTCTTCCAGGCTGAAGGGGCACACAACGCGTTGCTGGCTAAATTCGAAGCCGAGAAAATCGCGGTGAACGGCCGCGATGCGTTGGTGGCGGTGTACCGCCAGGCGGTGAAACCACGGTTCACGCTCAGCGGGGCCACGCACATGCGCATGCGCTACCACGCGATGTATTTTGTGGATTACGGTGCGAAGATGGCGGTGTTCTGGGTAGAGATGCCCGCCGACGCGTGGGGGGCGGGCGGCGACCTGGGTGAAAGGATCGCCGCGCACCGCGTGCCGAAGATCAACCGCTTTCTGTCGTCTTTCGAATGGGTGCAAGAGCCGCCGCGAGCGGCCGCGCTGACCGGGCCGGTAGCACCCCCTTCATCGGATGACGCCGATTAGTTAGACTCTCCCTGTGACGACACGCAACACACCCCCATCGCAAAGCGCCGGCGCCGGCCCCGTTCGGATCGCGCTGCTGCAACACAACTGCGGCACGGACCCGGCACAAAACATCGAGAAAGCGATCGGGCTCACGCGCGAGGCCGCGAGCCACGGCGCCCAGATCGTGGCGACGCAAGAGTTGTTCGCCAGCCAATACTTCCCGCAGATCGAAGACGCCAAGCGGTACGGGCTTGCCGAGACGATCCCCGGGCCGACCACGCAGCGGCTGTGCGGCTTGGCTGGCGAGCTTGGTATTTACATCACCGCGTCGCTGTTCGAAAAACGCGCCCAGGGCGTCTACCACAACACCTCCGTGCTCATCTCACCCGACGGGGGCGGACGGATCGCCGGCACTTACCGCAAAATGCACATCCCCGACGACCCGAATTTTTACGAAAAATTTTACTTCACGCCCGGCGACGCCCCCGGGAATGTCCCCGGAAACGCAGTGGGGGGGGACAGCGGTACGCACCCGGGCTGGCAAGCGATTCAGACGCCGCACGCCAATGTCGGCATGCTGATCTGCTGGGACCAGTGGTTCCCCGAGGCGGCCAGGCTCACGGCGCTGGGCGGGGCGCAGATTATTTTCTACCCCACGGCGATCGGCTGGGCGTCGAACGAAACACCAGATGAACGGAAGCGGCAACTCGACACGTGGCAGACGGTGCAGCGGTCGCACGCGATCACGAACGGTGTGTTTGTCGTGGCGATCAACCGCGTGGGCACGGAGGGGGACTTGCAGTTCTGGGGTTCGAGCTTCGTGGCTGACCCCGGGGGGAATGTGATCGCCAAGGCCGACCCGCAGCAGGAACAAATTATCTACGCGGATTGCGACCTGTCTCTGATCGACGAATACCGCCAGGCGTGGCCTTTCCTGCGCGACCGGCGCGTCGACGCCTACCGCGGGCTGACGCAGCGGTATTTGTAAGGGCCGCCCTCTCTACTATTTTTTATGCGGCTAGGCCGTCACGCGCTTACCGCGAGCGCTTCGCCGGGGGCGAATTGCGTTTGCCCGAAGAGGTCCGGGGTGCTGGTTGAAGCGGGGCTTTGCGGGGCGGGGCTGTCGGTTGGGGTAGCGATTTTTTTGGGCCCGATCAGTTCACAGCGGCCGTGCTCTTTGAGTAGCGCCCCGACCTGTGAGGGCAGCTTGGGGTGTACCGCCACGCGCAGGCCGTCGGCACGCAACACCGCCACGTAACCGCCTTGGTGGACCTCAAACACGACGGGCACGGATCGCTGCCCGTTGGGCGCCGACGACTGGCGGAGCAATGTCTTGAGACGGGTCAGCTCGCCGTTGATCGGGCGGGCGTCCTGGCCTGAGTCGGCGGGCGGGTCGGCGAGCACGATCTTGACCGTTTCGGTCAGGTGTACAGCCGCGTCGTCGAGCGGGATGACCTCTTCAACAACGAGGCTGGGCTCTTCCCTGCGGCGGTCCACTCTGCCCTTGAATAGCAGCACACGGTCGTCTGTCAGCAACGGCTCAACCACCGGGTAGACGCTTGAGAAGACCACGCCGTCGATCGAACCGCTGCTGTCTTCGACGGTGATCATGGCCATTTTTTCGCCGGCGCTACGCCCTTTCTTGACAAAGGTGGGGCGCACGCGCGTGATCATGCCGCCGACGGTGATTTTCGTGTCGGCGGGCAGGTCGCGGATCGCCGCGATGGATACGCTGGTAAAACGGTCGAGCAGTTCGCCGTGCTGGTCGAGCGGGTGGCTCGAAGCGTAGAAGCCCAACACGCTTTTTTCGTGCTTGAGTAGCTCGGCGGTTGTCCATGGCGGCACGGCGGGCAGGCGGGTCTCGTTGGTCTTCGCCGCGGCTTGGTCGTCGGTAGCAGCCGCATCGAGCGTGTTAAAAAAATTCATCTGACCGTTGTGCCGGTCGATGGCGGCTTGCTGGCCGGCTTGGATGGCCGCGTCGAGCGCCTCGACCATGGCGGCGCGTTGCTCAATGCCGTGTAGCTCATCAAACGCCCCGCACTTGATCAGCGCCTCGATCGTCGAGCGGTTGACGGAACGCAGGGGGACGCGGTCGGTGAAGTCGTAGAGGCTCTTGAACGGCCCGTCTTTCTGCCGCGTTTCGATGATGGCGAGTATCGCTTTCTCACCCACGCCCTTGACCGCGCTAAGCCCGAAGCGGATGTGGCCGTGATCGGCGTCGCGCGTCTCGTCTGGGTCGTACACGACCGTAAAATGAACGTTTGAAAGGTTGATGTCCGGCGGTCGGACCGCCACACCCCGGCCGGCGCCTTCACCGGGCAACAACACACGCTTGCACTCGTCGGCGTACTCGACCACCTTGTCCGTGCTCACAGACTCGAACGTCAGCACCGCGGCCATGTACTGCACGGGGAAATAAGTTTTGAGGTAAGCCGTCTGGTACGCGAGGATGGCGTAGCCGGTGGAGTGGCTCTTGTTGAAGCCGTAGCCGGCGAACTTGAGGATCAGCTCGAACAGTTCCTGGGCACGGGCTTGGGACAGGCCCTGCTTGGCGGCGCCCTCGATGAAGGCGGCGCGGTTGGCGTCGATCACCTTCTTCTTTTTCTTGCTGATGGCTTTGATCAGCGTGTACGCGGAGCGCAAGGGGATGCCGCCCAGTTCGTGGACGGTGAGCATGACCTGCTCCTGGTAGACCATGATGCCGTAGGTCTCAGCGGTCTGACGGTCGACGATCGGGTGGACGCTCGGCACGGGCTGTGAGCCGTGCTTGCGCGCGTTGTAATCGGGGATCAGCTCCATCGGCCCGGGCCGGTACAACGCGTTGGCGGCGATCAGGTCTTCGAGTCGGTCGGGCTTCATAGCCATGAGCATGTTGCGCATGCCGCCCGACTCGAACTGGAACACACCCGCTGTCTCGCCGCGACGGAACAAGCCCAGCACCTTCGGGTCGTCGTAGTGGAGGCGGTCCAGGTCGAGCGGGTCGTGGTCGGCGGCGTTGTCTGGGCGACGCACGGTGTTACGGATGGTTTCTTCGTCGAGGGTTTGCCTGACCAGTTCACAAGCGCGTTCGATGATCGACAGCGTACGCAGGCCCAGGAAGTCCATCTTGAGCAGGCCGACTTTCTCCACGGTCGGGCCGTCCCACTGGGTCACGAGTTGGTCCGTGCCGGGCGGCTGGTAGAGCGGGATGATGTTGTCGAGCGGCTGCGTAGCGATAACAACGCCCGCGGCGTGAACACCCGCGTGACGCGTCATGCCCTCAAGGCGACGCGCGGTGTCGATCATCTGCTTGTGCAGCGGGTTTTGATCGTAGAGTTTTCGCAGATCGGGCTCTTGCTTCAACGCTTGGTCAATCGTGACGCCCAGCCCGTCACCCACGAGCTTGCAAACCTGATCTACTTCGGCAAGCGGCACATCGAGCACGCGCCCCACGTCACGCAACGCGGCCCGGGCTTTGAGCGTGCCGAAGGTAATAATCTGCGCCACGTGGCCGTACTTCTGTCGCACGTAGTCGAGGATCTCCTGCCGCCCGTCTTGGCAGATGTCGATATCGATATCGGGGTATTCGGAGCGGTCGGGGTCGGTGAACCGCTCAAACAGCAGGCCGTACTTGACGGGGCAGGCATTGGATAGCCCCAGGCAGTAGCCCACCATGGTGCCCACGCCCGATCCGCGCGCGCCGGCGGGGATGCCGCGGCGGCGGGCTTCGCTGACAAAATCCCAGACGATCAGGAAGTAGGCCGAGATGTTCTTGTCCGCCAGGATTTTCAACTCGCGATCGAGGCGGTCGCGGTGTTCTTGCGTGACGCCGTCCACACCGTACCGCCACAGCAGGCCCGCCTCGGACAACTCGCGCAACGCCCGGTCACAGCGGCTCTTGAGGTCATCGCCTTTTTTGCGGGTCTTTTTGTTCTGGGTCAACGGCGTTCCCCCTGGTCAATGAACTCGCTAATCGTCGCGTGGAAGCATGCCGGTGAAAGGACTCGAACCTTCACCCGGGGTGAACCGGAGCGGATTTTGAATCCGCCGCGTCTGCCAATTCCGCCACACCGGCTGTTGTGGGTTTCATCTTCTCCACAGGCGATCTTAGCGTCAAACACGGCTACTTTTCCGGGGCTGGCGGGTGTTCCATGCGCGTTGATATGGCTACGCTCTTTGACGGCGTAAATAACCGACAAAATTCATCGCACCGTTTTTCATCGAACCATTGACTAACAACTGCTTGATAATACAATGGTTAGAATTGAACCGCGCTGACCCAAAAGCATGAGTGGTGGGGAGAATCCGTAAATCATAAAACGTTGATCCCATGGTTGAACAGCCATCCGACAATCAGATAAGGCCTACGGCCTTGCGGCTTTTTTGTACCGGGCTTTGGGAGGGTGTCACCCAAACATCGGCCGGTGCTTGCGTGGGCGTTGTGGTAGTCGCGGGTCTGTGGCTCACCGCCTGCCTATTGTTCGTGACGCCCAACCGGTTAGCGGGGGTTGATTACCGCTACTGGATGACCGTCCACGCCGACCATCAGACGGAAGTTTCGTTCCGTGCGATGCGGCTTGCCCAGGCTGGGCCACAGTCGTTCGCGGTGGTGGTGTTCGGCGATTCGGCGACTCGTGATTTGATCACGGACTGGGCGGCGGTTGAAGCGACGGTGTCCAAGCGAGTCGGCCGGGCCGTGTCCGTATACGACCTGTCCGCCAAGGGGATGAATCTGATCGAGATGGTCGGCTTAATGGACCTGATCGACGACGGCTTCAACGGCATCGTGGTTTTGCAGATCGGGCAGTTCCACCTCTCTCAGACCGAGCAAGAGTTGGCCGAGATCGCGGAACTGCCCCGCCTGGCGCTGGATACGCCTGTGTACAACGACGAACTGGCGCGCGTGGCTCGGGCGATGCCGCTACGGACCGGGAATTACTTCGTCGATCATTGGCGCTACTATGCACACCGTGTGAATCATAAATTCATGAAGCAACTGCTGCTGGGGCCGATCCCGGAACACTTCGACCCGCGTCAGCCCTTGAGCGAGGCCAAGTGGAAAAAAGAATCCGAGAAAATCACTGCCTACCTCGCCAATTACAAAGATCAGCGTGACCGCAACAGGGCCATCCTTGATCGGATGTTCGAACGGCTGCGCAGCCGCAGCCACGCCGAGGTCGTCCTTTTAGAACTACCCGAAAACCCCAACGCGCTGCGGCTGCGCAGCGCCGAGATGATCCAAGACCACCGCCGCTATTTGCAACAATGGGGCGAGCTGCAGGGCCTGCACTACTGGAACCTCAACGAAGACGCCGGCCTTGCGCCGGACCACTTCCTCGATTATGTGCATGTTGATAACGCCGAGGTTGAAAGCCGGTACACGGATTTATTCGCGGATAGGCTGGCTGGGTTAGCCGCGTCAACGTTGGAGAAAGACACGCCATGAGACGATTCGGCACAGTTGTAGGCGTGGCCTTGCAGATCGCGGTGATGGGGTCGCTGCTGTTCTTGGCGCTGCTGCGGTTGGCGGGGCTGGTCGGTGGGTCGCGGGTGTTTCAATACGAAGGTTTCTGACGGGGGGCTTGTAAACGTTGATTCAAACTCCTATTTATTGGTTCGTGTTGGCGGCGTGTGTCGCCGCGTTTTGGGCGATCCCCCGCCCCTTCCGGATGGGTTTTCTAGCCCTTGCCTCGTTCGGCTACCTGCTGAGCTTGGAGCCGGTGGGCGTTGTCGTTCTCGCGGGGTGGGCGTTGTTGTTTTACCTGTTGGCGCCGAAAGCGGCGGCTGAGGGATCGGCGTGGCGGTGGGTGACGCCCGGGCTGATCCTGGCGATCCTGGGCTACCTGGCGTACTTCAAATACGCCCCGCCGCTGGTCGCCGCGGCATCGGGCGAAGCGGCGCCTCACGATCTTGTGATCCCGTTGGGTATCAGCTACTTCACCTTTAAGCTGATCCATTACGCGATCGAAACCGGGCGAGGAAACATCAAAGACAGGTCGCCCCAGACGTTTTGCTGCTACATCTTCTTATTCCCGATCTTCACCGCCGGGCCCATCGAACGGCTGGACCACTTCATCGCCAACCGCGAGCAAAGCGTCAGCATCCAGTCTCTGGCCCAAGGCACGACGCGGATCTTCCAGGGACTCATCAAAAAGCTTGTGATCGGCGATATGGTCCTGGCCAACGGGTTCGGCGATTTGACCACCTGGCAAGTCGGCCACGACAGCGCTGTCACAACGCCGGCGGTATGGCTGTACGTGACCACGGTCTACCTCACCACGTACATGGACTTCAGCGCGTACTCGGACATCGCCATCGGCGCCAGCCGCCTGTTCGGCTTGCGCATCATGGAAAACTTCAATTGGCCCATCCTTGCCCCGAATATCAGCGACTTCTGGAAGCGCTGGCACATGTCGCTGGTCAACTGGTGCATGGCTTATATCTACATGCCGGCGTTGGGTCTGCGACGCAACCCGTACATCGCAGCGTATGCCACGTTTATTGTTATCGCATTTTGGCACGCCGCGTCGTGGAATTGGATCGTGTGGGGGCTTTATAATGCCACAGGGCTGATCGTTTTCCAGACATGGCTGCGTTATCGAAAGAGGCGTGGCTGGAAATTCTTTGATCGGCCGCTGGGGCGGTGCGCGGCTGTAGCGACCACGTTCTTATTCGTGACCTGCGGCTACCCGTTTGTTATGGGCAACGACAGCGTCTATACAAGCTGTCGCGTGCTGGCTAAAATGTTGTTTCTGTCTCCGCCCGCGTGATAACGCGGTGGTGTTGGGCCTCACCGGCGGGGCGATTAAGCCAGCAATAACTGGGTGCTGTCAAGGGAACGGGAGAGCTTTAGCTCACAGACATCAGAAAAGTGCCTTTGATGAGGGAATCAACCCGCAGCTTGAGGTCCGGTTTCATTCATTCGCGTGAGCGTTTCCCCGACCGCCCCGCGCTTGAGGCGGGCGGGCTGTGTTTGACATATGACCAGTTGTACGAGCAAGCCGCTTCGTTGGCCGCCACGCTTCAACGGCACGAGCCTTCGGACGCCCCGCCCCTGACGGCGGTTTTTGCGTACCGGTCGCCGGCCACCTTCGCCGGTGTGCTTGCGGCGCTGTTCCGCGGACACGGGTACGTCCCGTTAAACCCGAACTTCCCGCCCGACCGCACACGCAACATGCTCCAGCGATCCGGGTGTCGCGCGGTGATCGTTGATTCAGCCGGGGAACGCCAGCTTGACCGGGTTCTCGAAGGCGTCGATCGCACGCTGCTGCTTATTTTCCCCGACCGCCAAGACGTTCAGCCGCTCGCCCAGCGTTGGCCTCAACACCGTGTTTTGGGCGCCGGCGATCTGGCACCAGCCACGGCGTTGACGTGGGGGGCCGCCGACCCCGACGGTATCGCATACGTGTTATTCACCTCCGGCAGCACCGGTCAACCCAAAGGCGTAATGGTCGCGCACCGCAACATCAACCACTTTATCGACGCCATGGTTGATCGCTACAGCATCACGGAGAACGATCGGTTCTCGCAGATGTTTGAGATGGTCTTTGATCTGTCTTTGTTCGACATGTTCGTCGCGTGGGAACGGGGGGCGTGCGTGTGTTGCCCGTCGAAGATGCAGTTGCTCACGCCGGCGGCGTACATCAATGAGTCTAAGATCACCGTCTGGTTCTCGGTGCCTTCGTCCGCATTGCTGATGAAAAAGCTGGGGCTATTGGAGGCGGACGCCTACCCCGGCCTCCGGGTCAGCTTGTTCTGCGGCGAGGCGTTGCAGGCCGACGTCGCAAGCGCCTGGGCCAAAGCCGCTTCAGACTCGATCGTGGAAAATCTCTACGGGCCAACCGAGCTAACCCTGGCTTGCACGCTTTACCGCTGGGACGAGCAGCGGTCGCCCGCTGAATGCGAAAACGGTGTGGTGCCCATCGGCGAACCCTACCCGTTCATGTCCGTCCTCGTGGCTGACGAGTCTCTGCAAGAAGTGACGCCCGGCCAGGCCGGTGAGTTGCTGATGTCGGGGCCTCAAGTGGCGCTGGGCTACTGGCAAGACGCGGAAAAAACCGCGGCCGCGTTTGTAACCCCACCGGGAAAAGACGCCGTGTATTACCGCACCGGCGATCTTGTTCGACGGTCCAGCGACGGCGAACCTTTGGTTTATATGGGGCGCATCGACCATCAGATTAAAATCCACGGCAACCGTGTGGAACTGGGAGAGATCGAAGCGGCGCTACGGCAAGCGGCGGCGGTAGACCAGGCTGTCGCGCTGGGGTGGCCGGTGACACCCAGCGGCGCCGAGGGGATCGTGGCGTTTCTGGGCGCTGCCGAGAAAGACCAGGCCCCTATACGCGAAAACCTGAAAACACGGTTGCCGTCTTATATGATTCCACGGGAAATCCGGTTTATGCCCAACCTGCCGCATAATTCCAACGGCAAGGTGGACCGGAAGGCTTTGTTGAAAATACTAGAGGGCAAAAGCTGAACTATTTACTTGAAACGCCGTCTGGGCGTGCACGACGACCAGACAGCCGGGGGATGCATCCATGCCATTAACACGCGAATCACTCATCGAATACTTTAACGGCACGATCGGCTTAGACACCAGCACAATCGATGACCAGACGCCGCTTTTTTCATCCAGCCTCGTAGATTCATTCAGCATGGTCGAATTGATCACATTTATCGAGTCCGAGGGTAGGTTCAAGATAAACCCTACCGATGTGAACCTCGACAACCTGGACACCATTGGACGGATTATCGCGTTCGCCGCAGCCAAAGCGGACAACTAAGAACGCCATGTGCGAAACCCCCTCAAAAAATCGCCCACGAATACTGAACGCCGTATTATGTCTAGTTTATCGACCGATCGTGGAGCGCATCAGATCGATGGCGAAGGGATCAAAAGCCGACTCAAGTTTAACTACACGGTAAAGAGTAATTCATAATACGAGTCTACTGAAGAGAACCCACGATCGGCCTTTACGCAGTAGCGAGTTCCCATATCGCTAGTAAAGATCGAATGTTTACCTCTTATAAACAACACACAGCAAGATCATCGTAGCACCTAGACACGTAACGGAGTCTGCCAATGCGGATCGAATACATCGATACTTTGATCAACCTGGCCGCATTGGCCTCCGCTCCGTATGACAGCTTTGTTTATGGCGATATTCTTCTGGCAAAAAAAACACAACGCTCCTTGATCGAACAGGGAGCCGGCGATTTCCCAATCACACGCTGCCGATTGGAGATCGCAAAAGGCGAATTAATTGGAATGATCGCAGCCTTAACTGGAACGGATCTTACTAATCTCCGCCTGCGCACAGCAATGATCATGAGCAAGAACGATCTGTTTGCGAAGGCCTCGCCCGTACGACACCGTACACAATTGGCCAACAAGGTGATGATGCGCACCGAGGCAAACGATTATTACGTTAGCCGGCTTGCGATTCTGCCAACGGCACGCAAACAAGGGCTAGGCCAAGGGTTGTTAGAACAAACGATCCAGGATGGCAAAAAACTTGGCTGCAAACGACTGGTCTTAGAAGTAAACCCCGATCATCAAGCCGCGGTCAGGCTATACCGCAATCTTGGTTTTGAGCAACTTGATCACCAACAGGTTCTAGACCCTGACACCAAGCGGACACTCGAATACCTACACCTGACAAAACCATTGCAGTAATGGCATTTGCCCCTCCCCGCGCAGCGCGAGCAGGCGCGGCTTGATAATACGCATGTTGAATACGCTCATCAGGAAATCCGGTTCAGCCGACTCGACAGCCTGGACGACCCGGTCCGTATTGATCTTCTCGGTCTCGATGTGCTCGATGCCGTGCTGGGCGCAATACTTCTCTACCAAACCCCCATCGCTGAATACTTCGGGTCCGAGACCACCAGTTCAACGCTTGCGTCCGCGGCGGCGCGCATCACGTTGAGGCAATCGATCACAAACCTGCCGTTCCCGATCACAACGATCTTCTTCATCGTGGCTCAAACCCTTTCAGCAGTGCGTGTGTCGGGGTTAACCCCTCGTCCCTGCCTGGGCCGGAGACTTGTCGCTTGGCTGTAACTTCAAATCCTTCTCCCTGACGATCTTTATCAAGCGGGTATTGCATCATAGGGGCGCCCATTCACCGGATTACTTCTTCAGTTTTCAAATTTTACCGCACCCGGTACCCGTGACTGGAAACCGCCCAGCAGTGCCCGACACCCGACTCCGCCCAACGTAAGCCCCCTACCCCTGATTGTTGAATCACACGCTCTCTTGCCGATGTACCTCGAAGATACAATTGAGACCGTCACAGTGGACCATCACGGGAGGCTGAACCGATGGGCTGGTTTTTAGGCAAGAAAAAAACGAAACGGCGGACAAGACAATCGCCCGCTGCGTGGTCGCCTCGTCCGTGGGAGCCCCGGCGGACGCTGGGGCGGCTCAAGCTGGTGTTGATCGCGGCGGCGGCGGTGGGCGTGGGGTTCGGCTGGGTGCATGGGCAGCGATACCTCAAAGCCTACACCGCGCGGGGCATGGCCACGGGCGTTGACGCGAGCCGCGTTGAGTTGGTCGACGCGCCAAGCTGGATGAACCCGATCGTGTACCAAGAGCTCTGCCAATCGGTGGCTGACCAGGTGTACCAAGACCCGTTCGACCACGACGGCTTGGAGCGGGCGGTGCTGGTGCTGTCGGTCAGCCCATGGGTAGAGCGGGTGAACCGGGTGCGGCGGTCGTCGGACGGGCGGTTGCTGGTCGAGGCGGTATACCGTGCCCCGGTGGCGGTGGTTGAGGGGCGGGACGGGTACCACCTGGTGAGCAGAGACGGCGTGCGCCTGCCCGGGCTGTACCTGCGTGGGCAATTGGCGGAACTGGGGCTGCCGGTGGTCGTGGGCGTGGCCCAGGCGCCCGCCCAGGCGGGGCAGGTCTGGCCAGGCGGCGACCTGCGGGCCGGGTTGGACCTGGTTCACCTACTGAACGGTCAGCCTTACGTGAAGCAGATCAGTTGTGTTGACGTCAGCGGCCGCGACGCACAGGGGCGTATACGCCTGTTGCTGCGCACAGCCCAAGGGATGGTGCGGTGGGGCTTGCCGCCGGGTATGGAGCAGGTGATTGAGCCCGACGCGCAGACGAAGCTGTCGCGTCTCAACGAGGTGTACCGCCAGCGTGGCGTGATCGACGCGGGTGGGAAGGTCGTGGACGTCTACGGCGCGACCGTCTTCGTGCGCCAGCCTTACGATAGCGACACGCGCCTGGGTGCGGGGTACACTTTTTCTCGGTGACTTTAGACCCGCCAGAACCGCTGCCCGTACCGCCGCCACACCCACCCGAACCCGCGTTGCCAACCGGGCAGCCGGCGCCCGGTGATCAAACCAATCCATCACAACAGGCGCGTTCCGCTGTGACCGGCGTCATGAATCGCCGCGTTCCGTGTCCCCGCCTTCTCATCTTGGCGTGGTGCTTTTGGCTGCTGGTGAACTGGCTGGCGGTGTTGGGCATGGGCGGCGGCCTGCGCGCGGCGAGGGTCTTGGTGTTCGCCTGTATGATTGGGATGTCACTGTTGTGGCCGATGCTTCGTCTGTCTCAACACACCGCGGCGGGCAGGACCGGTCGCGGGCCCGGGGCGTGGCGGCTGCTACTGGATTGGTTCTGTTTGGTGCTGGTGCTGCAAGCCACGATTTGGCCGCTGCGCCTTGTGGCGGGATGGCATGTCTCACAGGTTGCCTGGTTGGTCGCGGCGATAGGGGCGTGGGGGCTGCTCGCCGGCGCAGTGGCGGCGGTGGGGCAGCGATCGCGACACGGGTACATCCGTGCGTGGGCGATGGTGGCGTGTGTGCTGCTGCTGGTGGGTGAACCGCTTTTAATGGGGCTTTTGAATACCGGCACGGCTGAGGCGCGAGTGGCTTGGCCGATGCGCGTCAGCCCGATCCAAGCGATGTGGGCAATGTCGACGCCGGATGCCAATTGGTCGCCCGGCCCTTGGGCGACGCAAATCGTCGGCGTGTTTGCCGTCGCTACCGTGAGTTGGGTGTTGATCTTAGCGCTAAAACGTATTCAACGCGCGCGTGGATGACCGTCAGGGCGTGCGACACGCCGCTTAAGCGATTCTGCATGTGAGTGTGCTCGAAGCCCACGGTTTCCATCCGCGAGCTTCGTGTGGCGGGACGCTTTCATTTGACAAAAAAGCGCTATGACAACTACCCTCCATAAGATAAGATAATAACATGCGTTTCGGTCGTGACTTTGACGGAGCCGTTAGCGGCTACAATCCACTGCGGCCGCTGCACACCACACGTAGCTAAGACTGTACGGACATTAAGAGAACACTCTCGGAGCGATCGCCATGGAATTCATCACCGCGGATGAGAAGCAACAACTAACAGAGAAGATTGAGCATCTCAAGAGCCGCCGGCCCGAGATCGTCACGCGGATCGCAGAGGCCCGCGCGCTGGGCGACCTGAAAGAAAACGCCGAGTACCACGCGGCCAGGGAAGACCAGGCGATGGACGAGGCCGAGATCCGCAGGCTCGAAGAGCGGATCAAAACGGCGCAGGTGGCCGACGACGCGAATATCCCCGAGGGCATTGTGTTCATCGGGTCCGTGGTCCGTCTGCGCGACGAAGCCAACGGCAGCGAAGACCTGTACAAGCTTGTGGGCGAGGCCAGTGGGAATTTCGACAGCGACGAGATCGAGGTGACCACGATGAGCCCAATGGGCGAAGCGCTGATGAAGACACGCGTCGGGGATTCGGTCAAGGTTGATTTGCCACGCGGCACAAAACGCTACGTGGTGGTCGAAATTGTGTAGAGCCGTTAAGCCCGAGGCGGGCCGGCTGCGCGACTTATTTATGGGGAGTATTTAGCTGTGCGAAAACTGATGACACCACAAATTATTATCCGTGTAGCGGGCGTGTGTGGGCTGATGACGACGCTCTGGGGTGCCCCGGCACTCGGGCAGCATTACGTGGGCAACGGCCAAGCCATCGACGCGAACCTTCAGCAGGGTAGCGGCGGGGTGAACCAACCCCAGCAGGTGCCCGACTACGGCGCGCGCAACGACTTGGTCACGGGCAACGTGCCGGGCCTGGGCTACTTCCGAGGCGACGTGGGCTACACGTCGGCTTCCGAGTTCCGCGGTGGGCTGGGCGGGGCGGACGACCTGTTCCGCTTCCGTGCCCAGAGCCTGTCGCCGGCGCCAGGCGGCGCGTACACCACGGGGCAGTTGAACCCGCAGGTCGGCGTGTACCGCGACTTCTACGGCACCGTGCCATCGGCCACCAGCGGGTCGGGCGCCAATACCTACGGCGTTGGTGCCGGCGATGGCGATGCGGCCCCCTACCGCTACGCCGGCGTGAATGTCCAAACACACCAGCCAGGCGGGTTCGGCCAATCACGCGATGAGTTCACCCCTTCAGCCATCAGCCCAAGTGATTACCAGCAACGGGTCGCGGTGGTCACCAGCCCCGAAGGCGATGTTTTAGAAGTCAACGCGTCACCGCTGCTGGGGCTGCGCCGCCGAAACCTGGGACAACAGCAAGAAGAAGCCGCAGCCGAGATGACACAGCCGCAAGCGGACAGCCGCGTACCCGTACAGATGGCCGAGCCGCGGAGCCTAACGCCGGTCGCGCCGCCGTCGGTCGAGCTGGGCAGGCAGATGCTGGGCATGGTCGATCGCATGCAGATGGGCCAACAGGCGATCACCGATCAGAATCGCCTCGCAGCGATCGAGGCGGGCATCTTCAACGCTCTGGACTCAACGGGTGGGGCAGAGGGCCGGAACGCCTACGTGGACATGCTGTCACAGATCAAGACCGCCCAGCCGCCGGCCACGCCCGGCCAGGCACAGGAAGACCCGTCAGAGGACAGCGGCGACGGCCTGCCAAGTGATCCGACCGCGAAGCAGGCCCAAGGCCAAACAGAACGCCCCCAGCCCGGCACCCGCCGATTGGGGACGCTGGGGCGACTGCTCGACACACTCGATTACGACCTGCCCAGGGTCCAATCCCTGGCTGGTGATAACGACAGCTATGTCAATCGGCTGATCCAGCAAGCCCAGGGCGAGGTTCAAACCGGCAAGTACCTCGACGCCCAAGACCACTTCCAGCAGGCGGTGCGTCTGGGCCCCGACAACCCGATGGGACGGGTGGGGCTGATCCACGCCCAACTGGGCGCGGGCATGATCCGCTCGGCGGAGTTGAGCATGCGCGCGCTGTTCGAGCGCCACCCGGAATTGATCGCGGCGAGGTACGACCCGAAGCTGCTGCCCAGCTCGAACCGGCTGGAGTGGGTGCGAGACGGGCTGATGAAAGCCGCGGAGATGGGCAGCGGATACGAGTCCGCGCTGATGCTGGCGTATATCGGGTATCAAGCCGACGAAGACGGGCTGACCCAATACGGCTTGGACTTGGCCAGCGAACGCGTTGCCAACGACCCGCTGGTGGAGCTGCTGCGTGAAATCTGGCTTGAAAAACCGTCCGCGGAACAAGAGGCACAGCCGGAACAAGAAAACCAAGCAGCCGAAGACAGGGCAGAACCCATGGAAGACATGGAAGAGCCGGACGACAACGGCAATGACGCACCCGCGCCCCAAACCCCCGCGTCTGAAACACAAGCTGTAGAAGAGCTAGCACCGCCACAGAAATAACGACCGCAGCCAAGGCGGAGGGTCGTGACGCCGCCACCCAACCGGCGAGTCCGTACGATGCTTCCGTGGAGCCGGCGCTACACCGTCACCCTCGGCGGCTGGTATTCGCTGCGCACGGTGCCGGTCGAGCTTGTGCTGGACTTCCAATCACAAGGGTGGGCGTCGTCGCCAAGATCAAAGTCCGTGGCGTAAATGCGGTCAATCTCGGCGAGGGTTTCGCTTGATAGGTAATCCCCGTCGCAGGCCTGGGCGAATTCAGCGAGGTCCGCTTCACACAAGATATTCGGCTCGACCGAGCACAGCGTGGGCCAACTCGCCAGCCACTTGGTCGCGAGTTGACGGATCGAGCAGCCCATCTTCCGCGCGATGGGCCTGATGATGTCGTTCTTCTTTAACCCGTACACCAGCCAGTTCCGGTCGCGGAACTTGCGGTGGTCCGACTCTGGGAATTTGTGGTCGGTTGACTTAAATTCTTCGTCGAGGATGCCCGAGTTGGTGGGCACGCGCGCGATCACCCCGCCCCTCCTGCGCTGCTGGGCGATCTGGCAAAACTCCCGGCCGGGGTCTTGCTCGTACATGTTGAAAACGGTCTGGACGACAGCCGCGTCGTGGTCGATGAACGCGTTGTAGCCCTCCTCGCGCCAACCGATCGCCGGGCCCAGCGCCACGCCCCAGTAGCGGACCTTGCCTTCCTCTTTTAGTCGGGCCAAGGTCTCGAACAGGTCGTCTTGGTACTGCGGCAGCTTCAGGTTGTGGGCCTGGTACAGGTCAACGCAGTCGATCCCCAACCGTTTGAGCGATTGCTCCAAGTCGTACCGCAGGAAGTCGGGGCTGAAGTCCTGCTTGCGTTCGCGGTGCCCGCCTTCTTCGCCGGGGTCGTTGTAGAAGTTGTAGCCGAACTTGGTGGAAACCACGAGGTTGTCGCGCCCGGCGTATTGGATGGTCTGGGCCAAGAGGCGCTCGGCCCGGCCGTTGCCGTAGGCCGCGGCCGTATCAAAAAAGTTCACGCCGAGGTCCACCGCCCGGTTCTGCAGGGCGATGCCTTGCTCGTCACTAAACTCACCCCACCAATTGGTGCCGAACACAAAATTACCGAAGCCCAGCAGGCTCACCTTTAGGTCCGTGCCGGCGATGGTCCTGTAGTCCATGACTCTCCTCTTGGCCTGAATGACCGAAACAAAAAACAGTCTACTGGATCGCGTGTTTCACTTGCAGCCGCTTGAATTCGGACCGGTAGGGCTCGCCGCCCAGGTTCGGGTCTGTCAGTTCCAACGCGCGCACGCGCAGCGGAACGTCCTCAACGGATTGCCCCAGCTTGTCCATGATCTGAAGCCGCCGCATCCAGGCGTTCCACCACAGCGCCGGGTAAGGCGGCCCCAGCCCGCCGATCAGCCGGTCGTAGTACGTCGCCGCGTCGAGCATCGCCTGCTCGTCGCCGATGGTGAACAGCGCCTCGCCCATGCTGTGGATTAAGTCCGTGTCGTTGGGCAACTTTTCGAGCATGGGCTCGATGATGTCGATCGCGACCTTAGGCTGGTCGGCCAACAAGTTGGCCTTGGCCAGGCCAAGCTTGTACGGCAGCAGGTCTTCTTGAGCGAAGCCCTGGCGCACAGCCCAGTCCATGAGCAACTCCGAGAGCATCAGCGCCGCCTGGGCGTAGCTCTGGGTCTGCTTCTCCATCCGCATTTTTTCGTTTTGGACTTTGACTTCCTGGACGTCGTGCCGCAGCCGGTCGATCCGCTGGTTCAGATCGGTCAACACCTCGTCGATCACCGCAGCGGCGTCGTTGGGGAACAGGTCCATCATGCGTTTGGCCTGCGCGACCAGCTCGCCGAAGTTGCCCGACTGCGCCAGGGCCACGATCCGCTTCGACAGCCCCAGCCGGACAAGCTCCGTGTTGGACTGAAACTCTTCCTCAAAGCCTTGGAGGTACTTAATCGCCTGATCGGTGTTGCCGTTGGCGATCGCCACGTCGGTCAGGATCAGCCTCGCGGCGCCGTGAGCGGACTGCGCATCTTGCTGGAGCTGCGCGGGGGCTCCGGGCGCCAGGGCTTTGGCCTCTTGAACCACACGCCCCGCCGCTTCCACCAGCCGGTTGCCCGCGACGGTCTTGTCGCCCGGTTTTTCCGCTTTCTGGAAGAGTTCGTTCAGGTTCCCCAACAGCTCACGCTGGGCCTCAAAGTACAGCGGGTGGTCCTTGGGCACTTTGCTTAATAGCTGGACCGCTTTGCTGTACTCGCCGCGCGGCTCAAGCACGTGGAAGGCGAAGTAGACGCGCTCTTGATCGGCGGTGGGCGTGGTGGGGAAGTGCTTGAACAGCACGTCGGCGGCGTGTTCGTACGCCTCGACCACGCCTTCGGGCTTGGGCTCCATGTCGTAAAAAAAGCGAAGCACCTTCACCGCCGAGTCGATGGCGGTTTCGGCCAGGGGCTGGTCGGGCAACTGCTGGGCCAAATCCGTCCACACCCGGCCCGCGGCGATCTGCTGATCCGAGTCGCCCCTGGATAGCTGGTACCCGGCCATGGCGACGTTGAACATGGCCCCGGCGCGCGTGCGGGGCGTCAGGTCGATGCGGGCCAGCAACTCGTTGTTGATCAACATCGCCCGCTCCAGCAGCGGCTTGGCTTGGGCGTAGAGCGCCTCGGCTTCCTGCTCCTTGCCGTCTTCTTCGAGTTGCCGGGCTTGGCCTGTCAGGGCTTCGCCACGCAAGCGGGACATCTCGCCCGCCGCCGCTACCACGGTCGCGGGCAGGTCGGCGGTGTTCGTACCGGGTTGGATCATCTCCTCCCAGCGTTTGTAGACGTAGTTTTTCAGACCGATCGCGTTCTCCCCCAACGCCGGGTCGGTCAGCAGGTCCTCGTAAGGCTTGTACGCCTGCGCCAAAGCGGCGGTCTGGCTCTCCGGGGGCAGGCGGCGGGCGCGGGCCAACCGAAGCTTGTGGACCTCGTCGAACAGCAGCAGCCGGATCAGCAAGTTCTGCTTGACCAATGGGTGGCCCACCAGCCTCGCCAGCAACTGGTCCGCGGGGCCGGGCGGGCCGGTCTGATCCAGCGCCACCGCTTTGGCCAGTTGGCTAAGCAGGTGATTGAAGTCCAGTGTGCCCGCTTGGTTGATCTTGTCGAAATACTCGACCGCCTGGTTGACCTGCGTGGGCTGGTCGAGCATCGCGCGCCCGGCTAAACACATCGCGGACAAGCGAACCCCGTAGGGGTCGTCCGTATCGCTGATCAGCGGGCCCAGGCTGTCAACCGCCAAACGCTTTAGCCGGACACTCTCACCCTGGGGTGTTTTTTCTTGGCGGGGGATCTTGGGGTTGTTCAGGTCTTTGTAATAAGGGTGGTCGTACGGCAGCAGCGAGGTGTAGTAAGCCGCGTGCGCGAGCATAAACGGCGTCCGCATGCCGTAGTACTCTTCCATCATGCGCGCCCACAGCCCGGTCAAGACGCGCTTCTCTTCGTGGTCCGGCTCCTGCGGCAGTTGGCTTTTAAGCCGGAAGAACGTGGCGTCCGCGTCCGACAGCAGCTCCAACGCCTCGGGCACCACCTCTTCAAACGCCTGACGCTGCGGCGCGGTGGGAACGCCAAACTCGTAATACGCCGCCGCGTTTTGCTGCTGGGCCTGGAGTTTTTCAAATAGCAGCAACCCGGCCAGCTTGGTCTGCCACATCGGGCGGCTCTCGTGATCCTCGTGCTGCTTGATGAGCCGGCGCATCGCCTGGGTCATCTGGTCGAACGCAGCCAACTGGTCCTCACGGGTCAATCGCGCGTCGGTGTACCGCGCGTGGAGCCGGGCGGTTTCGATCAGCTGCGCGGCGACGGGGTCTTGCTGGGCGTCGGTTTCGGCCAAGCGATCCAACAGCTCGCTCATCCCCTCATTGGCCAACGACTCAATCAGCGTCCCTTGGTCCAAGTACGCCACCTGCGCCACAGCGGGCGACGCGGTGACAAGCAGGGCACCCAAGCAGCCGGCAGCGACGGTGTAGAAGCGGTAGCGTTTCATGTGTTCGGCGCGTGGTCTTGTTATCTGTCTCAGGATCAGCACACACCCGCCCGCAACGAGCCGCGGGCGTGAGGTGGCGGGACCTTCCCGCCTTGATCAACGGTCTATTTTTTCCGGACGCGGACGCATCGTCAATCTAACGTTATTCATTGCTTGATACCCCGCCCGTGCGGGGTGTGTTCGCGGTTTCCGTGGATACTACTGCTCCTCGGCCCCGGCCTGAGCGAAGCTGACGTTGGAGTAACGCGCCCGCACAGCCGCGTTGAAGGCGTTGACCACGTGCTGCCACCGCACGCTGACGTCGGGTTTGATGATCACGGGGTTGTCGGGCTTGTACGCCCCGTTCAGGCCACGCTGTGGGTCGTACTGGAGCTGGATCAGCGTATCGGATAGCTCGGTGAAGCTGCGTGGCTGACCGGCCAGCCCTTTGATCGAAACCCTGTATTCAGTGCCGATGTCGCCGCCGGTGTTGAGGATAATCTCCAGGGGCCGTTCGGGCGGCTGCTTGCTCTGCTGGGGCGTGCCCGGGCCGCTGGGCAGCTTGGCGGTGATGACGCCCTCACCGATGGTGAAACTGGCCGTCACGACGAAGTAGATCAGCAACTGGAAGACGACGTCGATCATGGACGTGAGGTTGAGCTGCATCGCGTCGCCGCCCGTGTCCCGCTGCTTCCTGCGTTTTTCTTGCTGGGAGACGTGGTGGACAACCTGCTCGTCGCCCTCGAGCATGTCCAGGTTGTCAGCGGTGTCGAGCGTGGGTGGGGTGGCGGGCATCGCGGGCTACCTCTTGTTTTCGGGCAGGTACGCCACGAGATTCACTTTGACAATGCCGGCGCTGGTGATGGCCTGCATGATGGGCTGGACCTCGTCGTAGAACAGGCCGCTGTCGGCTCGCAGGAGGACCTCGATGTTTTCGTTGCGGCTCTTGGCGTCCTTGAGGGCTTCGGTGACGCCCTCCATGTCGTCGAGCTCAAATACTTCGAGGCCCACCTTTACGGTCGCCGCTTCACCGGGGATGTTCAGGTCGCCGATCTGCCGGACGGGGTCGTACGACTGAGGGGCTACGTTGACGGTGATGCGGTTCTCTTCGCCCAGCTCGCGGGTCTTGGGGTTCTCCAGGTCCGGCACGATCATCTGCACGGCTTCTTCGGAGATGATGTTGTTGACGAGCATGAAAAACACGAGCAACTGAAACACAACATCGATCATCGGCGTCATGTTCATCGCCGGGCTGGTGGGGCCTTTCTTATGGACCTTTGACATGGCGTCGCTCCGTCAGCGTCCGATCGGGGTGGGGGTTGCTTGGGCGTGGCGTGTTCAGCGTCTTTCGGCGGCCCGTGTGGTCGGCCGGGGCCGGGGCGCCGGGGCGCCGCCACCGGCTGCGCCCGCGCTGGAACTTGTCCGCTTAGAGCCTGGCTTGAACGGCTTAATCAAATCCTCAGCAGTGAGCAGCCCTTCGGTTGCCATCGCGTCGATCCGGTTGCGGATCAGCGCGTAAGCGGACAACGCGGGGATCGCCACGACCAGCCCCCAGAAGGTCGTGACCAACGCGGTGGAGATGCCCGCCGCCAGCTTGGCCGGGTCGGGCTTGCCGCCGCTTTCGACAAGCTTCTGGAACGCCACGATCATGCCGTACACCGTGCCGAACAGCCCCATCATCGGGGCGATGTTGCCTAGGACGTTGAGGTACTCGATCGGCCGCAGCAGACGTGTCGTTTCAAGGTCGCCGGTCTCCTCGATGGCCCGCTCCATGGCGCCGTAGCCGTTGCTGGCCTCGTTGAGGCCCGCACTGACGACCTTGCCCAAGTAACTGGGGTCGCTGGCGGCGAACTCGATGGCCTCGCGGTACCGCTTTTCACTGAGCATGCCTTCGAGACTCTGCTGCGTTTCCTCGGGCACGATCGTCACACGCCGGTAGTCGATCAGGAACTTGATCATCAAGCCGATACTCACCGCCGACATGAGGATGATCGCCCAGATCATCAGCAAGCCGATCAGGTCGTCGGACCACAAGAACATCCGGAACCAACTGTACGAGACCGCCGAGCCGTCCTGAGCCAACAGGGGCGAGGCTGTCAGCAGCGGTATCGCAGTGGCTAACCACATGCGCAATCCACGAGACATAAGCAGGCTCTCCTTGGGTGGTATAGGTGCCCTTATTCAGGCCGACCCTCTGCGGGGTCAAGCCCGTTGGCCAACTGCTGTAGCCTGTCAGCGTAACGCGGATCTTCCTGGGCATCAATGACGGTGGCCGCTTTTTCGTAAAGCCTGGCCGCCGTGTCGCTGCGGCCGATCCGGCTGTGGACGAACCCCGCCTCAACCAGGCTGGGCCCGACAAAGCCGCTGGTGGGGAAATAAGCGACCACACTCATAAAACTCAGGCCAGCATCCAAGTACTTTTTATCGTCCTCAGCCGCTTGGGCAAGGGCCATCTGAGCCACACCACGCTGGTACAGACGCATCGGCAGGTGGTGGCGGTCGTTGCTCATGATCTTTTCAGCCCTGGCTAGCGCCTGCTCATACTGACCGCCGATCAGTAACGCCGTGACGGTGTCGCCGATGTCCAGCTCAACGGGCAGTGTGAGTCTCGCCTGGGACAAACCGTTGGTCGCGGTGCCGTCTGGAAGGCTGGCGTCCGCGGGGTTGGTAATCGTGGCCAATTGCGGTGACCCACTCCGGTCCAACGCCAACTGCCCCAGCGTGGCAACAGACCCCGAATCGATAGCCTCTAAAAGCAACCGGACGGATTCGCGGCCCGAGGGGTCGACCAAATCCATCGTCATGAGGATACGCTCACGCAAAGCGGACTTAATCTCGCTGGGGCTGTTTTGAAGCGATTCGAGAGGCGGGTGCTCCAGATAAAACCGGGGCGCGCCCTCGATCACCAGCAACAAGTAGATATCCAACGCGTCGCTGGGCATGTTGAGCCGATCGTACACCCCAACCAGCAGGTGGCTTACCCAGTGGCGCAGCCACTTGTTGCTGGCCTTCTGTCGAGCGCCCAGCAACTCCATCAAGGCTGCCCGGTCGTTCCCTTTGGCGATGGCTTCGTGGGCTTTGCCAAGCTGTGGGTAAGTCGACAGCCGAAGCCCCTGGACGTTTTCGAGCGGCCTGCGGAACTCGGTGCCCACGCGGTTGTAGTACACCATCTGCCCGTCTTCGATGCCCTGGACGCCGATATCGGAAATCCAGAACCCGCCAAGTTTGATCTCGTCCGCGTGCGCGAGCTGCGCACCGGCTATCAGAACAGCCACCACTACCGCGAGCGTGCCCCCCCAACGCCACACGCCCCTACCGCCTGGCACGGCGCGATTATTTTGGTCAGCCGTTTCTACCATTGGATCCCCAACTCCCGCCCGTCGACAAACTTGTAGATCCCACCTGTGCTGTCGCTGATCAGTTCCAAGGTCGGTTTGAGGCCCACGCGGGTCAGCGGGTCGGGGTACAAAAATTGTATGGTGTTGATCTTGGTGTGGGCTGTGTTGGCTTTCTTGATCTCCGCCAGCAGCCGCTTCTGGTCCATCTCGTACTGGCCCTGGCCGGTGATGTTGTCCGACAGCAGGAACACCAACTGCGGCTTGTACCGCAGGGCCACCTTGATGGCCTTGACAGGGTTGGACCGGCCCCTGGGCACCACGTTGCCGCTGTCCACGTCCAGCCAATTCATGATCATCTGCTTGCTCTCGGAGTCGGCTTTCTTCAGCCCCGGCGGCGGGATCTCGATCGCCTCCTCGCCTTGAAAGAAGATCACCGTAAAAGCCTGTTCGTCGGACAGCTTGCTAACGGATTGCTTGATCTCGTTGATGACAAAGGGCATCGAGTCCAGCAGCGACCCGGAGGCGTCGATGATGTAGGCGATACGCTTGGCGTTGCCGCCCGAGCCGTACATCGTCGCACGCGCGCCGCTGTCGGTGCGGATGGTCGTGCCGAACGGGCTTGCCTTGCCGGGCGAGCCGCCGGCGGCGCCGATCAGCGGGATCTTCGCGTCGACCTTGCTGCTGAGCTTCGTGGGCGTCTCACGCACGCTCTTGGTCATGACACGCTGGCGGGACTTGATCTTCTTCTTCGTGGTCTTCATCGTCAGCGGAGCGCCGGGCGTGGCGCTTAGCCGAGCGATCGGGATAATCACTTCCTCTTCCTGATTCAACGAGTCGATCGTCGACCAGACCACAAAAATCGCCAGCAACACCAAGCCCACGTGGAATAAAATCGAGATCCCCCAAGGCAACAACCCCAGCAGCACAGCGTTGACCTCGTCGCCCAAGGTCTCTTTCTCTTCCCTGACCGCTTCGTCGGCGGGGATTTCACGGGCAGCCTTTGCGTCACGCCGAGGGGCGTCATCGCGGGTGTCGGCAAAATGTAAACCGAGCATATCGTAACCCTTGTCAATTCATCCAAGCGCCGCCGCGTGTACTGATGCAGTATCGTCTCAATGCCCCTCAAAGGACAATCGCTCGCGGACAGCGCCCGCATGTTATTGAACTTAATAACCGGTTATTTGTCCAGGCGGTGTAATCCTCCGATGGCATCGCAGGCCATATATCATATACGTCGCAAGGTATTTGCATAGTTCATTTTATCAAAAAAACTCCAAATTGTAAGAAGCCAATGCGAAGGCGGCTTTCCTTATCAGATGGCTGTGACTCGTATTTAGACGCTTATCGAGCGATAAAGTTCGTGATTCCACTCACAAGAGCGGTGCAACCGTCGATCCGAGCGCTCGTCTAAGCAGCGGACCGGACCGAGGGGGCCGGGGTCGGTGCCGTGGGTAACGCAGCCAATCCGCCCTGGAAAGCGTCCGCCGCCGCCTGGGGCCGCCGCGGTTGGGTGGACGCCCCGGCCATCGGCTGGCTCCGAGAGGGGAAAAACCGGTCCCGCACCATCAAAAACGGCATCTCCACCAGCTTGGCCAGCAAAATCCCCGCCCCCACACCGCCGACCGCATAAATCAGCAGTTGGGCCCAATACGGCACGGACACCCCCAGGCCTTGCTCCAGCCCGTGCACCACCCAAGGGCGAAACGGGATGTGCCACAGATAAATCGAATAGGAGTAACACCCCATATACGCCAGCGCCGACCCCGCCCGGCTCTGCCACCGCCACCGCGCCGGGGGCGCGTACATCGCCAAAAGCAGCAGCCCGCCGAAGCCCAGGTACAACAGCGTCAGCCCCACCGTGTGCATAAAGAAATTTTTGACATCCAGGAACAGGCTCGGCGCGATAAACAGCAGGCACAACGGCCCCATCACCTTGGCACTGCCCCGCACAAACGCCCGCAACCGGTCGGGCTGGGCGTGATAAAAATACGACAACAGCACGCCGAACATCAATGAATCAATGCGCAAATGCGTGGGGAACAGGTGCGTGCGGTGGCTATACGGCACCACCAAAGCGTGGATCACCCGAAACGCCAGCAGCCCCGCCCCCAGCGCGACGCACACCTCCACCAGCGGGCCGAACGGGGCGCCCCAGCGATTGCGCTTGGCCCACCACAACAACCCAACCAGCAGCAGCGGCAGCAAAAAATAAAAGTGCTCCTCCACCGCCAGGGACCACGTGTGTCCCCACAGCCCGTAGCTGTAGTTCTGGATGAACAGCGACTCCACCACCGCCGCGCGCGGCCAGACCTCTCCACCCGTCAGCGGGCGGAACACCAGCGTGGCCAGCAGCAACGCGTAGAACGGCGGGTAAATCTTGAAACCGCGACGCACGTAGAACCGCTTGAGGCTGACCCGGCCGTGCCGCTGGTACTCGCGGAACAACAGCCCCGCGATCAAAAACCCGCTGAGCACAAAGAACATGTCCACGCCGATCCACCCGCACTGCTGCCACACGCCCATCACAGCCATAACCGACGCGGGCAGGCTGTCAGCGGGGGGCGACGGCATGTGCCGACCCAGCACCAGCAGCACCGCCACTGCACGGAGGATGTCCAATTGCTTGAGGCGTCCATGCATGACGGGCTCCCTACAGCGATACCGATCGCGTATCACCTGTATCGATTGAATCGGTCGTAGGGATTAGGCAAGGGGCCGAGGGTGGGTCCGATAGCGTTGAAGCGGCCTAAATTAGTCGCCGTGGTAAATCTGATAAACGCCGGCTTACCCGCCCACGTCATTCAGTTCCCATGAATACGGGATGAACACCACCGAGTATCCGGCCACCGAATCGGGGCGATAGCGGGAGACGTACTCGGCGAGGCGGGCTTTGCCGCCGAAGTCGTCCGCGTACCACTCAAAGATCTGCGACAAGCGCAGCTTCTTGGTCGTGTGATCGACGCGGTTGTTGGTCACGTCGGTGAGGAACCGACGCATGTTGGCTTCAAGCACTCTGTCCAAATCATCACCGCGGTAGGCTCTGGGCAGCAGGGGCGGGCAGGACCGCGCGGCGCACACCAAAGCCACGTGGATGCGCGGGTCATTAAACGTGGGACGGATGACCTTGTTCTCCAAATCATTGAGTGAAATGGTCCGGCCCTTCAGACGCACCAGCGGCTCCACGAACAAGGAAAACCCGCTGTCCGACGGCGAGTAGCCCGAGTGGTACCTCGCTATCACGAGACGGATCACGGTCGCGTTGTACAGGTTGATGTAGAAGGCCAACTGCTCTTGGCGGGGCAGACCACTGACATCGGCCTGAGCGAGGCTGTTGAGGTATTGCTCCAGGGCCCGCAGGTGTTGGTGGCGGATCGCCTGGTAATCGACGCGCCCGTCGTTCACGGTTTGTTGCAGGATGGTGTCGAACCGGCTGTGGTCAAAGCCCCCCAGTTGGGCGCGAAGCGGGGCGGGGGTTGAGAGTGTCGCGCACAAGACGGCGAGGCTGAGCGTCAATCTTTTCATGGTCGTGGTCACGTCCCTTGAAGGGTTTGCAGCCGGCGTGCTTTTTACACACCCCTTTGTACACACCCTTCGCAGGCACGTACACCGCCGCCCCCGCGCCCGGTGCTACCTGGCGCACTGTGCTTCGCGTTGGAGAAACAAGTCGTAGACCTCTTGGCCGGAACCGGCCTTGCACGCCGCGGCGTGGAAGTGGTGGTCGTTGAGCATCCTGCTGATGGTGGACAACGCCTGGATGTGCGGGCCAGTCTGGTCGGGCGGGCTTGCCAAGAGGATGATCAGGTCCACGGGCTTGCCGTCGATCGAGCCGAACTCGATCGGCGCCGCGGGGATGCCCACCGCCATGCGCAAACGCTCACACCCGGCGCACTTGCCGTGGGGGATGGCGATGCCGTGGCCGATACCGGTGGTGCGGGTCTGCTCGCGCTGCCAGACGGCGTCTTTGAGTTCCTGGCGGGCGTCGATCTTCGCGCTGTCGCACAGCAGATCGACCAAGCCCATGATCGCCTGCTGCTTGTCCGAAGCCTCCAGCGGCACCTTGATGTACTCGGGTTGGAGTATCTCACTTATTCGCATCGCACGATCCAAACCGCTCTAAAGCCCGCTGGGCGTGTGACACGCCAACACGCGGGCTCCGCTATACAAGCTGTGTTGTGCGTCTCAAGGCTAACCGCGAACCAAACAAGCAAGCATAGTACGCTCGACGGGCAGCATCAAGCGGGCGCCGCGGGGCTCAATAAACGGCGGTGTTTTCTCTATCCGACGGCTGTGAGGCGGACCGCTGCGGGGTGTATTGCGGCGGCGCAAGCATCAGGAGTGGTTGGTCACGTAAAGGCTCTGGAGCGTGACGACGATCACGTCGTACACCGCGTGCGTCCCGGCTACAATGCCGAACCCACGAAGCACATACACGGCCGCGAAGTAGACCCCCGCGCCGGTGTAGAACAAACACTTGTTGAGCGTGAACGGATTGCTGTCGGAGAAGTGGTACAGCGAAAACGCCAGTGCCGACAAGGCCACCGCGCCCACCGCGCCGGCTTTCTCGGGCAGGGCCAGCACGTCCACCAAAACCATGTGCAATAGCGCGATGCCGATCAGCCGGAACAGCAACTCTTCGTAGATCCCCGCGCCGATGCTGAAGACCATCATGGCCTGCCAGCTATCGCGGGCCGTTTCTTGGGCGGTGGCCAGGGGCAGCGGCCCCGCTTGCCAGACGAGGCTTTGCAACTCCTGAGACGCCGGCTGGCGGAACAGCACCACCGCGTACACAAAAAGCGGCACAGCCAGCACCGCCGCCTCGAGCCACATCCACACATACAGCCCAGGCTCCAACCGCCACGGGTCGCGGCGTATTAAATGCCACGTCAGCAGCACCACCACAATAATCAGCCCGGGCAGGTAATACCCCGTGACACCGAACAACTCAAAAAAATCACGCAGCAGCGACCGCGCGTAGATGTACCGCGTCACGCCTTGCGCAACGTCCGTGGCGTAAATCAGCGTGCCCAGTTCATAAAGCACCAGCATCGGCAGCATGAACATCAGCACCTGCAACGGCTTCTGCGACCGCTGCCAGTAGGGCGAGGCTAATTGGGGGTCGTTCCTAGCGATGGTGGTGTCCCCGTGTCCGTCCGCCGCGGAGAGGCGTTAATAGGTTGATGCCCGCTCTATCCCTGGATCACGGCGTGGATCTGCCCGTACGGCTTGAACTTCTTACGCCCAGCCAACTCGGCCAACTCGATCAGCACAGCCACGCCGACGATGTTCCCACCGAGTTTCTCGATCAGGTCGCAACAAGCGCTCATGGTCCCGCCCGTGGCTAACAAATCATCGACCATCAGCACGGTCTGCCCGCTGCTCACCGCGTCGGTGTGGATCTCCAGTGTGTCGGTGCCGTATTCGAGGCCGTACTCGATCGAGTGCGTTTCGTGCGGCAGCTTCTTGGGCTTACGGATGGGGATAAACCCAGCAGACAGGGACTGTGCGATCGCCGTGCCGAAGATAAAGCCGCGGCTCTCGGCCCCGGCCACGCAGTCGATGCGCTTGCCGCGGAACGGGTTGGCCATCAGCTCGACCGCCATGGCCAAAGCGCCGGCGTCTTTCAAGAGCGGCGTGATGTCCTTGAACACGATGCCCGGCTTGGGCCAATCGGGGATGTCGCGGATAAAAGATTCGAGGTTCATAGGCCTTCACGGATAGGGTGGTGTAAGAGTTTAAGTGCTGCATGGGGGTTTGTCACGAGCGCATCGGGCCACGCCGGGTCACTTGATCGGGCGCATCGGATGTGGGACAAAGATCGTTATGGACGCATTTGTGATTCAAGGCGGAGCGAGGCTGCGCGGCCGCGTGCGGGTCAACGGCTCGAAGAACGCCTGCCTGCCCCTGATGGCCGCGGCGCTGATGACCGACGACCCCGTCGTGCTCACCGACGTGCCCGACCTGCGCGACACACGCAACATGGCCAGCCTGCTCGAATCGCTGGGGTGCGGCGTCCAGTTCGACGGCGAACACCACCGGGCGACCCTGCGTGTCAAAGACGAAGGCCAGAGCCTCGCTCATTACGACATCGTGCGCACGATGCGCGCTAGTGTCTGTGTGCTGGGCCCGCTGCTGGCCAAGCGCGGCGTGGCGAAGGTCTCTATGCCCGGCGGGTGCAACATAGGCGACCGCCCGGTGGATTTGCACATGCGCGGGCTACGCTTGCTCGGCGCGAAGATACGCCTGGAAGAGGGGTACATGGTCGCCGAAGCGCCGGCGGGCGGGCGCCTGCACGGCGCGCGCGTGTTCCTGGGCGGGCCGTACGGGTCGACCGTGCTGGGCACGTGCAACGTGATGAGCGCCGCCGCCCTTGCCGACGGCACCACCGTGATCGAATCGGCAGCGTGCGAGCCGGAGGTCGCCGACCTAGCCAAGATGCTCAACGCCATGGGCGCCAACATCACAGGCGCCGGCACGCCGCGCATGACCATCGAGGGCGTTAAAAACCTGCACAGCGTCGAGCACCAGGTTATCGCCGATCGCATCGAAGCGGGCACGTACATCATGGCCGCGGCCATCACCAACGGCGACGTGGTGCTGGACAACTGCCCGATCGACGCGCTGACCGCCTTGATCGACCGGCTGGCGCAGGTGGGGCTGGAGATCCAACCGGCCGACGAAGACGCCAAGTCCGTGGCAAGCGACGATATGCGCCAGAGCATCCGCGTGGGCAGCTACCGCAGGCTCAACCCCGTGCACGTCGTCACCCAGCCCCACCCCGGCTTCCCCACCGACCTGCAAGCCCAGATCATGGCCCTCTTATGCCTGGCCGACGGCAACTCGCTGATCACCGACAAAATCTTCCCCGACCGGTTCATGCACGTGCCCGAGCTGTCGCGCATGGGCGCGAGCCTCATCCGCAACGGCCCGTCGGTCATGGTCAGCGGCGTGCGCGAGCTGATCGGCGCGCCCGTCATGGCAAGCGACCTGCGCGCCTCGGCTGGGCTTGTGCTCGCCGGGCTCGTCGCACGCGGCACCACCACCGTCAACCGCGTTTACCACATCGACCGCGGGTACGAAAAAATGGAGGTTCAGCTCCAGCAACTGGGCGCGACGATCCAGCGCGTGGAGGGGTCGGCGTAAGGGGTGGAACACGGCGATTTCGCAGCAGCTCAACGCGCCCCTTGGAGGGCGCAACAGCCCTGCTACACTGTGACGCTTATCAAGCCAACTTTTTAAGGCAATACACCATGATCCTGGTAATTACAAAGTTTCTGTCTCAGAGCATCAAGAAGCTGTTGGCTACACTTCCACCGAAGCGGTAGGGCATATCACGCATGATGGATACACCAGACCCAAACCGTTGGGCGCAAGCCAACATCAACAGCGGCGACTTCGAACGCCAACCGATCGGCGCGGGCGAGCTGGCTTGGCTAGCCCTGTGTGTGTTAGCGGGCGCGGCCCTGCGGGGGTTGAACATGGCCGGACGCCCGCTGTGGGCGGATGAGTTCATCACAATGATCACCTCCAGTCGCCCGCTACTCGAAAGCTTTATGACCGGCCAAGACCCCCAGCCCCCGCTGCACCAGCTTTTAGTGCGCCTGGTCACAAGCGGCGAATACCCGCCCGAGTGGGCGGTCCGAGGGCCGGCGGTTTTCTTCGGCTGCCTGGCGATCCCCGCCGCGTGGTGGTTCGCAAGGAACGTGTTTGGCGCGTGGGCGGCGGCGGTCAGTGTGCTGGCCGTGGCGATCAACCCCATGCTTATCTTGCACTCACGAGACGCCAGGCCCTACACGCTGTTCGTCTTCACAGCCACGATGTCGATGACCTTTTTCTATCGGCTCATGAACAACGGGCAACGGAAAGACGCCGTCGGCTACGCATTGTTTACCGCCTTGATGGCGTACTCGCACTACTACGCTGTTTTCTGTGGGGCAGCGCAGGTGGTCTTTGTGGCGTTCGGGCTTGCCGGCGGGACCATGCCGCGTGGACGGCTCAAGACCGTGCTGTCGGGCGTGGCTGCGGCGCTGGCCTTGGCGGCGCCGATCTGTTTCCTGTTTATCAGGATGCTCTTGATGGGCGCGCCCGGGTCGTGGTGGATACCCCGGCCGGGGCTGGTGCAAACTTTCGACACCCTGGGCGATCTGCTTGGGCTGCGCGCGGTGGGTGTGTTGTGCGTGATACCGCTGCTGGCAACGGTCTGGCTGGCGCCCACGCCTTTTGACCGGGCCGCCGCTACGCAAACCTCCTGGTGGCTGCGCCGGCGCGCGGCGATCTTCTGCTCGCTGTGGATCGGGTTTGGCCTGGTGGTCCCGATCGTCGTCTCGATACTCTACAAACCCGGCTTCGTGACGCGGTATGCGCTGCCGGTAGCCATCCCGATGACAGCACTGGGCGTCTACTACCTGTGGTCGCTGAACCGAGCGGTCTTTGTTTTGGTGATCGCTTCGCTGCTGGCTTACAACCTGCCCAAGGCGGTCGGCGTCATTAAATCGGAGCCGGGTGTCCGGGAAGCGGCCCAGTGGCTAAACCGCCACGCCCAGGACAACGCACCGGTCCTGGTGATCGACTACCCCTTCAGCGACGACTTCATCAACCCCGAGGCGTTCGGGCTGCGCCACTACGGCTTACGCGACCGCAAGATCGACGGGGTGTCCGTCAAATCGCTGGAGCGCCACGCCGACGGCCAACAGGGGGGGCTGCTGCCTCCTGAAAAGTGCTACGTGGTAACATTCCTTTCGACCGTCAACCCGCTGCGGGAATACCTGTCCCACCGCGGCCGCGCCTTCAAGACGATCGATTTCGGCATGTACAAAATCGTGCGTATCAACGCGGAAGACTAAAGCAGACGGCCTGATAAAAGAAGCGGCCTTCATGACACAGCGACTAAGAGGCCCCGATTAAAAAGAACGAAAGACACGCGGACCACCTTGGGTTTCAGTGAGAAGCGACGTGCCCGAACACGCCAGACTCGACATCGTGATCCCGATCTACCAAGAGCAGGAGAACCTGCCCGAGTTGCGCCGCCAGCTGGCTGAATCCTGCGCCCAAATCGAGGGCGTCGATTGGCGCGTCATCTACGTCAACGACGGCAGCAAGGACAACTCCGTACCGATCATCCTCCAGCAGCACCAAGAAGACCCCCGGTTCACGCTCGTGGACCTGTCGAGGAACTTCGGCCACCAAGCCGCCATCTCCGCGGGACTACGACACACAGACGCCGACGCGGTGATCATCATGGACGGCGACCTCCAAGACCCGCCGGAAGTGATCGCGGACCTCGTGGCCTGCTGGCGCGAAGGCGGGCAGGTCGTCCGCGCCCAACGCCGCACCCGCCAAGAGCGGGGCCTGCGCCGCCTGGGGTTTGACGCCTTCCACAAAGTCTTCGCATGGGTCAGCGATTTCCCGATCCCATCGAACACCGGCGTGTTCGGCCTGCTCGACCGGCAAGCGGTCGAACAACTGAATTTGCTCGATGAGCGGAACCGCTTTATCCCCGGCCTGCGCGCCTGGATCGGCTTCGATCAGCGTACGGTCTACTACGACCGGCTCGACCGAGCCGCGGGCGACCCAAAGCAAACGCTGCGACGCCTGATCCGCTACGCCATGGACGGCGTATTCAGCTTCTCGTACAAGCCGCTTCGGCTGATGACCTACTCCGGCGTGTGCATCAGCGCGGTGGGGTTTACCATCGCGAGCGTCTTCATCTTCAAGCGGCTGTTCGGCTTCGAGGTCGCGCAGATCGGCTTCACCACGCTCGTCACGCTCATCCTGATTATGGGCGGTGCCCAACTCGTCGCGTTGGGGTTGATCGGCGAGTACCTGGGGCGGATCTATGACGAGGTGAAACAGCGACCGCTGTTCGTGGTCCGGCGCGCGTACGGCCTGGGCAAGGACACACACTAACACGCCGCCCCCCCAGCCAACGAAAAGCCCGCCCCTACCCCTGCCGGTCCGTGCTCTCGAAGATCTTGTCCGCCGACTTGGCCACGAAGCCTTGGAACAGCTTGCCGTCGGGCATCGTGTACCGCTTGGCGAATTCGTAGTAGCAGCAGGGGACCGTGTGCGTGCCGTCGGTGAACTGCGTGGGCACCTGCGCCGCCAGCGTGGACGATTGCTCCAGGTACACCGCCGGCGAGCCCTTGATCAGCCCGCCGCTGTCGTTGAGCTTGAAGCCGTTGTCCAAGAGGAATTGGTTGAATAGTTCCAATGAATCGAATGATTTGAGCGCGCCCACGTCGACCGTGAAGTGGTTGGCTCTGAACCCGAACGCCGCCATCCACGCGCCGTACTCGCTTTCGACCCCGAGCTTTTCGTAATCCGCGAACGACACCCCCCACGGCCGACCCGACACGGGGAAGTCCCACTGGTCCGCGAGCGACTGGGGCACCTGGTCCACCAGCGACTTGACGATCTCCCCGAAACCCTCGGAAAACTCAGCCACTTTCAGCTCACTGATAAACACCCTGGGTAACCCGTCGGCGGGCGGCTCGTAGTGACGGGCGGCGAGTTTCTTTTCCGTGAACGTGTACCGGTCCTTGGCCTGGTAGCCCATCTTCAGAAACGTGGCCTCCAAGGCGGTGATACCCACACGCGGGTCGTCGAATGTCCGAAACGCGATGTGGTCGTTGGCGATTATTTCGCCACGCTTCTCAAGCAGGCTGTGGATCGCCTTGGCCTGAGGGTTCAGCGCCGCGTAATCCTCCCACAAACGGTCGAGTAGCTCACGGATGGTTCCCATAGCGGTCTTCCTTTTAAGTATATGCGGGCCGACCCCCGTCACACGCACGCCCACCAACACCCCTCATTATCGAGGCGGCACGGTCCTTTGCCAATATTCAGAGCAAGTTTGAGGGTAAGCGTTTGAGGCACGGGCATGGCGGCGCTGGACAGTTAGAGGCACGCCCGCTTGCGGCGACCGGGCGCTACCGCCACGCGTCGGTGGCTTCGTCGTCCGCTTCGTCGTCTTCGACCTCGAAGGCCGGTTCTTCGACCTCGAAAGCAGGCTCGGGCGTGATCTCATATTCTTGAGGTTCGGCTTGGGGTTCATAAACCTCTTCTTGCGGCATCACCTCTTTTTGTGGCGGCGCTTCGGCTGGCGCTTCAACCGCGACGGGTGCGGGAGCGGTGTCTTGGGCATCAACATAGGTCTCGCCACCGGCTTCGTGTCCCTGCAACGCACGCTCTCTGCGTTCCAGGTCTTTCTGCCAACGCAGCAACTGGTCTCGCTTGGCACGCAACTTCTCGACCGTGCTCTTGTAAGCGTTGTGGCACTGGTCGAGGCGCTGGTTCATGTCCTTCTCGCGGTGCTGCAACTCGGTGCTGCGGTGCTGGACCGTCTGCTTCTCTTGATCGAGTTGGGCTTTGTGTTTCTGCAGCACGGCCTTGGTCTGCTTGACGGCTTCTTGGGTCTGCTCCACCTCACGCCGGCGGCTCTCTAGCTGCTGCTCCTCGGTCAAGTACTGGTCGCGCAACTTCTCCAATTCGTTGTGCTGGGCTTCGATCTTGCCCTGCATGGTTTGGATCTGCTTGTCTTTCTGGCCAAGGGTGTCGCGCTCTTTTTCAAGCGCCCCGCGGATCTGCTTGATCTTTTGCCAGGCTTGGTCGAGTTCTTCTCGCTGGGCCTCGACCGCGTCGCGCTGCTCGGCGAGGTCCTGCTGTTTCTGCAGCATGGCTTCGAGCTTGGCTTGCAGGTCGTCGCCGTCATCGGCCTCATCGCCCAACGCACCTTGCACAGCCCCGAGCACCTCACGCACCTGCTGAAGCTCTTGACGCTCTGCCTCGACCTGCTGTTGGATTTCTTCAACCTGAGCCTCACGCTGCGCCACAATCTCGTTCCGCTCATCAAGTTGGGCTCGCAAGTCCTCAAGCTCTTCGCGGGTCTGCGAAACCTGCTGCTGGGTCTGCACCTGGTCCTGACGGTCGGTTTCGATCTGCTCTAGGTCTTGGCCCACCTGGCTCTGCTGGACGCTCAACTCCTGACGCAGGTGTTCGATCTCCACACGCTGGGCTTCGATATCGGCGATCCGGTCGTCCAGCTCTGTGCGCTGCTCTTGGAACTGGGCCCACTGGTCTTCGAATTGGACCGTCCGGGTCTCTAACTCGCGTTCACGCTGGGCAAACTCCTGCTCTTGCTTCTCGACGCGGTCGTTGAGCTCTTGGACTTGTTGACGGTCGTACTCCAACTCTTCGTGGTCGCTGTCGAGCTGGTGCTGCTGCTGCTCGAGCGTGGCTTGCTGCTGCTGGAGTTCCTTCTTCTGGGCTTCGACTTCAGCCTGCTGCGCCGCGAGCTCTTCACGCTCAGCGGTCGAGGCTTGGTTGTTGTCCTCAAGCGTCTCGCGGATCTGCTTGATCTTGCTCCACGCCTGATCTAATTCTTCTTGTCTGTCTTGAAGCTCTTGGTCTTGCTGCTCGAATTCTTTACGCTGCCGCTTGAGTTCCGCCAGCTCGTTCTCAACCTTGCGCACCTGCTGGGCGAGTTGTTCGTGCGCCTCGTCGAGCTCTTGACGCTGGTCGTCGTGCTGGCGTTGCTGGTCTTCCAGCCGCTTGGACTGCCGCTCAAGCTGCTCGCGGTCGGCCTCAACGGTCTTTTTCAGGGCCTCGAGTTCGCGGCTCTCCGAAGCGGCCTCCGCTCTTTCAGCATGCAATTCTTCACGCAACAGGCGGATCTTCTGCCAGGCCTGATCGACCTCTTCCTTGCCTTGGCCTAGGCGGGCCTCTTGGTCGTCGAGGTCTTTCTGACGCGCGTCGAGCTTGCGGGTGTTGGCTTCGAGCTCTTCACCGCGGTGGGCGATCGCCGCTTTTTCTTCGTACAGCGACGCCCACTTGCGCTCGATCTGCTGCTGCTCCTCGGCGATCTGGCTCTTGGTTTGCTGGTGGTCTTGTATCTCTTGGGTGAGCCGCTGGCGCTGGGCCTCGATCTGTTTGCGTTGCGCGTCCAGGCCGGCCCGCTGGATCTCGAAATCCGCCAGGCGCGTATCGAACGCCTGCTGACGCTCCGCCAACTCGCTGCGCCCCGCGTCTAGCTGAGTCTGGGCGCGGTTGAGTTCTTCGCGTGTCAGCTCGACGCCCTGTCGCTGCAGATCGAATTGGTGCTTCTGGGCATCGAGTTCGCTCAGTTCGGTGCGTAGCTGGGCCTGCTGGGACTCGATCTCCTGGCTACGCGCGTTGAGCAACTCCCGCAGCTTGGCCAGGCGGGTCTGCTCGCTGAGCAACTCGTGGGCTTCGGATCGCAGGTGATTGGCCTGCTCACCGCTGAGGTTCTGCCACGACTGGATCTGACCCACCAGCCTGCCCAGCATGTCCAACGCTTGATGCGCATCGGGGGCGTCGAGGATCTCAAAAGACGCCGGGTCGGCCGGCGCCTCGGTAGGTTTGATCTGCTCCCGCTCCTTCATAGTGATAGACCCTCCGAGTGTCCCCAGCACACCGGCTTAATGGTGTATCGGAAAGCTGGCATGCCAACCTAAGGGGCGATCGGCAGCCGGTAACGACTCTTTCGGCCCACACACGCGGCTAGACATTATCCACAGCTATTACCCCACCGCCCGATATCACTTTGCCTCCGATAAACGAGCAGAACGGCCAATAACCGGGCCCGGTCATCGCACCCCGCCACCCCAAAAGCGGCGTTAGCGCTCGTCCATAGCCAAACGAACCAACCCGTCCACCAATTGCGGCAGACTCAACCCCGCATGCGCCGCGGCCATGGGCAGCAGTGAATGCGTGGTAAAACCGGGGATTGTGTTCACCTCAAGCACCCACAGCCGACCCGCTTCGTCCACGATGAAATCGACCCTGCTCAAATGCCGGCAGCCCAGTGCGCAATGCGCCTCAACCGCCACGCGCCCCAATGCGTCGATCACCCCGGAAGCCACGCCCATCTGGGACGGGTCGAGGACATACCGCGTGTCGTCGCGGTGGTACTTGGCTTCGTAGTCGTAAAACGCGCCGGCGGGAACGATATGAACCGGCGGCAGCGCCCGCTCTTGTCCACGTGGGCCGATCACGCCCACCGTAAACTCCTTGCCGCCGACAAACCGCTCGATCAGCAGACGGGGGTAATTCCGGGGGTGATTTCGGGGGGAGTTGGCTAGACGTTCATATGCCTCGCTCACCTGCGATTCGTCGTGGCAGATCGCTAGGTCAATACTGCTGCCCTCGCACAGCGGCTTGATCACCAGCGGGGCGCCCAGCGTCGGGCCAACACCGCGCTCGATGCACTCAAACGCCGGCGTGGGGATGTTGTGCTCAACCAGCGCCAGCTTGGTCCGGTGCTTGTCCATGCAAAGCGCCGCGGCTTCCACCTCGCAACCCACGTAACGGATGCCGCGAGCGTCGAGCAACGCTTGAAGCGGCCCACCCTCGCCCCAAGAGCCGTGCAGCACGGGGAAAACAACGTCGCCCGGCTTCTGCACCCACGCGTCCAAAGCTGACAGGTCCGCAGGCCCAACGTCGTGACACGTAGCGGCGTGCCCCGCTTGGCGAAGCGCCTCTGCCACCTGAGCGCCCGATTCGAGGCTCACCGGCCGCTCCCGGTCCGGGCCGCCGCACAGCACCATGATGTTTAACTGAGCGTCCTGCACCGTAAACCCTTGGGGTGACCATACACCGATAGCCCGGCTACCGCATAGCGCAGCCGTTCATTTCTATCACAACAAATGCTGATGATGACAACCCCGAGGAACAGGCGCCCCAGTCAAAGGCCCCTCTACCCCCTGAGCACAAACCAAACCGCCGTGCTGGCTAGCAACCCGCAGCACCCCAATCCGATACCCGTCACGCACAGCCGCCCACCCGACAAGTGGGGCTTCTCGCGGAGGTCTCCAAAGCCGCGCAAGCCCGTCAGCACCGCCGCCACGCCAAGCACCACGCCGATCACCATGGTCACCGCGTCAACGAGCGACATCACACCCAGCATCGGGCTAATCAGCGCGTACGGGCTTTTGCCCTGCGCCCAGACACGGAACGACTCCGCACGCTCTAGCTTCGCCTGGCTCTCGCGGCCGAACATCGCCATGCTCTAACAGCCTCACTTTTGAGTGACGGTATGAATCAAGCCAACAGCTGCCGCTCAACGCGACGGGTTTACGCGTTGCTGGAAGTAATCTGCCGAGCGATCGGTGTGAGCAAATTCGGCACCAGCTTCTCCACCGCCAGTGTTTCAGCCCAGTGCGCAAGGCGGTCGAAAATACCCGCCAAGTCTTCGATCTGATCGATCGGCCCGTACTTGCGAAGCGTCAAAAATAAGCTGATCGGCTCCTCGCGGTAGCGTCGACTGGCGCGGCCCCGGCGAGTCTTCGTGCGCGTCTTGACCTCGAACGTTGCCTGCAGGTCGCCCGCCTCACTTAGCGACAACCCGAACACCGGCTGGACCTCCGTGATCTTCGCCTGAGGCACGTGCAGCAGATCGGCCACGGGCGAATGGCCCAAGAGAGCGTCGTAGATCACCTCATCGTGGTTGGCCATGCATTCGAGGTCGAAGCCGAACAACAACTCAAGATAATCCACGTCCAGCGGGCTGATCGTTAAATGGTAAGGCGCGATTTCCAATAGCAGCTTGTGCAGGCTGTACGCCTGCTCCATGGAAGGCGGGTTCACGTGACCGGTACGCAGGCTCGTCCGCCGCAGCGCCAGCCACTCGTAGTCGCCGTCCTGCCGCGACGATTCCAACGCCAGCTCTTCGTCGTAACGCCGGAACCGCGTCATCGTCGAGTGCGTCTTGCGCACCCGGTCGAACAGGTGCAGCACCGTCTCACGGTCGCTGGGCAGGTCCATCTTCAGCGCCAGCTTCTGGTTGACGTAGAAGTCGTTGCACAATGCCCCAAAACTCGTCGCCATGCTTCACCCTTCTTCGAGTAGTCGCACCCAATAACCGCTTCGTGGCCCCCTATTATAGGGCCAGCATTTGATTATAGTACGCTGTGCCGTCTATACCACTTCCGCGAAGCCTAAACCCCCTCTCGCGCCTTTTATACGGGCCAACCCGCCGCTTACCGGTTGAGCGGCATGAACGAACGCAGTACGATCGCCCCGTAAATGACGTGCCAATTATTTATACGCACCTACTGGAGCCGAATCGATGAAATCACCCTCCGCAGCGGTTGTAGCGTTTGTTTCAGCGTTGATAGGCGGGCTCGTGGGAGCGGGCGGGGCGATCTACGCGGGGGCGGGCGGGGCCATGCCCGATGAGTTGTCCGTCAAGTCGATCACCGCCGACCGGATCACCGCCAAGCAGGTCGTGGCTGACGAGGTGCTGTCCCAAGACGATACCCAGGGCGTCTTGTGCCGGATCAGCAAGGGCTCCATCCAGGCGTCGCACACGATCACCGCGGGGAACCTCAAAGCCCAGTCGCTCATCGGCAAAAACGTGCTGCTGGTCAGCGACCCCGTCGGAACCGACCTGAAAGACCATCACATCTTCATCGAGTTGGCAGCCAACCCCCGCACCGGCGGGGTCATCGTGATCCGCAACAAAGACGGCGTGCTGATCCCCGCCCAGGGCCCCGTCGAGAAAGGCCACGCCATTGTCATGGGCTTCGACCAGCGGGCTTTGCCCACCATGTACGCCCACGACATCTCCAAAGGCCAAGAGGGCTTCGCGCACCTGATCCGCTCGGTGGTCAGCACCGAGCCCCAAGCCGCTGCCACGCCTCAACCCGAGGCGGCGGCGGGCCAGTAGCAGACTCGTTGTGATCGGCGGTGTTTACCCGAGCGGTTCCGCGTCGGTCTGAACCAGCAGAAGCCGGGGCTTCTTCGACGGGGGCCGGGGCACGTGGGGGATCTGAATCCGCTTGAGATTAGGCTTTAATGAAGGCGTGTTGCTGTTGCGCATGGGCTGGGGCTTCATGAGGATCATATGGGGACGGATCGCCTGACGCGTGCGGCTGGTGTCGGTGACGGACACGCCGCTTTTCCGGATGGTCCTCGCGGGCTTGGCGTTGAGGCTGCGGTACAGGCGCTGGGCCACCAGCAGGTGGTGGTTGTCGTCGATCGGGTACTCGCCCTGCCGCTTGTAATCGGCGTTGGGGTCGATGTAGATCGGGGTGTTGACCACTAAAACAGGGACGCGCTGGTCGTGGTTCGTGTGCATGCCGGCGGGGCGGCTGACGATCGGGCCGGGAGCGCCCACGTGACGGTTCACCACCCACACACGCCGCTTGACAGGCGAATACACCCGGTGAACCTTGGTCTTGTCCACTGTGTGACCCTCGTCATAACTATCCGCCAGTGCAGCGGAAGTCGTCGCACCAATCAGCATCGAGCAAGCGGCGAATACGGCGGCGGCTTTCGTCATCGTTAAGCTCCTTTTTTCCTCTCCGGGCGGCGTTTCATCGATGGCTTCCAGTTGCCGGGTAGTTCTCTTTTCACAAGAGGCAAGCTGGTTTGCGGGCGGCTTGAGTCTGCCCGCGGCTCTTCCGAGCGACACTGGGAATTAAGCAACCAGGGTGCCATCGCGACGGAACAAGGATCGCGCACTTTAAATGCTTTTTTTACAACGCCTTGGGCGATATATACCGAAGGAAACCCGCCGCGGCCTCATGAACCATGTTGCCTAGAAGCAACATGAACGGTGGCAGAAATACCACCCCGCCCCGTCTGTTAAGCCTTGGACCAAGAAACGATTAGTCAGTTTATACCCAAAATGACGACAACAGACAGGTGGGATCGCAGCCGAGTCACCTATCTCGCTGAAAGCCCGGGGGTCCGTAACCGATGATTTTTGCTGAAGTATGGGTACACCGTAGTACGAGGAGACCGGCCATGCCCCGACCGATTCATATGCTGTCCCTGGCCACGACCTGTGTGATGGCTTCGTTGATGATTGGCTGCGAAGCGGCCCAGCCCACCGGGCAGCCGGCCTCACGCCCGGACTCGGGCAACGAACGCATCGCCGCGTTGGACGGGCTCGAAGACCAAACCAAAGTCGGATCGCCGCGCGTGGAGGGCGGCGAGCAAGAACCGCTACGCGTCGAAGTGCCCATCCGCGCGACCACGCCGTATGACTTGACGGTCCAGTACCGGTTTGAGTTTGTTAACGACGCCGGCCTGGCGGTGGAACCGGCCATGGGCTGGCGGTACATGTACATGCCGTCGAACATCGAGCGGCTACTAAGCGCCACCGCGCCGGATGAGTCCGCAGCCGACTGGCGTCTGGAAGTCCACCCGTCGGAATGAGCGGACCGCCTACACCAAGCGTATCACTTTCCGCCCCACCCACTCGGCGGTGAGCAGCACCAACACAGCCAATAGCGTTAAGGGGGTGTCCCACAACGGCTCACGGATGTCGTTAGGGGTGCGCCGCGCGCGGTTGGGGATCAGCGTTGCCAACTTGTCGAGTTGATCCGGCTCCACGACTTGCCCGCCCGTCTGCTGGGCCAGGGCCGCCAAGCGTGGGTGGTCCGGCAGCGGCTGACGCAATTCGTCTGCGGGGTGGATGACCTCGATCGGGGCGGTGGTGTCGAGGTGGCTCAAAGCCGGCTCATTGACGCGCAGCAGCAACCGGCCGGTGTGGCGGGGGTGCCAAACCGCCTGGTAGAGCTGTTTGCTTGGCGTGTCTTGATCGGACAGGGGGGCGTCCGGTCGCTGCCGCTGTACCAATTCGATCTGTTCCACATGAGTCGGGCCTGATCCAGTCGGATCGTGTTCGTCAGCCGTGGTAACGCCGACCGCCACGCGCAGCAACTGGCGGTCCGCCAACAGCGGGTCGTTTAGGTGTAACTCAACCACAACGGCCTGGCCAAGCTCGACGCGCGGATGCGAGACACGCAGTCGCGCTTGGTTGGGCGTGTCTTGGACACGCTGGCGCCCCAGCATGCGCACCAACTGGACCCAAAACTGCTGGTAGTAAAGGTCGCCCCTGCCGAACCGCCACCGCCAGGTATCGTCCGTGGCGACGTACACGACCTGGCCGTTGCCGTAGCGCATACGCATGACCAGCGGCACGGGCGACTCCTGGCTTTGGTAAGAGCCGGTGGCCAACACCTCGGCGGTGGGCTTGAGCGTCCCGACGGCCTGCGCCCACAGCAGCCCCGGCAGGCCGGTGGGCCAACCGGGCTTGGCGCGCGGGCCGCTGTCTTCAGGCTGCTCCGAGTCGTAAAACGACAGCACGTTGATCGCCTCGGCCAACGGCGTGGGCTGCAGGTCCACCGGGCCGATCGACGGGTCGAGCGACTCGGTGAGCCCGGGGCGGGCCATCGGCAGCAACTCCCCCAACGGTGTGGTGGTGTAGGTGTACGGCGTGTGGTACGCCCCGCCGATCCACAAAAGCCCCGCGCCCCCCACAGCCACGTGGTCGCGCAGCAGCGACTGCTGATCCAGGCTCATGTAATCCGCGGGCACGTCGCCGATGACGACCACATCGAACGGCTCAAGCTCTTTGGCATCGGCGGGCAGGCGCGTGATGGGGGTGTCGCCCTCTTGGACGAAGTGGCGGTCGGCGCTGACGAGCAACACACTGCTGCTGATGCTCTGCTCACGCACCAACACACTCGCGAGGTAGCGGTACTCCCATCGCGGGTAGCCCTCCACGTACAACACCCGGATCGGTCGGTCGATCAGCTCGACGCTGACTTGGCTGCGGTTGTTCTCGGTGATCAGTTCTTTATTGGGTGTAAGCAAGCCGTCGGGCGACCCGCCCGGAGGGGTGTATTCCAGTTCCACACGCCACGTGGCCGGCCCGGCAACGGCGGACTGACCGATCAGGCGCAGCGGCTCGCTTAACCCTTCCGGGCCGGGCGTGGCTTCGTCGAGCGTCTGGCCGGTCTGCGCGTCGGTCAGGCGCACGCGCACGTGGGCGGGGTCGACCTCCGCGTCGGCGGGGTAATGGTCAACCCAGACCGTGACCGGAACGGTGTCGTTCACAAACGCGTGTTGCGGGGCGTCGACCTGCGCCAGGCTCAAATCCAGTTGCGGACGCTGGGCGCCCATGGGCACGGGGAAAACGCTCACCGCCTGCTGCTGGAGACGGCGAACCAAGTCGGCGCCCGTGCTCTGGGGGCTGCGCCCGTCGGTGAACAAGACGACGCCGCTGATCGGCCGCCCCGCGGCGCGGTCCAGCGCTTGGTCGATGGCGGTGCGTAGCGCGGTGGTGTCGCCCCGCGGTCGGTCGCCCGCATCAGGGTGAGTGTACGGCGGGTCGATCGCGTAGGCCTGATCGTCGAAGCCCATCCAAATCAGCCGGCGGTCACGCCCAAGCCGCTGGGCGCTGAACAGGTCGGCCTGCTGGGTCAGCCAGTGTTGCACCGCGTGCGCCCGGCTGACGGGCTGGGGGCCGGCTTCGCTGTCTACCACCGCGTCTTCGAGGCGCATCGAAGCGCTACGGTCCACCAGCAGCAGCAGGGAATCGGGCTCCACGTCTTCGCGGTTGAGCACCAGCGTCGGGCCAGCCAGCACCGCCGCGATCAGCACGATCAGCGTCGCCCGCAGCGTCGCCAAGGCCATGCGCCCACGCACCGGGCCCCACTGCCGGCCGTAGCTCCACACCGATACGCCCACCGCCGCGCCGGCGATCGCCACCCAAACCCACGCCGGCAGCGCGTGCCGCCAACCCAACACCACCCCCTCTTGGGACCAACTGATTTGCCGCAGCCCCAACAGCCGGTCGATCCACGCCCCCAGCGACCCGGCCGCCGCGACGCTCTGATCAAAACGCATGAGCCAAAAAAACATCGTTCACACCCGCGTTACGGCCGTGCGGCCTTAAGTGTCCGCCACGCCGATTTGAGTCGCCCACCCCACCACTGCCAAGCGGTGCTGTCCGTGGCGTGGCTAAACCAACGCGCCAACGCCATCTCACACAATAACAACCCCAGCACCACCCACAGCAGCGGCCAGGCCAAGCTGGCCCACTGTGGCTGCGTCGCCAACGCCGACGCGGGGCGTTGGGCATCAAGCCACTGCCACGGCCCCAGCGACGAAAGCCATGCCTCGAGACCCGGCGCGCTGATCGAGCGGGTGTCACCGGCTTGGGCGTCGGGGTTGACAGCCAGCATCAGCCCCGTTGACGCCGGGGCGGCGGTGTAGATGCCGGGCTGTTGTAGCGCGCCCACAAGTTGCGGGCCCTGCTGTGTCTGGTTCACCCGAACGCTTAATGCGTGCGGCTGGGTTGGGTCATCGAGGGTTAGTTCGCGTGCCTCGCTCCATTTCCAGTCCAGCGTGGGGGCCTGCCCGGCCACGTGCTGACCCTGACGGGCGACGCCGCTGTCGGTCAAGCCGCCACGCAACGCCTCGTGTAGCAGCGGCACAAACAGCGGCTTGGTCGGCAGGTTCGTCCATCCAACGTCCAACGCCGTGCCCCACAACAGCACACGCCCCCGACCCAGTTGAGCCGACACCAGCAGCGGGCTTGCATCGATCGTCCGCAGCCAAACCGATTCGGTTGAAGCGGCGGCGTTGCCCACCGGCGTAAGATCAAAAAGCTTATCAACACGCACCGGCGCCAAGAGCTGCTGCCAATCGGCACTCAACAAGCTCAGCGACGGCGGCGCGGGGTGATCCGTGTCGAGCGTGACGCCTTGCCGGCCCGCAGTCTTGGTAACGCGCGGCTCAACGCCGACCTGCCAATCCAGGCCAAGCTGATCGCGTAACGCAGCGCTCCAAGCGGTCGGCAAAACGTCTTGAGGCACGAACACCCACGCCAGCCCGCCCCGCTCGACGAATTCTTTAATAACAACCCACGCGCTGGGGGCCAGCAGGTCCGGGCGTATCACCATGACCGCGTCGAGCGTTTTCATCGCCCCGGCGTCCAACGACGTGGGCTCCAGATCGACCGTGTCGATCAGCCCGGCGATCCGACCAGCCCCGGCAATCGCGGTGGGAGACGGCACCCAACCCGGCTGCAGCGCCAGCCGCACCCACCGGCTGGGCGGTAGCGAGATCGCGGAACGTTGGTCGTCCCAACCAGCGGTGTCTGTAGGGGCTAGCAAGCCCACCCGCAGGCGGTCGCGGCGCTCCACCACCGCCCAGGCGAGGTTGTCCGGCTCGATCGCGTCTCGCCCGGGTTCGGGGGCAGCCGATTCGAGACGCGCACGGATCGCGACCAAGCGCCCGCCGTCTTGCGACGCGGGCCACGACCCGCCGCTTGTTGAATCGTCGGGCGTAAACAGCGGCACCTGTGACTGGATCACCGCCTCCGTCTGGCCGGGCTGCCAGCGGTGGTCGTGCCGGACCGTGGCGATCGCCGCAGCGCCGGGTGTTTCGTATGCGGACAGTTCCACACGGCTGGTGCCGGGCAAGGCGTCGCCACCGAACCGCCGCAAATGGACCTGGACCGACACGGATGGCCGAGCGGTCAGCGGCGAAGGCAGCACAAGGGTCTGCTGCGGCTCTAACCGTGACACCTGCACGTTGGGTTGTGTGAGCTTCGGACGGGCGACGAGCAGCTTGACACGCTCCCCCCATGGCAGGAGCTGCGCCGGGGCGGGACGCTCCACCGGCAACGCGCCGTTGGCAAAATCGCTGACCAGCACGACCCACGCCTGCTGACCCGGGCGGGCGTGCTGATCGACCGCGGCTTTGGCTAGTGACATCGCCTGGACCATGTCGCTTGCGCTGTACCGGGGTTGCATGGCCTCGATCGCGCCGCGCGCCGCGTCGTGATCAAACGCGTCGAGTGCGTACACCGCCTCCGCCGGCCGACCCGCTCGCCACACCACCAAACGGTCATCGCCGCTCAAGCCGTCCAGCACCGCCAACGCCGTGTCCTGTAGTTGCTCAAAGAGGGTGTTGCCCGACGCGTCCGCGGCGTGGGTGCTCAGCGAGTCATCGATGACCACACAGACCAACCGACCCGCGTTGCCCGCCGCCCCCGCAAACAGCCTGCCGATGGCGTCGCCACGCAGCAGCGGCCCGCTCAACGCCAAACCCAGCAGCAGCGGGATCATGCACCGCATCAATAGCAGCAGCCACTCTTCCAAGCGTCTGCGGTGTCGGTAGCGGCGCTGCGCTTCAATCAAAAACCGCATGGCCGCCCACGGCACGGGCCTGCGCCGCAGACGCGTCAGCAGGTGGATCACGATCGGGATCGTGATCGCCGCCGCCCCGGCCGCAGCCGTGATGGGGTATGCCAACGACCCGACCTGTGCAAGGATCAACCCGTGCATCTACTTATTCCCCCTGCGCGCCACAGCCGCGCGGTAGGCCAGGAAACGACCCAACGGCCCGCCGAGCGACTCCGAGGAGTCCAACAACAGGTGGTCGAACCGAAACCGGCGCGCGATCCGCTCGACGCCGCGCTGATGGGCCTGGAGGCTGTCGAGGTAGGCGTCTCGCCAGGCCGGCGGGTCCAGCCCGACCGGCAGCTCACCTTCTAGGCCGACAAAACGAGACGGGTCGCGGAACGGGAAAGTGATCTCCGCGTGGTCGAGCACCTGCAAGATAATCAGATCGTGGCGGTTGAACTGCACGCGCGCCAGCCCGCGCTGCAAGGCGTCGGCGTCTTCAAACAAGTCGCTGATCAAAACGATGAGGCTGCGCTGAGTAAGCTTGGCGAGGATCTGATCGAACAGCCTGGCCAGATCGGTGCCGCGGTCGGCGCCGTCTTGCTCATCCGTCTTTAGGCTTGGCGCCCGCGACGCCAAGGCGTTCACAATCGCCTGCCAGTGCCCCTGCGCGTTGGAAGCGCGCGTGGTGTCGAGCACCTGCCGGGCAAACAGGGTCAGCCCGACGCGGTCCTGCTGGTGCAGCGCCAGGTGCGACAAGGCCGCGGCGAGCGTGGCCGCGTGGTCGTACTTGGTCCAGGGCTTGCCGCGACGCGGCGCATCCGAGCCATACGCCATCGACCCCGACGCGTCGACCAGGATCACCAAATCGAGGTTCGTCTCCTGCTGGTATTGCTTGAGGTAGAGCTTGTCGGCCCGGCCGTAGACTTTCCAGTCTAAGTGGCGCAGGTCGTCGCCGGGCGCGTAGGGGCGGTGCTGGGCGAACTCGACGCTAAACCCGTGATAGGGCGACCGGTGCATGCCGGCCATAAGCCCCTCGACGATCATGCGCGCACGCAGTTCAAGCGAATCGATCGCCGCGAGTGTGTGCGGGTCGAGATAAGTGGCGTGAGCGGCTGGCATGTCGTGATCGCGCGGGGTTTAGAACAGCAAGCTGACAACGCGGGCATCACCGCATGACCGCGTCCAACTGCTTGGCGGTGGCTTGGTCGGTGTCGCTGACGCCCACATGCTCTAGCAGCCGATCCACCAACTGGTCGGTGGTCACGCCGTCGGCCTGGGCGTTGAAGTTTGTAATCAGCCGGTGCCGCAACACGGGGTGCGCCACCGCGCGGATGTCGTCGGGCGTCACATGGGTCCGCCCCATCAAGATGGCCCGGGCCTTGCCCGCTAAGACTAAGAACTGGCTGGCGCGTGGCCCGGCGCCCCAGGCCAGGTACTGCCGGATGAACTCGGGCCGACCGTCGCCTTGCCCGGCTGTCGGCTTGCGCGTCGCACGCACCAGACGCAACGCATACCGCACCACGTGGTCAGCCGCCGGCACCTCACGCACCAGCGATTGGACCTCCATCACTTGCTCAGCATCCAGCACGCGGTCCACCTCGGGCTGACCCTCCACCGTCGTGCGCTTGACGATCTCCAACTCTTCGTCTTCGGTGGGGTAGCCCACACGGATCATGAACATGAACCGATCGAGTTGAGCCTCGGGCAGAGGGTAGGTGCCTTCCTGCTCGATGGGGTTCTGAGTCGCCAACACAAAAAACGGCTGGGGAAGCGCGTTCTGCACGCCGCCGATGGTGACGTGGTGTTCCTGCATGGCTTCAAGCAACGCCGCCTGCGTCTTGGGCGGGGTGCGGTTGATCTCGTCTGCCAGGATCATGTTCGCGAAGACCGGCCCCTTGACGAACCGCAGCTCGCGTCGGCCCGTGGTGCGGTCTTCCTCGATCACCTCCGTGCCGGTGATGTCGCTTGGCATCAGGTCGGGCGTGAACTGGATCCTGCTAAACGCCAGATTCAGCGTGCGAGCGACGGTGGAGATCAGCAGCGTCTTAGCCAACCCCGGCACACCCACCAGCAGCGCATGCCCGCGGCAAAACAACGTTAGAAAAAGCTGATCGATCACCTCTTGCTGACCCACCACGGACTTGCGCACCTGTTCGTGCAGCCGGTCGGAAACCTGGAGCACTTTGCCCATCAACTGCTGAGGGGTTTCGCCCGGCGGTGAAGCGTCGGGCCCGGTTTGGCGGTCATGGTCATGCGTCATGGATCACCCGGTTCCTTTTTATTGTCTATTAAGCAGAAGTATAGCAGCCCCGGCGATACAATCGCGCTCCATGCCGGAGCTACCCGAAGTCGAGAGTGTTTGCAGGTCGCTGGCGGGGCGATTGGTCGGCCGCAGGGTCGTGGATGTGACGGTGAATCGACGCAGCGTGGTGCACGGCTCAGCGAAACCGGCGCGCCTGCTGCGGGGCATGGTGGTGACGGGCATCGAGCGACACGGCAAGCAGATGGCCCTGTGCGCCGGCGCCCGTGATCACACACACACTTCCGGGGGCGGCCCGTGCGTGTGCATCCACCTAGGCATGAGCGGGACGCTGCGCCACGTGGCGGGCGATGCCAAGAATACGCCCCACGCTCAGGACAAACACACCCACGTCATCTGGCGGCTGGACGACGCCAGCCGCGTGCAGTTCCGCGACCCGCGTCGTTTCGGTGGCTTGTGGGCTTTCGACAGCAAAGCGGCGCTATTGGAACACCGCTGGGGCGTGCTCGGGCCCGACGCGCTACGCGCCACGCCCACGCAACTACACCACAAGCTCAAGCACACCCACCGCCCGATCAAGTCGGCGTTGCTGGATCAGCACGTCGTCGCAGGCTTGGGAAATATCTATGTAGATGAGCTGCTGTTCACCTGCGGGCTACACCCCTTAACACCCGGCAACGGGTTGGGGTTTGAAACAACGCAGCGGCTGGTGCGGCGGATGCGGTCGCTGCTAGCGCGTGCGATCAGAACCGGCGGCTCAACACTGCGAGACTATCAAGACGCCGCCGGCGCGCCGGGACAATTCCAAACTCAGCACCGCGTCTACGGCAGACAAGGCCGGCCTTGCGCGGTCTGTAGCGGGGAACTCGTTTCGCTGTTGGTCGCGGGGCGGACAACTGTCTGCTGCCTGCGTTGTCAGCCGTTAAGCCGTCTGATGCTCTGTTGAAACCCCCGAACCAGGGTGCCACTGGTTGCTTGCAACCAGTGTTTCTGACTTGGTGGTTCGCAAACACGGCTTGACGAGCAAGCCGTGCCACCCTTTGCGTGAAGGGTTTCAACAGAGCCCCGTCTGACAAAATGAACGTTCGTGAATACCTGTGTTCAATAGGCCGACCGCGTTTCTCGCACAGCGGCCTTCTCACGCGCTACCGCGGCTCGTCGAGCTTGAAGTGCTTAATCTTCTTGTAGAGCGTGGTGCGGTTGATATCGAGTTGGCGGGCGGTTTCTTGGCGATTCCAGTTGTTGGCTTGCAGGGCGGCTTCAAGGATCAGCCGCTCGGGGGTTTCCATGGCTTGAGTCAGCGGCGTGGGGTTCCACCCGCCCTCCAGCGCGGGGATGGCCGCGTTGGTCGCGGTGTCACCGTCATTGTCCGCGGGGCTTGACGGGCCTTTGGTGCTGCGAACCGATTCGGGCAGGTCTTCGACGCCGATCACGGGGCGCTTGCTAAGCACCACCGCTCGCTCGATCGCGTTCTCCAACTCGCGCACGTTCCCGGGCCAGCGTGACCGGCCAAGCGCCACCAACGCGTCTTCGGTGATCGAGCGGTCCTTGCCCGTCTCCTTGGCGTATTTGGTTAAAAACGCCTCGACCAAAAGCGGGATGTCGGCGATCCGGTCGCGCAGCGGCGGCAGCTTGATGTTCACCACGTTGATCCGGTAGTACAAGTCTTCGCGGAACTGGCCGTCCTTGACCAACTGGGCCAGCGTCTGGTTCGTGGCCAACACGAACCGAACGTCCACGCTGACGGTCTGGTGCGAGCCCACAGGCTCAAACTTCTTCTCTTGGAGCACACGCAAAAGCTTGAGCTGGAGCATGGGCGTGGCGCTGTTGATCTCGTCGATGAACAGCGTGCCGCCGTTGGCAGCCAGGCACTTGCCGGGCTTGTCCTGGTCGGCGCCGGTGAAGGCGCCCTTGACGTGACCGAACAGCTCGCTTTCGAGCAGTGTCTCGGGGATGGCCCCACAAGAAAAAGTGATGAACGGCCCGGCGCGCCGGGGGCTACGCGTGTGGATGGCGTGGGCGACCATGGACTTGCCCGTGCCGCTTTCGCCCTCGATCAACACCGTCGTCTTGCTCTCAGCCACCGCTTCGATCAGGTCGTAAACCTTCTGCATGCGGTAGTCGGCGCCGATGATGTTGCCCATGCCGAACCGCTCAGCCAACTGGTTCTTGAGCGATTGGTTCTCGGCTAACAGCACGTGCTGCTGAATCGCTTTGTTCACGGCGATGCGCAACTCGTCGTCAACCACGGGCTTGGTCAGGTAGTCCACCGCGCCCTGTTTGATCGCCTCCACAGCGGATTCGATCTTGCCGAATCCCGTGACCACGATCACCGCCACCGACGGGTGCGTCTTGCGGACGTCGCGGATCAGTTGCATGCCGTCGCACCGTGGCATGTTCAGATCGGTGACGACCAGCGAAAACCCTTCGGCGGTGCCGGCTGAGCCGTTGCTCTTGGCGTGGTTGAGCACATCCATCGCCTCGACACCGTCGCAGGCGGTGGCGGTGGCGTAGCCCTCGTTGGACAGGAACTCACCGAGGCTCTCGGCCACGATGGGGTCGTCGTCAACAATCAGGATGCGTGAAGGGTCGGCCATAACAGCTTTGTTCGCGGTCGTCTTTATCTCTAGTTGACGACGCACTCCGGCACACCGGGCTACTGTTGCTCCCGAGTCTGGTTCAATGGGTAACGCACCACGAGGCGGGCACCGCGTGGCGAACGGTTGCTTAGGTGCAAGGCCCCACCCATGCCGTGAACAATCTCACGGATCATGGCCAAGCCGATGCCGTGCCCGTGCGGCTTGGTGGTCTGCCCGAAACACAACTCGCCTTGCTCGTCGATGATGGCCGCATCCAGCCCGGGGCCTTCGTCTTGGATGCACAGCTCAATAAACCCGGCGTCGATCTTGACAGTGACATCGATGCGGCTGTGTGGCTTTGACTTTGGCGTGTCGGCGATGGCCTGGATGCTGTTGCGTAGCGCGTTGGAGACAATCGTGTAAGCCGGCCCCGCGGGGAGTTGCCCGGCGAAGTCGGGCAGCGACACGCTGATTTCAACGCCGAGCTTGGCAGCGGCGGGGCGAAGCAGCCTGGCGGCGAGCAAAACGGCTTGGTCGAGGTGCTGCTGGGTGTCGTACAAGGGCGCACCGTCGCTGTGAGAGTGCATCCACCGGCGAAGCAACGAAGCCATCTGCCGCATCGCCTGGTTAGCCACCAACAGCCGTTCAACCTCGCGATCGTCGGCAGAGCCCTGAAGCGGCGGGTCAACGGCCTCTTGCGGGGCGGTTGATTGCAGATTTGAAATCACCAACTCCACATTCCGCAGGCTGCCGTCGAGAAGGTTCGACAATTCGTGCACGACCCGCGCCGAGGCCGCCATCTGCTGCCCGGCTTGCATGGAGCCGGGGTGTGCGGCTGGATCAACAGTTGGACGAGGTGTGTTGTTGTTTGGAAGCGACATCCCCGGCTTTTTATCGACGCCATCGCCGACGGGGTTAAGACATGTGTCGGAGAAAATCAACACGGCGAGCCGGCGAGGCGGTGCGCCACGGCAACAGCGTGGCTAAGCGATAACCGCCAGGGGAACCGTGTGATAATCAAGTGGGGGCGGTCGTCAGGCGGCCTGTTCAACGGCAGGCTCTGGAGAAGGAGAAGCCGCGGCGGTGTCGGCAGCGGCTTCCGCGGGGCTATCAGCGGCTTTTTGGTCATCCGAGTCTTCATAGCGTCCCGCAGCCAACCGCTCTGTCACCGCCGAAGAGCGGACCGGGTCTGCATCTAATTCCTCAATATTCGACCACTTAACAACGTCCCAAAACGGGGCATGCTCAGGTCCGGTCGGCAGCTTGATCCGGGTTTTGTTGCTGCCCCTGGCGTTTAACTTTCCTAATGCCTTGTCTATTAACGCTTTATCCAAGTCTGTGGTTTTGTGTGACGGTGCAACGGTCACGTTGTGCAGGTGTCCCTGGATTCCATCACGCCTGCACAAAATCACGCCCACCAGTTGCCCCTCTTCGCGGGCAACCAAGCTTAAAACATTATCACACCGAAACATAGGATTTTTTATGGGATTGTCGGCGGCGGGCGGTGGCGGGGTGTCCCCGGAGGGCTCGGACGCGTTCTGAAGCTGGGAAGTCTCTGACGGTGGATTTGCGGAGGTTTCCAGCAGTTGTGCCACTTCCTGCCGATCGCTGGGCCTCATTTCACTGATTTCAATGGGCATGGCCGTGGCTCCGCCTCCCGAAACCGCACTCAAGACAGATATCCGATCGGCAAGATCGGGTAGGCGGTTTGGGCTTGTGACAAGGGTTCTTAGCGATTCAAGTGTGGGTTAAACCGTCTTTGCTGGTCGCAGTTGATGGGCAATTAGGGCTTATTTACAGCAATCAAGTTACACGACCCCAATGGGGTGGTATGGTTTAAATAAGTATTGCTCACGAACACACAGCAAGGCGGTGTGCGTAAAGAAGTCATACGGCTGACACTGTCGCTGTGTGTTTGGCTGTGATGAACACAAGGGAGACGATGCGAAAAGCGACCTAAAAATCCATTAAACAATTGATTTAAAACACTTTATGACAAATTAAACTCCGTGCCGCGGGCACTCGCATGCGCCCGCTCTTGCACATCTCGGCTCGTATCGGTGGTACACGATCACTGAAAATGATCTAAGCCGTTATAATCCGTGTACAATTTTAAAGTTTTGGGCTACGCGGATGGGTTGAGGGGAGTATGAACGCGGCTTGGTCGTGCCTTCATGCACGATCGAGTATTTTATAGACGGCAGCCACAAGACGTGAGCCTTGCCCGTATCATACCCGGGGATTGGATTGAGATAAGATAAGCAAAGCAATGGGGTTTTATGGGTATTACAAAGAACCGATCGAGTCAGCCGTGTGAATCCACTTTCGGGCACGCAAGGGCCTTGTGGGGCAAGGTTTTGTTAGCGGGTCTGTTGCTGGTCGGTTGCGAAGCCGATTCCTTCCTGAACCCGTCGGTCGTCGGGCGGTGGGAGCGCACGCCCGTGGTGCTGCCGATCCTGGACCGCCTTGACGTCATCGACGAGCCTGAAGCCCGCGTGGAGGGGCTGTCTCCGGTGCAGGCTGAGGACTTGATCCCGGTCATTCATGAATACGTGATCGGCCCCGGTGACATTATCGCCATCACTGTGTTCGAGCTTGTGTCACCGAATTTTGAGTCTGTGCTCGTGCGGCGGGTCGACGAGTTGGGGATGGTTCGTCTGCCCGTGATCGGTGGTATCAAAGCCCAAGGCACCACGCCTAGCGAGTTGGAAAGCAAGATCGTGGGCATCCTCGATGCACGCGGTGTGATCAAAGACGCCATGGTAAGCGTCGTGGTGCAGGACGGGCGCCAGAACACATTCAGTGTCATCGGTGAGCCGCGCCTATCTGGGACGGCGATTGGCACGTATGTCATCCCCAAGAGTAATTTCCGGATACTGGACGCGATGGCGCTTGCAAGGGGCGCGTCGGGTTCGATCAAGAAGCTGTTCGTGATCCGTCAGACGCCTCTTTCCGCCAAGACGCAAGAGGTGATCCCGCGCAGCGACCGCGGCGGCCAGAAAAAATCGCAACCGACCGACTCGCTGCGCGACCCGGTTGAGTTGATCGAAGACCTTCTCAGCAGCGTGGACCGGGATTTTGAGGACAAACCCCAGGCGCCCACGGGCCCGGCCGCGGTCCCCTCCTCACTGGACAATAGCATGGACACCATGCTCGACCAGCCCGCACAGTGGGTACACGTGAATGGCCGGTGGGTGCGGGTCGACTCGCCGGCTGGCGCCGCCGCGGCCCAAGGCCCGGCGAAGCAACCCGGCACAGACGCCGGCGCGGCGACGCCACCCCCAGTAACCCAACGGATTATCGAAATTGCGTACGACAGGCTTCTCGATGGCGACATGCGCTACAACGCGGTGATCCGCCCGGGCGATGTCATCCGTGTGCCGCCGCCGGTGATCGGCAATGTTTACATCGGCGGTGGGATTTCCCGCCCCGGCACGTACTCCCTGCCGGGCGACAAAGACCTGACGCTTAAGCAGTTGATCTTTTCGGCTGGCAACCTCTCGCCCACGGCGATCCCCGAGCGGGTGGACCTGATCCGGCGGGTGGGCGACGACCAAGAGGCGACCGTTCGGCTGAACCTGCGTGAGATCTTCGAGGGGATCCAGCCGGACTTTTATCTGAAGCCCAACGACACGATCAACATCGGGACCAACTTCGCCTCAACGCCTCTGGCGGTGGTCCGCAGCGGCTTCCGCACGACTTATGGGTTTGGGTTTTTGCTGGACCGTAACTTCGGCCCTGACGTATTCGGCCCGGTGCCGCAAGACAGGAATTAGCGACTCTGGCGGCAGGCGATCTATTACAAAGCCCTTTAGGAGGGGCGATCGTGACTGGTGCCTTTCAATAGCGGATGGTTTGATCGTAGCAGGCAGTGAGACATTGATTTGGCACCGATAGTTACAAGCGTGTGGCACCAATGACGACGGGCACAGCAGATTCGCCGGCGGCCCAGCTGCCGTCAAACGTGGACGGCAGCCCGTTGATCTCTCCGACCGGTTGGGCGTGGATCGCCGTGCTGACGGCGCTGTTCGTCGTTCTGTACCGCAACTTTCTGTGGCGGATGGGGATGATCGCTACGGGCGAATGGGGCGGCGACTGGTCGCATGCGCTGATTGTCCCGCTGATCAGCGTGTACTTCATCCATCAGAGCAAGGGCCGGCTGCTGGCCACGCCGTACCGGGTGTATTGGCCCGGCCTGGTCGTCTTGTTTATGGGGATATTCGCCTTTGCATGGTGCATCTACCCCGTGCGCAACGACATGCTCCAGGGCTACAGCATGATCGTAAGCCTCTTCGGGTTGGTTTTGTTTTTGACGGGGCCCAAGGCGATGGGCGTGCTGTGGTTCCCGATTTTGTACCTATCGCTGGGCGTGAAGATCTCCGAGCGGATCTGGGAGCAGATCGCGTGGCAGTTGCAATTGATCGCGGCGAAGTCGTCCACGCTGGTGATGCAAGGCTTGTGGTTCGACGTGTCGGTCCGCGGCTCGACGATCGAGCTGACTTTTATGCGGGGTGGGCAGTGGGTGGTGGAGAAGCTCAACGTGGCCGAGGCCTGCTCGGGGCTGCGGATGCTCATGGCCTTTATCGCGTTGGGGGCGGCGATGGCCTTCCTGGTGGAACGGGCCTGGTGGAAGCGTATCATTATGGTGGCACTGGCTGTGCCGATCGCGGTGCTGGTCAATGTGGGCAGGGTCACGGCGGTGGCACTGTTGACCATTGTGAAGAAAGAGATGGCTACGGGGGATTTCCACATTTTTGTGGGTATGGTGATGCTGATACCCGCGGCAGGGTTGTTTATGTTGGTGGGTTGGATTTTGGACAACGCGGTCATCGAAGAATCACGCGAGGCCCCACCCAAGGCCGAGCCCGCGGACACCCCACCGCCCAACCCGCCGGCGCGGTTGGGGTGGCTGTCTGTTCTTAAGGGCATATCGATCGGGGCTGCGCTGACGCTGATCGCGGGGCTGGAGTACGGCTTGTTGCTAACGATCAATCGCCCTGAAGACCTGTTCGGCGGTGTTCTGACCAGCCAATCGGCAACGGGGCTGTTTGTGGGTGGTCTTGTGCTACTGGCGGGCGGGTTTTGGCTGGTGCGGCGGCAGACCCGCTCGACCGGAGCAGCCTCGTTCGGCTCTCACAGGCCCCTGGCGATGGGGGTGGCCGCGGGGGTGCTCGCCGCGGCGGTGTTGGGCCTCAACGGCGTGGTCAAGGCCACGCGCATTGTGTTGATCAAGCAACCGGTGCCGATGCGGATCCCGCTGTTCCCGCTGCCCGACAGGATCGGTAAATGGGAGAAAGAACACGACGACGACAGCCTAAGCGCCGAGGCGCTCGAAGCCTTAGGCACGAGGCAGTATCTGTCGCGGGTCTACCGCGACACCTCAGCAGCCGACCGTGGGGCCGAGTCGATGGTGCGTCTGCATGTGGCTTACTACACGGGCACGCCTGACACGGTCCCGCACGTGCCCGACCGCTGTTTCGTGGCTGGTGGGCTCGACCGGATTGGGATCGGCCAAACCTCTCTGAACCTGTCCGGGCAGTCCTACCGTGAAAAAGGGGCGGATTGGTGGGCTCCGAGCCAACTCAACCGGGAGGGTGTGCGCATCCCCGAGACGGACTTTGACGCTACTATTTTTACGTTCGCGCACCCCGACAGCCCGTCGTACCACGCGAACGTCGTCTACTTTTTTGTCGCCAACGGGAAGTTCTTGCCCACACCCGAGCACGTGCGGGTAGGCGCTTTCGACCTGAGAGACCGGTACAGTTATTACTGTAAGGTTGAGGTTGGCCTATTTGGTGTGTCGGACCCACAAGCCGCGTCGAAGCGCGCGTCCGAGTTCTTGTCGGATGTGTTGCCTGAGATTATGGCTTGCCTGCCGGACTGGGAGGATGTCAAGGCGGGCCGGTGGCCGGCCCAGGCAGGCTCACCCAGCCACGACGGGGTGATTAGATAAAACAGACAGGAGATTCTTATGGCTGCCCGCGTTAATACAAAATTTGTGACAACCCTCATCGTGGTTCTGCTGGCCCTGGTGGGCGGTTTGTCCTGCTACTACTACTTCGTCTTGAGAGTCAGCCCAGGGCAGTTGGTCTCGCGCGGCGACGACTATATGGCCAAGGGCCTGACGGACAAAGCGATCGAAGAGTACGGCCAGGCGCTGCGCCAGGAACCGAACAACTTCGAGCTGATGATGAAGTATGTCCACACGCTCGAGCAGGCCAAGACGTCCGACCCGCGTACCGCCACGAAGTACTTGAAGCTGATCGTCGGACTGCTGCACAAGGCCAACACCCACCGGCCCGGCGACACCGAGCCGTTTGAGCAACTGATGCAGGTCTATCTGCGCCTTGGGCGAGACTTGGGCGATTTCGAGTCGTGGAGCCAGATGCATGAAGAGTCCAACCGACGCCTGGCCGGCAGCCCCAGCCCGGAGATGGAGACGATGGCCAAGAAGTACCGCGCCATCGCCCGCGTCAACCGCATGGAACGGCTGGACGTCCCCCCCGACGAACGGCTAGAGACGCGCGAAGACCTCGAGCAGGTGCTCGAACAGTCACCCGAAGATCGGGACGTCACGTATTACCTAGCGGCTTGGCATTTCCTCGAAGCCGAGGCGATCAAACGCACCGGCGGCAGGGATCAAGCGGTCAAGCGGCACCTCGCCGAAGCCGACCGCCTCTCGGCTGAATCATTGGGAAACTACCCCGACGACACACGCAGGCAGGTCGACCGGTTGCGTGTGCTTGGGCTGCTGGAGCGGGCCGAGAGCGAAGAATCGCTGTCGCTGGCCAACAAAATTGAGCAGTCGCTGTTGGAAAACCCGTCGTCGCTGCGGCTCATTTTGGAGATGGTCGAACTGCTGCCGAAGATCGACAAGAAAGAGGTAAAGACGGATTCCGGCGCTAGGGCCACGACCGCGGGCGTGATCCGCGCCGAGCAGTTGCTCCGCACGGCCTTGGAAGCCAACCCCAGCGAAGCGCGTTACATCGCGACGCTGGCACGCGTGCTGGAAATCCAACACCGCGACGAAGAAGCATTGGAGCTCTACGAGCAAGTCTTTGAGCAACACCCCACGACCAACGCGTTCGACGGCGTACAGCTTGACCGCCTCCAGGCGGGGGCGATGCTCAAGTTTGCGGACATCAAGCTCCAAGGCCTCGACTCGTTGGCTTTGCCCCAGCGTCAGAAGACGATTGAGGAAGTCGACACCGTGGTCAAGCGCGTGGCCAGCAACCACGGGGAAACCCCGCAGGTCAACCTGTTGCAAGGCAAGATCGCGCTGGCGCAAAACCAATGGGGCCAGGCATCGGCTTACCTAGACCGCGCCAACGCCCAGTTCAACAATTCGGTGCCCGAGGCGTTGCTTCTGGCCGCCAGAGCGTGGACGCAGATGGGTGAGCTGGGCGCCGCCACCGACAAGCTCGAACAGCTCGCGCGGCTCAGACCCGACTACACGCCCGCTCACTACGAATTGGTCCGGCTGTACCTGCAACTGAATCAGCACACCAAAGCCCAAAGGCACTTGGGTGTGATCTTGGCGGAAAAGCCCGATGACCCACGCGCCCTGAGGCTAAAGGCCAACCTCCTGAGCCAAATGGGACAAACCGAAGAGGCGATTGATACCTACCTGGCGTTGAACCCCGCGGAGAACCCCGACCTGATCCCGACGCTTGCGAATCTCTATCTTACAGCCGGGCAAACCGAAACCGCGATGCAACTGCTCGAAGACCGCTTCAAACAAGACCCTAAAGATATTGAGACGCTCCAGAGCCTGGTGCGGGTCAGCCAGGACGTGAAGCAAGCGATGGGCTACCTCAACGCCGCCCGCCAGGCGGGAGCGGACACCAAGGCGCTTGACTTGCTCGAAAGCCGTTTCGAGGGTCAATCCGAGTTTACGGATGTCCTCAGCGAGTTGATCGATACCGAGGAAGTCCCCTTCCGCCGCCACATGAAGCGGTATTACCTTTACCAGCGCATGGGCAAGTGGGACGACGCCGACCAGGAACTCGAGCAAGCAGCCCGTCTTGAACCTGAAAGCGCCATGGTGATCTCCGCGAAATTTGACCGGGCGCTGGCCAAGCGAGAATGGCCCACCGCCGAGTCGCTGGCGGCCCAGGCGGCGACGAAGAACCTGGATATGGCTGAGGGTGTCTTTTTCCAAGGCAGGCTCGAGGCCCAACAGGGTCATTACGAACGCGCTATTGCAAGCTACCGCAGAGCTTTGACGATCCGTAAAACCTATTCGGAAGGGTGGCGGCAGCTCGGAGACGTGCTGCGGTTGATCTCCGACTGGAGCGAAGCCGCTGAGTCTTATCAGAAAGCCGTGGACCAACGCCCCAACAACGTGCTGGCGCTGACGGGGTTGGCGATTTCGCAGAACGCGATGGATCAACACACGCTGGCGTTGGCGAACTTCCGAAAAGCGGCTGACTTTGCCCCCAATGACCCGACGCTCCAGAGGCGCTACCTGGCGTATGAGGAGCAGCACGGCAACATTCAACGCGCGATGGCCCTGCGTCAGCAGCGCGCTGCCACCGACCCCAAAGACCTGGGAAACCGCCGTGCCCTGGCGATGCTGCTTGCCCGAGCGGGCCAGCAGCAGGAAGCCCAACGCGTCATCGACCAATTACTGAAACAGACCGAAGAAAGCCGTGCCAACATGGGCGCCGCCGCGGTCGTGCGGAACCTCGCCGGTGACCCCGACGGCGCACAACAGTTGCTGATGGACTATGTCAGAGGGCTGGGCGAAAAGGCTGTGGATGAAGACTGGATGTTGCTGGCTAGGTTCTTGCTCGAGTTGGGGCTGGAGGACCAAGCCAAGGCCTCTTACCGGCAAGCCATCGCGGTCGAAGACCCGCAGCTGCGCCGGGCCACGCGCGAGTTCGCCGACCTGCTCTTCGACCGCGGCGAGTACGAAGAGGCTGTCGAACGGTACAGCAAGCTGTGGGAAACCAGCCCGGACGAGCGGCGGGTCGGGTACCGGTTTGTTGAAGCCCTGCTACGGGTCAACGACCCCGATCGTGCTCAAAAAATCCTCGATACAACCAACAGCAAACACCCCGTCAACACCAGCACGCACGTGTTGCAAGGGCTGATCCATCGGGCACGCGGCGACAAGAGCGCGGCGTTGGAGGAGTTTGACAAGGCAATCGCCCTCGACCCACACCGGGCGGTGATCTACTACCAGCGGGCCGACCTGCAGGCATCGGACCGCCAGCTTGAGAGCTCGGTCATGGCCGACCTCAATCAATCGTTGGAACTCGACCCCGACCTAGGCGCGGCCAGGCGGCTGCTTGCGACCATCTACGTCCGCCGTGGGCAGCGCGAAGAGGCGATCAGCGAATTGGTCATGCTGCTGCGCCGCAACCCCCGACACATCGCCGCCAGGCTCCAGCTAGCGGGGCTATACATGGATGACGGCCGGTGGGAGCAACGCAAGCGGCTGCTGGAGGAGTCGGCCAAACTGTTCCCCAGGGCGGCGATCTGGCCACAACTGCAAGCCCAGCAGGCGCTGATCGACAGCAACGAAAGCTTGGCGATTAAGAAGCTCGTTGAGGCGTTCAAGATGTCGCCTTCCCCCCAGACGCTCGGGGAGCTATCGGCTTTGTTGATCCAGACCAACGAACCGAAAAAGGCTCTGGACCTGTTGCGGGGCCACGCGGAAATTGTCAGGACCGTCCCGCTGCTGCACGCGCTGCGGGGCAGAGCGTTGGCGGCTCTGGGCGACGACGACTTGGCTGTGCGCGCGTTTACCCGCGCCGCGGAGCGGTGCTCGGTGTTCACCGACCTGGCAACGATCAGCATCCAGATCACCAAGGCCTTCGGCGTGCCACGAACCATCTCGCTGCTCGAGTCTTGGGCGCAAGGCGAGCGAAGCGGGGCGTTCGAACTGGCGATCGTCCAACTGGAGATCGAGTCAGCGCAATACGACGCGGCCATGCAACGGCTCAAGCGGATTGATATCCTTGTGCCGGAAGTCTCGCCCGAGCGGTTGCAGTACTACCGCCTGCTGGCGCTGGCGCACTACCAGTTGGAGCAGTACGAAGAGGCGCTAAGCGTGTACCATAAACTGCTGGACGCCCAGCCGAACAACCTGATCACCCTCAACAACGCGGCCTACCTGCTGGCCGAAGACCTGGCCAGGGCCGAAGAGGCTGTGCCACTGGCGCAGCGGGCGTCGGAGCTGGCCCCCGACAACCCCCTTGTTTTAGATACACTAGGCTGGGCGATGTTCAAGGTGGGCCGATCCGACGTTGCCATGCGCGTGCTGCAGCGTAGCGTTGGGATCAAGCCCTCGGCGCTCAACTGCCTGCACCTGGCCACGGTCATGACCGAGTCGGGGCGGGGCAGCAGAGAAGAAACCATGCGTATACTCACTCAAGCCAAGACTTTGGCCGAGCAGTCGGGTGATCAAGACACCCTGTGGCTGATCACCAAACGGCTCGAACAGTTTAATCAGAACTAGGCTACCGGATGATCGCAAACCCATTATCGTCAGAGGCGACCAACGACACACCCCCAAGCGGGTCCGTTTCACGGGTAGGCCGCTTCACGCCGGTGGACCCGCTGCGCCTGATGCGGCAATACGCCACCCTGTTGGTGATCACGTCCGTGCTGAGTGTGATCTTGGGGGTCGGGCTGTGGTGGCTGCTTAGGCAGTACTCCCCGCGGTACACCTCGGTCTCGCAGCTGACCATCACCGGTGGGATCTCCGACCCTTATCAATTGATGCAGCAGAGCGGCGGCGTGAGCCAACTGGGCGTGAGCCTGATTGACACATTTATCAAGAATCAGATCGTCCGCATTACGTCTGATGAGGTCGTCGACGGCGCCCTGAAGCGCGACGACGTCCGAGCAACAAAGTGGTTCAGGTCATTCAAAGGCGACACCCAGGATGCCCGCAGCGCGCTACAGAAAATGATGTCGGCCGACCGGATCAAAGGCTCGACCCTGATCGGCGTGTCGTTCTCCACGTGGGAAATCACCGACCCGCCGGTAATCGTTGACGCGGTCGTACAGGTATACCTTGAGAGGCTCGCGGTGGAGTCGGGGCGTGAGTCCGACGACGTGCGGCGGGCGTTGGTACGCGAACGCGACCGCGCCGAGGAACACCGGCGCCAAATCGAAGAGCAGCTTAAGCAGTTTACGATTCTCAATGACCTGTCCGCCCTTGAGACGCGTAACCACGAAGCGAATATCGCGTACAAGGCTCTGGCCGAGCAGCGGACCGAATTGGAATTGGAGTTGCAAGCCGTCCGCGAGGTCTACCCCGCTTTGGTCAACGCCCAGAAATCCGGCACGGTCAATTTCACGCCACAGCAACTCGCCCTGGCCGACGCCGACCCCTCGGTAGCCGCGCGCAATGAGCGGCTGCTGAGCCTGCGTGAACAGCGGGAAGTGATGCGCGACCGCTTGGGGCCACAGCACCGCATGGTCCGTCAGATCGACTTGCAGATCCAAGCCACTGAGGAAGAAAAGAAACGCCAGATCGACCACGTCCTGCGGCGTCTATCGGCCTCACAGCTTGAGCAGACCAAGCAGTTGATCGACTCGCTACAGGCCCAGTTGCAGGCCCTCCAGCCCAGGGTCGATGAGGCACACGCACAACTGCGCGACCTTGGGCTCAAGCTTGAGGAGCACGCCAGAATCAAAGAACGCGCCAACGATGCCGCGAAGAGATACGCCAAAGTCGACGAGCTGCTCAACGCCATGCGCATTCAAACTGACCGGCCCGACAGCACCCAGGTCCGCCAGGTGTTCAGAGCCACCCAAGCGGAATTGACCTTCCCGAGAGTGATCATCATCGTGCCGGGCATAACGCTCTTTTTGGTCGGGCTGGTTGGCGGGCTTGTGTTCCTCAAGGAATCGTTAGACCAGCGGGTCAAGAGCCCCGCCGACGTGACGATGATCTCCGACTACACATTGCTTGGCGTCATCCCCGATACAGCCGAAGACCCCTCCAACCCGAGCTACGTCGAGGGGATCGTGCGTGTCAGCCCTTCGGGTCTGATGGCCGAATCGTTCCGGCAAGTGCGCGCGGCGATGTCCGTACCCATCGAGCGGAACAAGCACCAGGTTTTGCTGATGGTCGGCGCCCAGCCTCAGAGCGGGACGTCCGTGGTTGCCAACAATCTCGCGATCAGCATGGCCTACGAGGGCCGCCGTGTGCTGCTGCTGGACGCGAATTACCGCCAACCCGCGCAGCATCGGTTGTTTGGTGTGACGACCGAGCCGGGGTTGATCGAGGTGGTCCGGGGCGTCATGGCTTTCGACGACGCCGTGGTCCACATCGACACGCCCGCCATGGACATCCTCCCCATCGGCCGAGCCTCGGACGGCGCGCCGGAGATCTTTGAGGGCGAGGCGTTCGGCAAGCTGCTCGACGAATTACGGAGCCGATACGACCTGATTATGATCGATGCGCCGCCGGCGCTGCTGGCCACAGACAGCATGGTCATGGCCAAGCGCGCGGACGCGGCGGTGGTGGTCGTGCGTGCAATGGAGGACATGCGAGGCATGATCGGGCGGCTGCTCAGGCAGTTCTCGAGTCAACGGATTGAGGTCTTGGGGCTGATTCTCAACCGCGCACGCTCCAGCGCCGGCGGGTACTTCCGGAAAAACTACCAGGCGTTTTACCGTTACCATCAGGCCGGCACGGACGGCGTGGGTAAATCGAAATCCAAGCCCGAGCCCGCCGAGGCCGGGGTGGAACGGTGATATTTTGTGTCGGGCACGCCCGGCCGTGATGGGTAAGAGAGGCTACTGACCTTGTGAGTAACCCCCCAGGCACCCACTTATTTTGATCCCGCTCGGTGGAGGCGACAAGTAGGGTAAACGCTATGTGGACACTCGCCGCCACGAATCGCGTGGGCGCGAACCAGTTGCTCGGTGACTACATCGGAGTCTTCTTCGTCTCGTTTGTGGTCTGTTTCGCGTGCGCCCCACTAATGCGGTGGCTCGCCACGCGACACGACATCATGGACAAGCCAGATACGCGCAAAGGGCACCTCCGACCGGTCGCGTATCTGGGTGGTGTGGCTTTGTTCCTGGGGTGGTTAGCCGGTGTGGTGCTGAGCTTCTGGATTGACCCGACACTCCCATCCACTGCTGCTGACGCGGTAATCCCGGGCGTGCAGTTCCCCATCATTTTCGGCGCCACCGTGATTATGGTCACAGGCCTGATCGACGACGCGTACGGCATCAGCCCTCGTGTAAAAGTCGGCGGTCAGTTTATGGCAGCTGCGGCGTTGGCCTGGTCGAGCCAGAACCTCGGGATGCTGCTCGTCAGCAACGCCATGGGGGCGGTGGGGATCGATCCGCCTTTTCTTGTGTCTTACGTCTTGGGCGCGGTGCTGATCGCCGCTTTCGTGCTGGGCGGCTGTAACGCGATGAACCTGCTTGACGGCCTTGACGGCTTGGCCACGGGCGTAACCGCGATCATCAGCCTGGGGCTGCTGTTTATCGCTGTATACATCGCCACACACGCGTCCCAACCCGGCGTCTGCTACCCCGCTGTAGTCATGTGCCTGGCGCTACTGGGCGCGACGGTCGGGTTCCTGCCGTACAACTTCAACCCCGCCAATATCTTCATGGGCGACACCGGCTCACTCTTGCTGGGGTATCTGTGTGTGACCACGATCCTGCTGTTCGCCGAAGCGCCTTCGAGCGGGCCGATGTACGTCACCGCGGCCTTGATTGTCTACGCCTTGCCGCTGATGGACATGTTCATCACCATCTCACGTCGCGCTCTACAAGGCAAGCCCCTGGCCATAGCGGACAAAAAACACCTGCACCACAAAGTATTAACGGTTGTCCAACAACTGATCACGCACCCCAACCTCAGTGTTAAGCTGGCGGTGTTGGTGATGTACGTGTTGGCGTCGGTCTTCGCGGTGGTGGGGTGCTCGCTGGTGTTCCTGCGGTGGCGGTACGTCTCGGCCGTGTTCTTGACGGTGTTTGGGTTTATTTTAGTGGGCGCTTACAAAACGGGGCAACGTCAAGACGCCCTTGAGCAGCAAATCAATCTCACCGCCGTGCCACCCCACGACCACGCCAGCTAACAACACCGCTGATTACACGCACGGCTGCCGGGGCTCGCGAGGAAACGGTCACGCTCCGCTAAAGCTATTGAATCGTTACGCCGGTGACGGGATTGCCCCGGGTGTCGCCCCGCCGTCCAAGGATAGCCCGTTGCTCTGCGCGGGCTTGCCGGGCGTGTCGGCACGGTCTTTCTCCGCGTCGATCAGGTCGCGGACTGTGGATTTAGCCAGCGGTTGACCCTTGACGACACGCTCGACCTCGTCGCGATTGAGTGTTTCGTAGCGGAGCAGCGCCTCCGCCAGCCGCTCCAACGCGTCGCGGTGTTCATGGAGCCGCTCGCTGGCTTCCCCATACGTCTGGTCGATCAACGCACGCACTTCGAGATCGATGGCATTGGCGGTCTCGTCGCTGTAGAGCTTCTCGGGCTGCTCCCACGGGTTCTGCGACTCGTCCTGGGCGTAGAGCAGGAAGCCCAGCTTATCGCTCATGCCGTACTCGGTAATCATCGTCCTTGCGATACGCGAGGCCTGGCGGATGTCCTGGGCGGCGCCGCTAGAGATGTCGCCGCAGAATATCTCCTCGGCAATGCGCCCACCGAACGTCACGCGCAGCTGCGCCTGCAACTGGCGACGGGTCATGATGTGCCGGTCTTTTTCCGGCAACATGAACGCCACGCCCAACGCTTGGCCACGCGGGATAATCGTCACCTTATGCAGCGGCTCGGAGTCTTCGTCGTAGTACATCAACAAGGCGTGCCCGGCCTCGTGGTAGGCGATGGTGCGCTTCTCCTGTTCGTCAATCTTGTGGCTCTTGCGTGCCCGGCCCCATCGCACTTTGTCGCGGGCCTCTTCCAGGTCCGCCTGCTCGACGAAGTCCTTGCCCTGAAGTGTCGCGTCGATCGCCGCTTCGTTGATGATCGCTGACAGGTCTGCGCCCGAGAACATGGGCGTGCCCCGGGCGAGTTTTTCCATATCGAGGCCCGGCGCCATTTTCACTCGCCGGCTGTGCACTTTGAGGATCTCGGCGCGCCCACGCAGGTCGGGCAGGGGCACGTGGATCTGACGGTCGAACCGACCCGGGCGGATCAACGCCGGGTCCAGCACGTCCGCACGGTTGGTCGCGGCGATCACGATCACCTGGTCGTTGCTCTCGAAGCCGTCCATTTCGACGAGGATCGCGTTGAGCGTCTGCTCGCGCTCGTCGTGCCCGCCGGAGCTAAATCCGCTGCCGCGGCGACGCCCCACCGCGTCGATCTCGTCCAGGAAAATGATGCACGGGCTGGATTCCTTGGCCTGTTTGAACAGGTCTCGCACGCGAGACGCGCCCACGCCCACAAACATCTCCACAAAGTCCGACCCGCTGATCGAGAAGAACGGCACGTCCGCCTCGCCGGCGACCGCTTTGGCCAGCAGCGTCTTGCCGCAGCCAGGCTCACCGATGAGCAGCACCCCGCGTGGCACGCGCCCGCCCAGCCGCTGGAATTTCTTGGGGTTCTTCAGGAACGCGATGATCTCGCTAACCTCGTCTTTGGCTTCGTCGATGCCCGCCACGTCCGCCAGCTTGACCGAAGAGTGCTCTTTGTTGCTGAGCTTGTGGCGGGACCGGCCGAAGTTGCCCAGCATGCCCCCCGGCCCCACGCCGGAATTGCGGATGCTGCGGAACACAAAAAAGTAAATCAAAAACGCAATGATGATCAGCGGGCCCCAGTTGATCAACAGGGGCATTAAGATCGACCCGCCGGTTTTCTCGGTGAAGTCTTGCCCGATCGTGTCGAGTTTCGCTACGTGGTAGGCCTTGGTGTGTGGGCTGATGCTGCAGAACACGCGGTACGGCGGCTTGAGGTTGGCTCGGATGCCGGGCGTGTCCTCTTGGAGCGTGCCGACGATCCGCTCGTCTTCGACAACAACCGGCCCGTCGAACCACTTGCCCTCTGCGTAGTTGACAAACTCTTGCCAACTCTTCTTTTCGGCCTGGTTCTGGGCGTTCATGATGAGGATAAGCAGCAGGAACCCCAGCCCCGCCAGTACCACCCACCCCATGGCGCCGCGAGACGACATGTTCTGGGGGTTGCGTGGGTTATTAGGCTCTTTGCCGCCGTTGTCGGAGTCGGGCTTGTTGCCGTTATCCTCAAAATCACCGCCGCGCGAGGGGCGGTCGGGCTTGTCAGAAAAGGCGGCCTTGTTGTGTTTGCCTATGGGCATTGTTCAATCTCGCCGGTTGCGACGTTTGGGCCGCTTTTATCGGATGGTGGGCCTGCCGACCCCAAGGCAACTGGGACAACGCTGTTTCTATCGGCAGTTTTGGGTAGCCACAACGGTCAACCCGACATCTTTACCAATCGCTCGCCATCACCGACACGATCTGTCCCGCCAGCCGCTGCACCGCCGCGTGCTGCCCCACCGCCAGGGTCTCAGATACCGGGCCGGTGGGGATATACCGCCCCACCGCTTCAAACCCTTCGCGCTGCCGCAGGGTCTGGCCCGTACGCAGGTCCTTCCAGCGGAAGTCCACCGCGATACGCAACTCCAACTCCTGCGGCACACTGCCGATCCGCTGACGGCTTAGCCTGGCCTGCTCAACCGAGGTGATCACGCATTGAAGTATCGTATCCGCGTTGCTGGCTGAGGTCACCTTGTAAGGCGTGCGCAGCTCGATCTCTTTAATCAACGCCTCGGTCAGGTCAAACTCAGTGCCTTGATAGAAGCTGTGGTTATCGAATATAGGCACCGACACGGTCCGCACGTTCTGCGGGTAAAGCCCCTGCTGGCTGTACCCACAGCCCGCCAAGATGATGGCCGCCAAAGCCGTCAAAGACAAGGCATGTAGCTGACGGTGGTTCGCTAAAAGTGTTCTGACTGTTTTATTCCTATTGCGCCTCACTGCTGACCCCGCCTTCCGTCTTGGCCTGCCGGGTCGGCGGTGAAGGGGTCTTCGGCAGCGATCACAGCGGTCTCCTTCATATCCGCCAGCCGTTCGATCGCCGACTGAGCCGCCGCGGTCTGGGGGTAGTCCCGCACGACCCGCCTATAAAGGTACACCGCGCTGACGCGCTGGCCTCGCTTCTGATACCACTGGGCGGTGTAGAAGCTCTTTAAAGCCAGCGATTCACCGATCCGCACCAGCATCGCGTCAACGCCGGCCTGCTGGGCGGCCGCGGGGAACTCCTGCTGAAATGTCTTGATCCGCTGCTGAGACTCGATCAAACCCGTGGGGTCAAAACGCGGCCCCTTGAACGTCGCCAGGTTGGCCTGGATCAGCCGCAGCATGGCACGCTGGCGGTATTGGCTGTCCGGATAGTTCAACAAGAACAGCTCGTAGGCCTCGGCGGCGCTGGTCATCTGCGACCGGTCGAAGTAGAAGTCGCCGAGGGACAGGCTCGCCTGCTCGCCGATCTCGCTGCCGGGGCTGCGTTCCTGGATGCGGATGAAAATTTCCTCCGCCTCGCCGGCGGCTGAGAGGATACGCATCCCCAAAAATTTCCGCTTCACGCCCGACGCGAACAGCTTGGCTACGCGGTATTCACGCTCCAAGGCAGACTCGAACTGGGGCGACTCGGGGAATTGACGGATCACGTACTCGTAATCGAATAATGATTTGAAATATTCCTTAGCCAGCACCTTGGCGTCCGCCCGCAGCAGATACGCCTCGGCGAGCATCTCATGCTGGGGGTAATCTTCGAGCCAAAGCTCGACGAGTTCCAGGGCTTGTTCAGCCTGATCCGCCGCCATCGCTGCCCGAACTGCTTGCAAGCGTCCCTCGGGGGTGTCGGGGCTGGGCGAGTGTTGCTTGGCCCAAATACCCTCTTCGAAGCGGTACTTCTCTTGGGCGTGTGCCGGCCCAGTCGTGAGGCACACCGACGCTGTGATCGCCAAAAACACGAGCATCGGCCACGCGCCCCGCGTCACGCACGGGCGGCTTCGCTGCTCGGGTTGGGGGCGGTTTTCAAGCACTAATAACTCCACGCTGGCTAGCACAGGATCATACGCTTAAAAAACACACCTGCAAAGAATCCCTTCCGCGGTATCTCACGCCGGCGACGACGCTAGCGCAAAGGCTCCCTCACGCCGCGCCAATGCGTATGCACCGCCTCAACACCACGCGATCGGCAAACTTGGAACCCAGTGACCCCTTGGCTAGACTGACCGGCGTGAAAAAACGGCTCTGCTCAATTTGCTTGGTGGTCGTCACGGCTCTGCTGGGCTGCAACCCGGACAGCGCCCAGCCCCGGTTGACGCATCAGCTTGAACCCGATGACTTTGTAGCCGATCCCGACCGCACCCCGCAGCCGCCATCGCCCCAACCCGCCCCAAGCGACACCCAGCCGGGCTCGCAGCCCCAGCCCGCCGTTGTGCCGCCGCCGCAAACCGAGCCGCCGCAAGCGCCGCTTGTTGAGCGTCAACCCGCGTCCCCCCCGCCCGACAGCCCCTCGCGGTTCACCGTGGACGCCATGGTCGGCCAAGTCAACGGCAAGCCCATTTACGCCAACGCCGTCTTCGAGCCGATCATCGAGCAACTCGCCGCCCTTGGCCGGGGCCTGCCGCCCGGTGAATTTCAGGTGCGCGCCCACCAACTGATCCAAGGCCGACTCAGCCAAATCATTGCCGACGCGCTAATCTTAGGCGAAGCCGAGAACGGGCTCACCGCACAGGAACACGCCGGGCTACGCAACCTCCTAAAGCAGCAACGCGAAGAGCTGATCCGCTTCTGGGGCAAGGGGTCGGTGGCGTTGGCGGAAGAAAACCTTGTACGCCAGACCAGCAGCGGGCTAGACGACACACTCAACGAAACACGGCAGCGCATGCTTGTGCAGCGGTACCTCCAGCAGAAGCTGCTGCCGCAGATCCATGTGCGGCGCAAGGATGTGCAGCGGTACTACAGCGAACACCTGAGCGAATACCAGCCGCCCGTCAGCAGGACGCTGCGACTGATCTACGTCAAAAGCAGCCAAGACGCGGACGAAATCGACGGGTTGCTGTCGAGGGGCGAGCCGTTCGATCAAGCAGCGGGCTCTCCGTTTAACCAGTACCGCCCCGACGCCGGCGGGCTGATGTCCGAACAAGCGGTGGGCGATCAGGTCTTCAGCCAAGGCCCCCTCAATGAAGCTATGAAAACGTTGGCGCCGGGCGAGCACACGGGGCGTATCGAGGCGGACGACCGATACTGGTGGGTCGCCGTCGAATCGATCCAACGCCCATCGGGCCGATCCTTGACCGAAGTCCAGTTAGAGATCGAAGACCTCCTGCGGCGCCAACAGTTCCAACAACTCACCCAGCGGTACCGCCAAGACCTCTTCAAAACCGGCAGCTACAACTCGATTGAAGCGATGAGCAAAGCCCTATTGGAAATCGCGATGAGCCGGTTTGCCGCGGTAAACTAACGCCCGCTCAGTTCCTTTCGCCGCACGGGCCTTTGTGCGAGACACCCCTCATGCCTTCGCTGATCAACAGGCTAACGCGGGTCTTCGGGCGGTTGGCTACGGTCGGCAAACCGATGCGCCGCGGCGATCAAGGCGAGCGCGTGGCTGCGGCATACCTGAAGCGAGCAGGCTACCAAGTGCTTGGCAAGAACCTGCGCACGCGTTTCGGTGAGGTCGATCTGCTCGCCCAAGCCCCCGATGGACGCACCGTCGTGATCGTTGAAGTCAAAACCCGTGCGCTCACGACGCCCAGCAAACTCAATCAAGCCGATCCCCAACGGCTGACCACCGCCCCCGAGGTGCGCGTGGGCCAGCGCAAACGCGCGCGCCTCGTCGCGCTGGCTGGGCAACTGGTAAGGAAGCACGGCCTAACACAGCGGCCCATCCGCTTCGACGTGGTGGGCGTGGACCTGCCACCGGGGGGTGGCCGCCCAACCGTGCGGCACCACGTCGCGGCGTTTGAATCGCACGTGTGACCGTGTGTTACCGGTTGTTGTTGTTATTGTTGTTGCCGTTTGTGGCCAGTTGCAGCGCCGCGCCGAGGCTGCCCAACGATGTGCTCTGCGCCTGAAGCTGAGCAAGCGCCTTCTCCATGGACAGGAACTGAAACTGCAGACGGGCGCGTTTGCTTTCCAGTTGCACGTCGAATTGCTCGATTCGACTGTTGTTCAGATCGATCTGCGAGTCGATCGCGTTGAGCCGGCCCCGCAGCACACCGGTTTGGCTGTTGGTGATACGCTCAAGCAGCTCGTCGAACCGCACGAACGTGCCCGCTGCGGTGGTGGTGATCTCGTTGGTGTCAGGGTCGGTCTCTGTTTCCTTGAAGGTGAATATCTGCTCCACAGCGTCGGGGTCAGAGGCAAGCGCCGAGAGGAAACGCGACTGATCGAACCGCAACTGGTTGCCGTTGCGCACCGTGATACCGATCTGTGCCATCGTCACGAACTGGCTCGTCAGGTCGTTGTTGCGCGAGTTCACCAGCCGGAATAGTGACGACTGGATGTTCGCCAGCGTCGAGTCGCCCAAGAGCAAGCCCCGCTGCTCGGTCTCGGCGTTGTACGAATCGAGCCTGCCGATGGTGCCCATCAAGCCGTTGAAGCCATCGACGAAGCTCTCGACCGCGTCGATGATAACCGAGTTGTCCCGGTTGATCGTTACCTGCACGGGGCTGTCGCTGGTGCCCACCAGGTCGATCGTAGCGCCGGGGATGACGGTTCGCAGCGAGTTGCTCGAAGAGGTAATGGCGATGGCCTTGGCGGGGTCGGGCGACCCGAAGAACGCCACCGCGTCTTGGGCTTCGGTGAGTGTTTGAGCGCCGAAGCCCAGGCCTCCGTCGTCGAAGATAAATGCGCCTGCTCGTCCGGCGGTCTCGCTCTGGAGGCTCAAGCGGAACGGCGAGCCCGACGACCCGTCGTTAATAATCGTCGCCGCCACGCCGATACCCGCGTCGTTGATCTGGCTGGCCAAGTCCTGGAGCGTGGTGATCTCGATGATCGTGCCCCCGGCGATCACGCTGTTGGCGTCGTCGTCTGACCCGGCGATGCCCAAGTCGGCCGCGGCGTCGGAGTCGTTGGCGGCCAGCACCTCGAACGTCGTGGCGCCCACCGAGCTGTCGGTGAGGGTCAGGCCTGTTTGTGTCGTGTTGATCGCGGCCGTGACAAGCCCGCCCGTGCCGGCGCTGATCGCGGTGATCACGTCGTTCACGGTTGTGGCGCTGTCGAGGTTGATGTTGTGGGAGTTGCCGTCTTTCGTAATGATCGTCAGGTCGTTCTGCCCCGCAACTCTGCCGACCCCGTCGCCGCCGTTCAGGGCGCTCAGCGCGGTGGCGCCGGTCAGGGAGAGCACGCTGCCGATGCTGAACGTCTTCTCGAAGCTGCCGTCGATGTCGTCGCCGGGGTTCTCCGCGACACCGAGGATGCCCAGGTCCCGCGCGGTGGTGGAGCCGGCCTCTCTGACTTCAAGCGTGGTCGTGCCCGGGCCCGTGTCTTCGATCAGGATGCCGTCGCCGTTGTCGTTGATACGCGCGTTGATCGCTAGCCCGCGGCTGTTGATCTCGCTAAGGACCTCCTGGACGGTGTTCTCGCCCTGGGACAGGTCAACGGTAGCCGACGCGCCGCTTGAGTCGATGATCGTGAACCGGCCGCTGGACACACCCAGACCGCCGTTGAGCGAGTCGAGGCGCGTGGCTTCGGAGATGTAGCGCAGCTGTAGGTTGCCCGAGTTGGTGGTGTTGGCCGCGAATGAGCCGGCGATGTTCAGGTCGGTCGCGGCGGTGCCGGTGTTGTCGGCGATGATCAGGTCCGACGCGGTGGCCCCGGTGGTGTCCGTGAGCAAGATACCGGTGCCCTTGGCGTTGAGCGAAGCGGTCACGCCGTGCCCGGCGTTGTTGATAATGTCGAGGATGTCCCTCACGCTTTCGGCGGGCGTCAGGTCCAGCCCGACAAAGGTGTTCCCCAAGCGGTTGGTGATGTCGATGGTGCCCAGCGTCACGCCCGCCCCGCCGTTGAGGTTCTTGATCATCTTCGTATTCAGCGACGCGACCAGGCGGGTGCCTGTGATCGTGTCCGACCCCACCGAACCGAGGATGCCCAAGTCCAACGCGGCTTTCGAGTTGTTCTGTGCGGCGACGGATAAATTCGTCAGCGTGCTGCCGGTGGTGTCGTCGAGTTGAATGCCCGTCCCCGCGGCGTTGATGCTTGCGGTGACGTTGCCGCCCGACGCGGCATTGATCGTGTCGATCACACTGCCGATGTTCGCGGCGCTCTCCAAATTTACGTCGAAGGTGGTGCCGTCTCGCCGAGTGACCCGGAAGTCGTTCACGCCCGTGCGGATGCGCACGCCGTTGCCGTCGTTGAGCAGCGTCAAGCTGGTATTCGCGCCGATGCGGTTCACCTGCGTGCCCGTGAGGGTATCGCCCACCGCCGCGGCGTTGAGCCCGAGGCTGGCGGTCGTGCCGCTTGCGTTGATGTCCGTCACGGCCAGCGTGCCCCCACCGCCGGTGTTGTCGACCACTTGAAACCCGTCGCCGTCGACGCTGGCGGTCACATTGATGCCCGACGCGTTGTTGATCGCGTCGAGCACGTCGCTGACTTTCAAAGCTTTACTCAGATCGACCACCGCCGACGCGCCCGACCGATCGGTCACACGGATCTTGCCGCGCGTGACCCCCACCCCCCCGTTAAGCTGGGACAACTCGGTGTCGGCGTCGAGCCTGGCGTCGCCGAACTCGAACGACAAAGTCCCGCCCGCCGGGGCGATCGGGTCCGAGTCCTGGTCCGTGAAGCCGCTCGTGATGACTTGCTGGGTTGTCACCAGCCGGTCCACCGTGAAGTTGTAAGACCCGGGCACCGCCGAGTTGGTGCTCGTGGCTGTCAATACAGATTCATTGGAACTCGTGGCTGAGGTCGATCTAAAAACACCGTCGCTGGAAAACGTGCTGGACGAAAGCTTGAGCACCAGCAGCTTGGCGTTGACGTCTTGAAAGGCGACCTGTTGGCTAGTCAGGACGGCGTTTCGCCGCTGGACCAGCGTCTTGGGACGCGCTTCGATCGCCAAGAGTTGATCGATCAACTCGGCGGTGTTGATACCGCTGATTAAGCCGATACCGCTGGAAATCCCACTCATGACCCGGTTGCCTCCGACACGCTCATTCGTAGCCCCGGCCTATCAACGACCCCAAAGGCCTCTTCAACAGCCTTAATCATCTAAGACGCTGCCCAGATACAGGCACCGCCAATCGTGATCGCGAAAATCACCCTGCGGGTCTCGATCGCAAGGCCAGACCATTGGCGTCTTGGCGGTCAGCCTGTCCGACGCCCACATCGCAAGCACCCGGCCGTACATCTGTCGCAAGCCGTTTTTTGCAATGACGTTACTGTGACTTACACGCCGATCCATAAACCCGTCTCCAGCTAATCGGTTAAGACGCGCTAACTCAGGGCGCATCAACACCCTTCTGACGTATTGCTCTTTATCGACGTGAATAGAGGTAACACTTGAAATCACCCACACAACCGATACAGCCCGCACAGATGGCCCGATTTGCCTGCGAGAAGCAAGAGTTATCGGAACACGCGCCTCGCGGCCAACGCCGCGATAACTAAATGTGTACAAATACTTAACGAACAAAATCTGGCTGCCAATTAGCTACACCCCCGAAATCTTGTCACCCGGGCAATGGCAACGCGCATTTTTGGAATAACCGGTACGGGGGCAAAGTAGATATAGATGACCAGAACGGCTTAGAAGTGATGTGGCAGGTGTCCCCTGCCCAATCGCGGTTTTTTTGAAGGTGTGTACCGGGGCGATGAAAACGACAAAGCCTTATTGCTTTAGATGATACAGCAGGACATGTCATTGCTTGCCACCGACAACGAAGAAGTGGACGTTTATACGCGGCTTGAATCGGCGGTGTATGGCTCGCTGATCCACGCCACGGGTGTTTCCATGCCGATTGTCGGGGCCGACGCGTGTGCGGCTCGGCTATTTGAAACACCCCAGGGTGTCCCGGCTATTTACACAGCGGTCAACGGGCGATCGATAGCCCCTCCCACGGCTGATGCGCTCAAAGCCTGGCCCGGCCAGCACGGGTCGATGTTTGAGTGCGCCGCGGATCTAGGCCTAACCGACAACGCGTTCAGCCTGCGGTGGCTGACCACCCAAGCGGAAAACGAGGCACAAGGGCTGCTTTGCTCTCTAGAAGACCACGAGCTTGTGGCTGACGCTTACTGCATGACGTTCAAAGTGTCCGGGCCGGTGTGGGGCATGATCGCCTACCTGCGGTTTGAGCCCGGTCAGCCGTTCGATGACAGCGAGATACAGCCACTCAAGCAACTCAAGCCGGCCCTGGCGCGTGTGATCCAGACCGGCTACAAACGCGAGATCGGGGTCTACCTGCCGCACTTCAACGGCAGCACCGGCGCATACGTCAAGCCGTCTCACGTAACCACCGCGAACCTGCTAGCCAAGCTCAGCCGCACCGAACGGCTGATCCTCACATACCTGCGTTCGGACGCCACCGAACGCCGTATCGCAGACACCATCCACCGCTCGCCGCACACCGTGCACGTCCACGTGAAGAACATCTACCGCAAGCTGGGCGTGAACTCGCGGCGCACGCTTGTGTCGCTGTTCGATCAGGCGGGCTGACGCAACACGGCTGGTGGGCTCATTCCCCCAATCGTTGCATCGCCTTCTGCAGGTCGGACCAGACTTTTTTTCTGGTGTCGGGGGTATACGCGCGCAGCAGGTACGCGGGGTGGAACGTGGGCATAACCGGGATGGGCGTCATGCCGGGGATTTGATCGAAGCTGTGCCACGTGCCGCGGATCGATGTGATGCCCTTGACGGTGTTCAGCAACAGCTTCGTCGCCGGGCCGCCCAGCGCGACGATGACTTTGGGGCTGATGATCTGGACCTGCCGGTACAGGTACGCCCCGCAGGTCTGGGCCTCTTGGGGGGTGGGCGCGCGGTTGTTGGGCGGGCGACATTTGACCACGTTGGCGATGTACACCTGCTCGCGTTCGAGGCCCATGGCGGCGATCTGCTTATTGAGCATGTCACCGGCCGGCCCCACGAACGGGCGGCCCAGCCGGTCCTCTTGTACACCAGGGCCTTCGCCGATGAACATCAACGCCGCGTCGGGGTCGCCCTCGCCAAAGACCGTCTGCGTGCGGCTGTCGCACAGGCCACACTTCGTACACCCACGCACCTCGCTGGCGTCGATCGTTTCGAGCAACTGCAACTTGCGCTGCCGGTCCGCCCCGGCGATACCCGGCGCCGAAGCGATAACCACCCTCGCCTCCGGCGCGGCGCGCTGCGGAGGCGGGCCCGCGTCAGCCGCGTCGTCACGCATGGGGCGGGCCATGGGTTGGCTGGGGCTTGGCGCCTCTTGGGCGGGCGGTGACACCACGCCGATCGGCACGCGGTCCACGCCCAGCAACAGGTCGGTCGCTAGGTGCTGGCGGAACGCGCGTCTGACACGGGTAGGTCCCATCGGCTCAAGCATACCCCTATTTTGAAGCCGGTATCAAACGCGGCGTCGGCCCGACAAGCCCGCCGGACGCGTCTACAATACCCGCTTATGACAGGCACACGGATCAAGATCTGCGGCGTGCGCGACGCCGACACCGCCCTGGCCGCCGCCGAAGCGGGGGCAAACGCCATCGGCCTGGTCTTCGCACCGGAGTCACCGCGACTGGTGACCCATGAACAGGCGAGCCGGATCATCGATGCCCTGCCCGCGTTTGTGGAGCCGGTCGGGCTGTTCGTGAATGTACCCGTCGAGCAGGTGCAAGAGACTTCGCGAACGCTGGGGTTGCGCACGGTCCAACTGCACGGCCGAGAGACGCCCGAGGAAGCGGCGCAGCTCGCACCACTGCGCGTGATCAAGGCGCTGGCGTTCAGGCCTGAAGGCTTCGAAGCCGTGGTTAGCCCGTGGCGTGCGGTGCGGAACCGCCTGGCCGGGGTGCTCTGGGATAACCCAGCCGATCAAGAAGGCTCGTCCGCGCCCGACGGCGGCACCGGGCGGGCGATCGATTGGCGGGCACTCGCCTCGGTTCAAAAAACAGACGCGGTGTCGGGCTTGCCGCCCACGCTCCTCGCCGGTGGGCTGACACCCGAAAACGTGGCGCAGGCGATCACACTGGTACGCCCCTACGGCGTGGACGTGTCCAGCGGTGTTGAGTCGAGTAGAGGCGTGAAAGACGCGGCCCGCATCCGCGCGTTCTGCCAGGCGGTGCGCGAGGCCGACCGCCAGAGAGATTAGCGATCAGCCGCTTTCAATACGCGTGGTGATCGCCGCGCGCCCGCCACCGCTCGAACAACGCGACCGACTCCTGTTGCATCACGCCGCCGACGATCTCGGTGCTTAAGCTGCCTAGCGACTTGAGCTTTTCATTTGAGACGCGCAGCTCGTTGAAGCCGAACGCCGCGGCGTCGGCGATGCTCGTGCCGTACACCACGCGCCCGACCCTAGCCCAGTGGATCGCGCTAAAGCACATGGGGCACGGCTCGGTCGTGCTGTAGACCGTGCAGCCCGACAGGTCGATCGTGTTGAGGGTCTTGCACGCGTCGCGCAGGCAGCAGACCTCGGCGTGAGCGGTGATGTCCGTGTCGAGCCACACGCGGTTGTGCGTCGCAACGACGGCTTGGTTGTCACGAACAATGCATGCCCCAAACGGCGTCTGCCCCGCTTCAACGCCTCTGCGACACGCGTCCAGGGCAATCGCCATGAACTGTTCATCCGTGGTTTGGGTTGACGGCATACCTTCTGATCCTTATTTCGCCCGGCGTCGCAGCAGCCAGCCCAGCTCCTCCATGCCCAACAGCCTGGCACCGCCGAACACAATGGCCACACCCACGACGACCAGCACCCCCAGCATCACAGCCATATCCCTGCTCGACAAATCCGGCGAGTCGAGCACACGCATAATCAGCCACAGCCCGGCGGCCATCAAGGCGGTCAGCGTCGCCGACTTGGCCCAGCTCGACCAGACGTCGCGGTCCACCGGCCGATCGACATGCCCCCGCAAGGCCACCAGCAGCCACGCCGCCTGCCCCGCCGCGCACAGCGCCGTCGACCACGCCAGCGCCGCCGCACCCAGCCGCCACACCAACGCCACGTTCAGCACCACGTTCACGGTGAGCATCGCCATGCTCACCGACAGCGGCGTGCGTGTGTTTTTTAACGCGTAGAACGCTCGCGTGAGCACGTGGATCATCGAGTACGCCCACACGCCCGACGCGTACCCAGCCAGGATCGTGGCCACACGGATCGCGTCTTGGGCTTCAAACGCGCGCCGCTCGAACATCACCCGGGCCAGCGGCACCCGAACCAAAATTAAACCGACACTCGCGGGCAGCCCCACGAACACCGTCAGGCGGAGCCCGTGGCGGAGGATCTCGCTGAAAGCTCCGCCCCCGCTCACCCGCTCGGGTGCCACTGGCAGCTTGCCTGCCAGTGCGGAACTTGCGCGGTTCGGGGTTTCCGGATGGGGCTTTGCTGACCCAACTGACGCGGCGTGCGCCAGGGCCGGGAAAATAGCCGTGGCTATGGCGATCCCGAACACGCCCAGCGGGAACTGGTACAACCGCTGGGCGTACTGCAGGCCGGTCACCGCGCCTTGCTGGACTGGGTAGTGAACCTCCCACCCCCACAGCGACAGCGTCTCGGGCCCGCCGGCCTTGGGCGACAGCCCCCACGCGATCAGGCTGTCCAAGAGCGTGTTGATCTGGAACACCGCCAGGGCCAGCACCATCGGAACCATGGTGGCCAACACCGTGCGCATCGCCGGCCAACCCGCTGCCAGGTCCGCCGCCAGCCGCTGGTGTCGCAACACCGCTAGAAACTGCCAGAGCATCTGCACCAGCCCGGCAGCCAACACGCTCAGCGAGACAGCCATGATCGCGTGTTCGTGATCGGCCACGCCCTGTGCCGCGCCCGTGGCAAGCACAGCCGCTGCGATCATGGCTACGTTCAACACCACCGGCGCCGCCGCGGGCGGCCCGAACCGCCCGTGCACCTGCAGCACACCCCCCAGCAGCGCCACCACGCACACCATCGGTGTGTACGGCAGCATGACCATGGTCAGGCGCAACGCCAGGCTTGTTTCACTCGACCACGCGCGCGCCTGGAGCAGCCCCACCAACACCAACTCGCCCACCACCGTCACCGCGCTAAGCACCACCACCAGCCCAGCCACGCACAGCCACGCCAGCCGCCGCGCCGCTTGCGCGTCTTTTTTTAACAGGTCACTGTACACCGGGATAAACGCCGCGCTCAACGCGCCCTCACCAAACAGGCGGCGAAACAAGTTGGGCACCACAAACGCGATCCAGAACGCGTCCGTCACGGCTGTCATCCCGAAACACGCTGCCATCACCGCGTCGCGCGCCAGCCCCAAAACACGCGAAACCATCGTGATCACGCTCACCACCACGGCGTGGCCGACAAACGCGACAGACTGCCGCGGCCCTGGCGCGTCCGGGCTTCGCTCGACGTCGCCCGGGCTGGAAAGCTCCCCCTCCGCATCGGCGCCGCTTGCCGCTGTGTAAAACCACCAGATGCCAAAGCCGGCACCGAACACACCGACTAGGTTGGCGACAAGGTCGGATAGGGACGCGGTGCGCTCGAACGCCGCTTGCGTGAATTCGTCAGCCGCGGCGTAGCCCGCGGCGATCAGCGTGCCCGCGACGATCCCCTTTAAAAACGAGCCGCGAGCGCCGGCGAGCCGGGCAAAAATCATCAGCGTCGCCAACAGCGCAAAAGCGCCGCTGTGGACGATTTTATCGAAGTTAATCGGCCCGACCGGCGGGTTGGGGAAGTCCAGCCGCGGCCAGTGTGTCGCCAGGGCCAACGCGGGCCAGTAGACCGACAGCGCTACGCGGCACCACCGCGTGGCGATCGGCGTCGCTCGACGCGCCGGCAGCGCGGTGTCCGTGGCATCTAAATTACGCGGGTGATTAGTCATCGGCACTGGGTGTCGGCACCGCCTGCATATCGATCGCGGTGCGGGCCATGCTAACAGCGTCCGCCCGTGTATGCCCCGAGTGCTCGCCGACCCCAGCCAAGGCGGTTATGATCTGCTCGGTTTGTCGGAATTACCCGGGAATCGATACCTTTCTTTCACTTGAGGAGAATAGATGCTCGAAGATATCTTTAAAGCTTACGACATCCGGGCGACCTACCCCGACAAGGTCAACGAGCAGGCCGCTTGGAAGGTCGGCTGCGCCGCGGGCCGGTTCCTCAAGCAGAAAGCCACGGACTCGAACTCCGCGTTGAAGAACACCGTCTTGGTCAGCCGCGACATGCGCCCGCACTCCCCGTCGCTGGCCGCGTCGCTGATCGAAGGCCTCCGCGCCGCGGGCACAGACGTCGTCGACCTAGGCCTGTGCGACACCTCCTTTATCTACTTCGCCATCAACCACCTAGGCAGCGCCGGGGGCATCCAGACCACCGCCAGCCACAACCCAATCCAATACAACGGCTTCAAAATCTCCGGCCCGCTGGCCAAACCCATCGGCTCCGACACCGGGCTCAACGAGATCAAAGAAATCGCCCAGTCATTGGGCGACCCCGGCTCGATCCCCGCCACGGGCAAACTCACCCAGCAAGACCTCTGGGAAGAATACCGCGAGCACATCCTCGGCTTCTACAAGCCCGGCAAAAGAAAGCTCAAGGTCTTCATCGATGCCTCCAACGGCATGGCAGGCAAAATGGTCCCCCAGGTTTTCGATGACTTGGACCAGATGGAGATTGTGCCCCTCAATTTTGAGATCTCAGGCTCGTTCGTCCACGAGCCCAACCCCCTCGTCCCCGAAAACATGAAGCCGACTCAAGAAGGCGTCATCAAACACAAAGCCGACCTGGGCGTCTGCTTCGACGGCGACGCCGACCGCTGTATCCTCACCGACGAAAACGGCCAAATCATCGGATGCGACCACCTCACCGCGCTGTTGGCTGAGTACTTCCTCGAGCAAAGCCCCAAATCCACCATCATCTACGACCTGCGGTCCTCCAAGAGCGTGCATGAAGCCATCACCCACCACGGCGGCTCCCCACACCGCAGCCGTGTGGGGCACGTGTTCATGAAAGCCCTGCTCCGCGAGACACAAGGCGTCTTCGGCGGCGAGCTGTCGGGTCACTTCTACTTCCGCGACAACTTCTTCGCCGACTCCGGCGCCATCGCCTTCGCGGCCGTCGCCTCCATCCTTAGCCACTCCGACCAACCGATCAGCAAGCTCATCGAGCCGTACCTCAAATACCCCCAGAGCGGTGAGATCAACTACCGCGTGCCGACCGCCAAGCCCGAAGAAGCAGACCAAGCCAAGCAAGCCGTCCTAGACGCGCTCAAACAAAAGTACGCCGCAGCAGCCGACCAGGACAACCTCGACGGCATCACCATCGACGCGTGGGACCGCAACGGCGCTCAAGGCGGGTGGTGGTTCAACGTGCGAGCCAGCAACACAGAACCGCTGCTGCGCCTCAACGCCGAGGCAAAGGACAAACCCACGCTCGACCGCTTGCTTGGCGAGCTTAAGCCGATCCTCGGTCAACCCGCCGACGCGCACTGATTAACAATCAAGCGGCCGATAGAAACCGCCACGGCTTGGCGAACTATAAAATGATGAAGTTGTATTGCTGCCCCTTGGGCCGCGCACGCCTACGGAAAGCCTGCCGCCACTAAACCAAGCGGTGAACATACCGACATCGCTTGAAATTAGAGCACGGCCGCCAAGCTGCCCAATATTTAGGCAAATTCCGGGCATTATCCACAAGCTATCCCCATCTTCGGCTTCATTTAATCGTTTTGCGGGCATCTTTTAGGCCTGCCCTGACGGTTTAGTTTGTATTCTTTATATTCCGGGCTTCGTTTTTTCGCTGTTAGGAGAGAGTTCAAGCGATCGGAAATTGGACACAAACCCACAAAAGGGCCATTTGATGACACCGAAACAGGTTCTCCAACTGATCAAGAGCAAGCACATTGAGTTCGTTGACTGCCGGTTCATGGACTTCCCCGGCCTGTGGCAACACACGACCTACCCCTCTAGTGAGCTGACCGAGCAGAGCTTCATCGACGGGTTCGGGTTCGATGGCTCGTCCATCCGCGGGTGGCAAGCGATCAATGAGTCGGACATGCTGCTGGTCCCCGTGTCGGACACGGCCAAGATCGACCCGTTCCTTCAACACCCGACGCTGTCACTGATCTGCGACATCAAAGACCCGATCACCAAAAAAGAATACTCCCGCGACCCACGCTCCGTGGCGCGCAAAGCGGTGTCGTACCTCCAGCACACGAAGATCGCCGACACGGCCTACTTCGGCCCGGAGTTGGAGTTCTTTATCTTCGACAACGTCTGGTACGACCAGACCGTCAACAAAGCCGGGTACATGGTCGACTCCTACGAGGGCGTCTGGAACCGCGGCAAGCAGGACCCGTCCAACCTCGGCTACCAGGTCCGCCTCAAGGAAGGCTACTTCCCCTGCGCCCCGATGGATACCGGCGTCAACATCCGCGCCGAGATGGTCGACGTGATGCTGCAGATGGGCATCCCCGTCGAGTGTCACCACCACGAGGTCGCCACGGGCGGCCAGGCGGAGATCGACCTGCGGTTCCAAGAGTTGGTCCATATGGCCGACACGTGCATGTACTACAAGTACATCGTCAAGAACGTCGCAGCGCGGCATGGCAAGGTCGTTACCTTCATGCCCAAGCCACTGTTCCAGGACAACGGATCGGGCATGCACACGCACCTGTCGCTGTGGAAAGCGGGCAAGCCGCTGATGGCCGGCAAGAAGTACGCCGGGCTAAGCGACCTGGGGCTGTACGCCATCGGCGGCATCCTCAAGCACGCACGGGCGCTGATCGCGTTGACCAACCCCACCACCAACAGCTTCAAGCGGCTGGTGCCCGGGTTCGAGGCGCCGGTCAACCTGGTTTACTCCTCGCGCAACCGCTCGGCGGCCATCCGCATCCCCATGTACCAGGACAACCCCAAGACCAAGCGTATTGAGTTCCGCTGCCCCGACGCCTCTTGCAACCCGTACCTGGCGTTCTCGGCCTTGCTCATGGCCGCGATCGACGGCATCAAGCACAAGATCGACCCCGGCCAGCCGCTCGACAAGGACCTGTACGACCTGGAGCCCGAGGAGTACGAGGCCATCGGCTCGGCGCCGGTCGACCTGGCCGAGGCGCTCAACGAACTGGAACGCGACCACAAGTTCCTGCTCGAAGGCGGCGTCTTCACCGAAGACGTCATCCACTACTGGATCAAGTACAAGCGAGACAACGAAGTCCAGGCCCTACGCATGCGGCCTCACCCGTTCGAGTTCTGCATGTACTTCGACATCTAAACCGCGTGGTTCACAAAACAGATTCACAAGCAGGCCCGGCCAACCGCCGGGTCTGTTTTTTGCAATATATCGCCCGCTACGAGCCGCGACCGTGAGGAAGCGGTCTCTTCTCGATTTCCCACGATCACGAATTAACCCAGATGCGTATAACGCCTTGCCTCTACCCCAAGAGCCTGCCGCCGTCTAACCTGATGATCTGGCCCGTGCAGTAGCCCGCGTCTCGGACCAAAAAAACAACGGCGGCAGCCACCTCTTCAAGCGTGCCCTCACGGTTCAGCGGCACGCGGGTCAGGTACTGCTTGCGTTGCTGGGGCGTTGAGGACTGCGGCCAAGCGATCACCCCGGGGGCAATCGCGTTAACGGTGATACCCGGCGCCAGCTCAACCGCCCCTGTCATGGTGATCTCTGTTAACGCGGCTTTGGACGCGTTGTAGGCAGCGTAACCCCGGTGCGGCTGACCCAGCACGTGGGTGTCGATCAGGTTCACGATGCGCCCGGCTGTGGCGGGGTCGCCCTCGTGGTAATTCGCGGACAAAGCGGAGGCGAACCGCTGGATCAGCAGCAGCGGGGCGCATGTGTTGACAGCCATCACACGGCTAAACCCGTCGGCGGTGATCGTGCCGATGGGAGAGGGGTCGTACACACTTGCGTTATTCACCAGCGCGTCGATCCGGTTGAATTTTCCCATCACGGCGTCGTGGATATCGTCGGCGGCGGCGGGGTCGGCCAAGTCGGCGCTGACCGCCAGCGCCCGGCGGCCCAACCGCTGGATTTGTTCGCAAGTCTGCTTGGCCTCGTCGCGGCTGGTGTTGAAGGTAACGGCCACGTCCATGCCCGCCTGCGCTAGCCCCAGGGCGATGGCACGGCCAAGCCGCTTGGCGCCGCCGGTGATCAGCGCGGCTTTGCCGGCTAGCGGGTTGTCTTGTGTCGCGTCGGTCATGTGTCGCGTCGGTCGTTGTCGGTTAACGAATCGATTTTTTTCTCCAAGCGGTGCCCCGCCGCTTGCCAGGCATCGGGCAGCGGTTTGCGGGCCTTGCTATGGGCCCCGTGGCGGCGATCGTGACGCCGCCACAAGCGCAGCAACTGCCACATCAACATTATGCCGGCTAGGCTGAGGCTTAATACCAGCAGTGCCAAAAGCGCAAACTTGATCGGCAGTGTGGTGTCGGAATCCATGAAAAGAATTGTAGCGTGCCGGGTGGCCCGGTTTAGGTTTTGTCGCCGCTGTAGACGCAGACCGTCTTGCCGGTTTCCCAGACGCTCACGTCGCGCAGCTCCACGCCCAGTTCCCCAATCCGTGGCTGGATCATGCCGTAGATAACCTGTGCGATGTTTTCGACCGTGGGGTTGAGGTCGGCGAATTGGGGCACGTCAACGTTGAGGTGCTTGTGGTCGAGTTTTTGGAGGACGGCTTCGTCGATCAACGCGTCGATCCGCTCAACGGGTGTGGCGTGCCCCCGCGGGTCGATCGGGGCGCGCACGGCGACTTTGATCTGGTAGTTGTGGCCGTGGCCGGACGGGTTGTTGCACTTGCCGAAAACACTGCGGTTGTCGTCGTCGCCCATGGCGGGCACGTGCAGCCGGTGCGAAGCGGAGAACTCGTAGTGCTGGTGGATGGTCACGTGTTGCATGTCGTTGCTCTCGATCGTCAGCCAGTAATACGGGGCGAGGTCTAATTGTACGGCCGCGACCGTGTGGTCTAGCGGTGGCCCGAGGCGGTCGATCAGCGTAGCCATGAGCCGGCCCATGGGCACGGCCGCGGTCACGGCGGTGGTGTTAATGAGTTGGTCCAAGTAGGGAACCGCGTGCTGGGCGACGGCTTTGTCGATGTGCTTGATGCTGATGAAGTACCCGGTCGTGGGGTCGGCGTGCCCCGCGCAGCTCACGTGCAACTGATAAAACCGCCCCAACCCGCGCATGGGAGGCCACGCGGAAAACCCGTTGTGCCTGGGCGGCGTGGGGGCATGGCCGCCATCGGTCGCGGGCGGCCCGTTGAGGCAAAATCGCACAGTTCGTGTGAGGCGGATCATGGTTGGTCTGAATTGTACGCACAATGCTCAGCGAAGCGCGGCGGCGTGCTAGGCAAGCGGATTGCCCGATCGTGGCGATCCGCTACGCTGGTTCATATGGATTCGACCCCACAGCCGCCTGGCTCTGATAAACAACACGACACACCACCGGGGCGTGCCGGATCGCCCCGCGGCGCGTGGGTTGTCGCGGTGATGCTGTTGCTCGGTGCCGTGGCTGGGACGGCATCGGTCAGCTACTGGGGGCTGCAGGGCAAGTGGATGCGTGAGCGAGACGCGGAGCAGGACGCCGGCCCCGATGTATGGGACGAGCCCGCAGCGCGCGTGGAACTGCAACAACTCCAAGAACAATTCAATCAACTGGCCTCGAAGAAAGGCCAAACCGACCATCTGATCACGGAAATCCAACGATTTGTTGAGCGCTACCCGAAGTACGCCCAAGGGCGGATACTTCTCGCTCAAGCGATGATCCACGACGAGCAATACGAGCAGGCCTACGAGCAGTTCAACCTCAGCCTGGAATTGGACGGCCAGCAGCCCGAGGTCCAATTGCTGGCGGGGACACTGGCTTACAAGCTCGACCGGCTTAATGACGCCGTCCGCCACTACTCGATGGCTGTGGGGCTGGCCCCGGCGAACCCGCGATACCGGTTGCACCTGGCGCAGGTCTACCTGCGCCAGCGCCAAGACGAACAGGCGCGCAACGAGTTGCTTGCCGCCTTGCGCGCCGACTCGTCGATGCACGAAGCCTACGCGGCGCTGGCGCAGCTCTACGCCCAGCAGAATAAGATCACCCTGGCGCTGGCGCAGACCCAAAAAGCGGTGGAGCACACCCCCGTGTCCGAGCCTGCCAAGCGGGTGCAGTACCTGCGACACCAAACCAAGCTGCTCCTGCGCGACAACCGACCCCAAGAGGCGCTGCTGACCCTTGAAAGCCTCACACCCGATCAGCGCGCCCAGCCGCAGGTCATGGCGGATATGGCGACGTGCTGGTCCATGCTCGATCAACCGGACCGGGCGGCCCAGTTGTACGAGCAGGCAGCCGCAGCCAACCCTACGCGGTGGCGGCTGGTCGCGATGGCGACGAGCTGGCGTCTCAAGGCAAACGACGTTGAGGCCGCCCGAGCGCACTTAGCCACGCTGACCCGCCTGCGACCCCAAGCGCCCGAGGTTCAAGAATTACGGGCGGTGCTTGAGCAAGCCGCATTGCAGCCGGCGACGAACACCACCACTAAATAAAAAGACCCGCGGCAAGCCGCGGGTCTTTGGAACGCGATATTCATTTACCGCTTGCGTGAAGCGGCGATCGTGTTGCCGATCAGGCTCTGCGGCGACGCACGCTCGACAGCAGCCCCGCCATCCCCATGACAGACAACGCAGCCGTCACAGGCTCCGGGTTGCTGCCACGCAGCTCAGCGTCAAAGCTCGTGTTCATATTCTCATGAGCATGGTCGATCGTGATCACCATGGTCAGCGAGAAAGGGTCCATCACCGATGCGATCTTCGTGCGCTGGTCGGCGCTGAACGCAAACGGCGAACCCATCAACGGGCCCATATCCGCCAAGAGCGAGGACATGCCAAAGGCCGTGTTGCTCTCGTCGCGGTAGGTCTGGTAGGTCAGCTCGCCGGAGGTGGTCCCGCCGATGCTGCTCATGTAGGTCAACGGGTCCGTGGAGGTGAAGCCCGTGTCGGTGAACATGACCGTCAGCGTGCCGCCGCTGTTGCTATTGCTCGTGGAGTTGAAGGAGATAATGTCCATCAGTGGCGCGTCCTCGTCGCCGATCGCCGGCTTGGTCAGCCCGGTGGTCATGTTGATGGTGAAGTTCCCCAGTGTCCCGAAATAGCCAATGATCCCGGCGTCACCGATCATGTCGTTCAAGGCGCCGTCGGTGATCACCACGGTGTTCGGCCCGGGCGCGTTGGGGTCCACCACCGCGTCGGTGCTCAACAGCAACGACGGGACGGCTTGCGCCTGCTGGCCGGCCAGCGCCACGCCGACCGCCGCCAACGCGGCTGCTTTTAACAATTTCTCTGCTCTCATCGTCTCTCTCCCTTCCTTCCTTTTTTTCCCTCGGTTTACGTCTACAAAATGACCGCACTGCTACGCGCAGGGCGGGGGTACGACTATATGTACCCCGCCGTCGCGCTTGGGCCAGCGGGCGGCACCGTGGGATCAATATTTCGTTGATAAGGGCGTGTTACCGGCGTGCAGGTCCGCCTGGCTTGCGGCTTTTACCCCGCTTAGCCTGCCGGATCGACCGCCCCAATAGAGACAACCGCTACTTGTGGCTCCGGGGGTTCGGCCGGGCTAGCGGCTCTTACCTGAGATTTTCTGGATGATGTTCGTGGTGCTGCGGCCGCGCACCAGCTTCACCAGCTCGACCCGCCCGCCGTACGACTCGACAAAATCACCGCCCACCACCTGGTCGCGACGGTAGTCGGCGCCCTTGACCAGAACGTCGGGTCGAATCGCCTTGAGCAGCTTCACGGGCGTGTCCTCGTCGAACACGGCGATGTAGTCGATGCTCTCAAGCTCGCTAAGGACCATCACCCGGTCGGCCTCCGAGTTGACCGGGCGGCCCTCGCCCTTGATCCGTTTGATCGAGCGGTCGCTGTTTAACCCGATGACCAACAGATCACCCGCCTGGCGCGCGGCGCGCAGGTAGCTGATGTGCCCCGCGTGCAGGATGTCGAAGCAGCCGTTGGTGAACGCAATACGCCTGCCCTGCTTGCGGTACGCGGCCAACTCCCCCAAGAGCTGGTCGAGCGTGCGCACCTTGCCCAGTTCTTCGTGCTGCTGGCGAAGCAAGCTAAGCAGCACCTCGTCCAGCTCGATCGGCACCACGCCGAACTTCTCGACCTCCAGCCCGGCCGCGGTGTTGGCTAGCTCCACAGCCGTACGCCAGTCCGCCCCGTTGGCAAGCGCCCCAGCCAGCATCGCCAGCACCATGTCGCCAGCCCCGGTCACGTCGTAAACCGACCTGGCCTGCGTGGGCACCATCACCGGCGGCTTGCCCTTTTCCATTAGCAGCGCGCCCTGCTTGTCGAGCGTGAGCACCAGGGCTTGAAGGCTTAATTGCCGCGTCAGGGCTTTGCCCATTTTCAGTGTGTTGCGGCGGCGCTGCTGCTCGTCGTCGCCGTTTAGGGCGGTGCCGGTGGCTAGGGCGGCCTCGGTGCGGTTGGGTGTGATACACGTGGCACCGCGGTATTTGTGGTAGTCGGTGATGGCTGCGGGGTCGACCAACACGGGGATGCCCAACTTCTTAGCCAACGCGATCAATGACCGGCACAGCCCATCGGTGAGCACGCCCTTGTTGTAGTCCTCTAGACACAACGCCGCGGCGCCCCTGAGTTGGCTGCGGGCCTTGGCCAACAAACGCTCGGTGAGCTTGGCGCCGATCGGCTCGCGGCTCTCTTCGTCGACGCGGAACATCTTCTGGGGGTGGCGGTGCTGGGCCAGGCCGATGAAGTTGTGCTTCACGGTCGTGGGCCGGTCGGGCGCGTCGATCAGCCCGGACGTGTCGCACCCCGCTTTTTTGAGCGCCGCGTTGAGCCGCTTGGCGGTGTCGTCTTGACCCACCACGCCCACGCACGCCACCTTGCACCGAAGCGCCAGCAAGTCCAAGCAGACGTTGGCGGCGCCGCCGGGGTGGTCCTCGGCCCGTTGCGTGGCTAAGACCGGCACGGGCGCATCTGGACTAAGCCGCTGGGCGTTGCCGTACGTGTAGCGGTCGAGCATAAAGTCGCCCACGACAACGATTTTTCGCGTCTTCCAACGGTCTACGAATCGGATCAGTTCATCGGTTGCTTGTGCCATGGGCGTAAGCATACGCAAAGTCAGGCTTTGACAACAGGATACTAAGTAAACACCCTGATTTAATCATTAAAAAGTTGAAAATTCGTAGCGCAAGATCGAGCGGTGCGCTGTATAATTAAAAAATCATTTTTTGCTCGGAGAAGGGACGCCATTTCTGACGGACGAAACACAACCCTAAGGTGAAAAACAAGGATAGACGATGCATATCGACTTTGTCTCACTGTCACGGGCAGGTTTACACGTTAATCACAGGCTGGCATGCGTGCTGGCTTTCACCACGCTCACCGCGGTCTTCGTTGTAGCCCTAAGCCCCGCCCACGCGGACATCACCGCCAATGGTGATGTCAACCCCACCCACGACGGCAGCGACCCGTGGAACCTGAGCATTGGGCTGACCGTCGGCAACGCCGGCGCAGGCACGCTGAGTATTGATGCTGGCAGTGTGGCAAGTAGTAACTTTAGTAGAGCAGCTATTCTCGGTCACATACCAGGCTCAAACGGCACCGCAACGGTAACAGGCGCTGGCTCGCAGTGGAATACTGGCGGTGACCTGAATGTCGGCTGGTTGGGCACAGGCACGCTGAACATCGAAAACGGCGGTGTGGTCAATGTCGCGCTAAATACCTGGACGGGCCGCTTCTCCGGTAGCAGCGGCACGATCAATTTCAGCAACGGCACTTTGAACACGTCGGGTTTGCTGGCATCGTCCGGCGAACTGCTGGGCACGGGCACGATCAACACAGACACACTGATCAGCGATTTCGACCTGATCCTTGACACGCCCAACGGCCTCCCGCAGCAGAAGGTATTGAACGCGCTGCCGGGCCAAAACATCACATTCAATATTAACGCCTCAGACCCCACCAACATAACCTCTCTGGGGGCCGGCTACCGCGGCGCTGGCACGCTGACGATTGCCAACGGCACGGCGGCTTTCTCATACGGGGGATTTATTGGTTTTTTTTCCGGCTCTAACGGCACGGTGACGGTCACGGATGTGGGCTCACAGTGGAATAACAACCATGACCTGGTCGTCGGCAGTTTTGGCACGGGCACGCTGAACATCGAAGCCGGTGGTGTGGTGAGTAATTCTGTCGGTACCCTCGGCGAGCGCTCCGGCACCATCGGCACCGCGACCGTCGCGGGGACAGGCTCGCAGTGGAATAATAGCAAATTGTTAGCCGTCGGCTCCTCTGGCACGGGCACGCTGAACATTGAAGACGGCGGCGTGGTGAATAATACCACCGGCTATGTCGCCTTTAACCCAGGCTCCAACGGTACAGCGACGGTGACAGGGGTGGGCTCACAGTGGAATAACAACAGCTGGTTAGTAGTCAGCAATCGTGGTATCGGCGTGCTGAACATCGAAGCTGGCGGCGTCGTGAGTAGCACCCACGGGGTTCTAGGCTTGGGCTTTGGCTCCAACGGCACAGCGACGGTCATGGGTACGGGCTCGCAGTGGAATAACAGCGACGAGTTGATCATCGGCTCAAATGGCACGGGCACGCTGAACATCGAAGACGGCGGCGCGGTGAATAATACCACCGGCTATCTCGCCTTTAACTCAGGCTCCACCGGCACGGCCACGGTAACGGGCTCGCAGTGGGACAACAGCGGCGACCTGGAAGTTGGCAGTAGTGGTACGGGCACGCTGAACATCGAAAACGGCGGCGTGGTCAATGTTGGGGGAAATACCTGGACGGGCCGCTTCTCCGGTAGCAGCGGCACGATCAATTTCAGCAACGGTACTTTGAACACGTCCGGCTTGTTGGCGTCGCCAGGCGAGCTGCCGGGCACGGGCACGATTAACACACCCACACTGGTCAGCGACATCGATCTGATCTTTGACGCGGCCAACGGCCTCCAGCAGCAGAAAGTATTAAGCTCGCTACCGGGCCAAAACATCACTATCAACATCAACGCCTCAGACCCCGCCAATACCAGCGCCCTGGGTGCCAGCTACCGCGGCGTGGGCACGCTGACAATCGCCGACGGCACCGCAATTTTCTCGGGCGAGGGATTTCTGGGCTACCACCCCGGCTCCAACGGCACAGCAACGGTCACGGGCACTGGCTCACAGTGGAATAGCAGCGACGACCTGCATGTAGGCCGAGCCGGCACGGGCACGCTAAACATTCAAGCCGGCGGCTTGGTGAGTAATGTCGACGGTTTTCTCGGCTACAACACCGGCTCCAGCGGCACGGCCACGGTCACCGGCGCGGACTCACAGTGGAATAGCAGCAGCCATCTGTACGTCGGCTTCTCTGGCACGGGCGTGCTGAACATTGAAAACGGCAGCGTGGTGAGTGTCGCCGTCGGCGTTCTGGGCTACAACACTGGTTCCAGCGGCACGGCAACAGTCACGGGTGCGGGTTCGCAGTGGAATAACACCGGGAACCTACAAGTCGGCCGAGACGGCACGGGCACGCTGAACATCCAAGACGGCGGTGTGGTGAGTAATTACAACGGTATTCTTGGCTATTTCTCCGGTTCCACCGGCACGGCCACGGTCACCGGCGCCGGCTCGCAGTGGAACAACAGCGGTGACCTGTTCGTCGGCGACTCTGGCACGGGCGTGCTAAACATCGAAGCCGGCGGCGTGGTGAGTAATGACGACGGTATTCTTGGCTTTTTCTCCGGTTCCACCGGCACGGTAACAGTCACGGGTGCCGGCTCGCAATGGAATAACAGCGGCGATTTGGAAATCAGCAGGAGCGGCACGGGCACGCTGAACATTCAAGACGGCGGCGTCGTGAGTAGCAACAGAGGATTTATTGGCTACAACTCAGGCACTAATGGTGTGGCGACGGTGACGGGAACGGGCTCACAATGGAACAACAGCAGCGCCCTGGTCATAGGCGACGTTGGCACGGGTGTGCTGAACATCCAAGCAGGCGGTGTGGTGGGTAATGGCATCGGCTTCCTTGGCGCGGCCACCGGTTCCAGCGGCACGGCGACGGTGACGGGCGCGGGTTCGCAGTGGAACAACAACGGCCGTTTGGAAGTCGCCAACGCTGGCATGGGTGTGCTGAACATCGAAGCTGGCGGCGTGGTGAGCAGTGACGAGAGTATTCTCGGCGACCAGCCTGGCTCCAGTGGCACGGCGACGGTGATGGGTGTGGGCTCGCAGTGGAATAATAACGGCTTCCTAATTCTCGGCAACAACGCTGGCACGGGTATGCTGAACATTGAAGACAGCGGTGTGGTGAGTAGTGTTACTGGGATTCTTGGTAACGTCTCCGGCTCCAGTGGCACGGCGATGGTCACAGGCGCGGGCTCACAATGGAACAACAGCGGCGACTTGGAAGTCGGCAGGGGGGGCACGGGCACGCTGAACATTCAGAACGGCGGCGTGGTGAGTAATAGCACCGGTGTTCTTGGCTCCAGCCTAATATCCGTCAGTGGCACAGCGACGGCGACGGTCACGGGTGTGGGTTCGCAGTGGAATAACAGCGGGAACCTGCAATTCGACGGGGGCACGCTGACCGTAGTGGCCGGCGGGGCGGTCAGTGTGGCTGGTACGACGAACCTATACAGGCCGGGCAGCGCCCTGACCGTTGACGGAGGCACCTTCACAACGGGCACTTTATCTGGCGGAACAAATCACACCATCGCCCTAAGCAACCCCACAGGCGGCATCGCGTTGACCGTCGGAGGCGGTAACTTTGATGGGACGATCACCGACGCTGCGGGCGGCCCCGGGGGGATCGCCAAGACCGGCGACGACACTTTGATACTGACCGGCGACAACACCTACTCCGGCCCCACCGCCATCGTCGGCGGCACGCTGCTAGCCAACAACACCACCGGCTCAGCCACGGGCACGGGCGCCGTTGTCGTCCTCAACAGCGGCACACTCGGTGGCACCGGCTCTGTGGCCGGCAGCGTCTTCGTTAGGGACGGCGGCACCCTTGCCCCGGGTGCGTCTGTCGGTGCGTTGGGTATCGGTGGCACGCCGGGCGTGGGGTTTGTGGCGGGCTCAACACTCGCGGTTGAATTGGCGGGCAGCGGCGGTGTGGCGGGCACCGACTTTGACCAGGTCACCGTCACCAACCATGTTTCGCTGGACGGCACGCTCGACATTGCTTTGCTGGGAGGGTTCACGCCCGATTACTTCGACGAGTTTGAGATCATCGCAGCGGGGGGGCGTAGCGGTGAGTTTGATCAGATCAACGGCGCATTTATCAACGCTGACATGACGCTGGCCCCAGTGTACGACCACGACGGCAATATCGGCCTGACACTCGTCGCGGCGCTGCCCGGCGACGCGAACCTGGACGGCACCGTCAACGGCTTGGACTTGCTGGCTCAGCAAGCCAACCTGTTTAGCGGCGACGAGTGGGCGCAAGGTGACTTTAATCTAGACGGCACCGTCAACGGCCTAGACCTGTTGATCTGGCAGAGCCACCTGTTTGATTCCGTCCCGATCCCGGGCGCCGGCTCGGCGTCCCCGGCGGCTAACACCCTTGCTGTCCCCGAACCGAGCACCGCAGTGCTGATCGGATGCTTGGGCTGCATGGGGCTGATTCGCCGCCGCGCTGCTTAAATGTGACATTGAGCAGATCGCAGATCAACCAAACTGGGGATCCGGGATTCGAACCTGGACTAACTGATTCAGAGTCAGTCGTGCTACCGTTACACCAATCCCCAAAGTCACGTAAATCGGCTTATTGAATGCTACGGCGCGGGGGCTGACGCGTCAAAAACCGTTGGTATTCAAGCCGGGTCGGCGTCGGTCAGCCCGATCAGGCTTCGTGCAGTTGGCGGATTACGGCCGCCCGGTCCTCGGCGCCAAACAGGGCCGAGGCGGTCACCAGCACATCCACGCCCGCCGCCACCGCTTGCGGGGCGGTCTGCGGGTTCAGCCCGCCGTCCATCTCCAATCGCGTGCCAGGCCCGATGCGGCTCTTGGCCCAGCGGGCTTTGTCCAACACCTCAGGAATGAACTTCTGACCCGACCGCCCTGGGTTGACGCTCATGATCAGCACAAGCTCCAGTTGGTCGAGGTATGGCGCTAGCCCTTCCGGGCCCGTGGGCGGGTTGACGACCATACCCGCGCCCATACCCGCATCGTGGATGCGGCCGATCAGTTCAGCAGCGTCCACCCCGTCGGGGCGCGTGGGCTTGCACACCTCAAGGTGAAACGAAAGCAGGCTCGCCCCGGCCTTGGCGAACATGTCCACGTAATCGCCGGGGCGCTCGACCATCAGGTGCACGTCGAGGTACACATCCGGGAAGTGCCGCCTCAGCGCCCGGCACATGTCCACGCCCATGGTGAGGTTCGACACGAAGTGCCCGTCCATCACGTCCACGTGCAGCAGGTCGGCGCCCTTGCCCAACACGTCGGTGCACTCCCTCGCCATGTGGGCGAAGTCGGCAGACAAGATCGACGCGGCAACGAGCGGTCGCGGGGGTGGCTGAGTGATCTGCAAACGACTCATGTTCGGCCTCGGGCGGCCATTCTACCGGCTGGGCGGCGGGCTCACACAGCGGCTGCGAGACGGTCGGCGCGCGGAGGCGAAACACAGGTTGATAGGCATGCGGCCCACGCGCCTGCGGGCTTCGCTAATAATGCGTTGGGGGGTTACGCCGCCTTCTTCTGGCTGCTCTGCTGGACAAGCTTGTCCACATAGCCGACCAATTCGGGCAGTTGCGGCTTGGCGATCTGCTCGTCGGCGCCGACCTGCTGGCCCTTGTGACGGGTGTCGTCGGTGACCAACGAACTGAACAACAGCACCGGTATGTGTTTCAATTGCGCGTGCGTCTTGATCGCCTTGGTCAGCGCAAGCCCGTCCATCATGGGCATCTCGATATCGGTCACCACCACGTCGGGCGCGCTTTCCGAGTTGCCCGCCGCAGCCTGTAACGTATCCCATGCATCGCCGCCGTTCGTGAAGCTCTGCACCTGTGTGTACCCGCTGTTGACCAAGACTTTTTCTATAATGCCGCGGATAAAGTTGCTGTCCTCAGCGATCAGCACGCGGCACTGCCCGCGGTCCACGCCCAGCTTGTTCTCCACACTGTCGATGTGCAGGTTGTCCTGCATGCTGATGTGATCGAAGACCGACTCAAAATCCAGCATCAGCACCAACTGCCCCTTGATCTCCGTAATCCCTGTCACGGCGAACTGCTGGCTGCTCGACGCCTCCGGCACGGGCTTCACATTTTTCCAACTCATCCGGTAGATCTGGTCCACGGACTCGACCTGGAACGAAGCCTGCTGGCCGTTGAACTCCATCACAATGATCCGCCTGTTCTTCGGGTTCACGTCCGCGGGCTTGATGCCGAAGTAGTGGTGCAGGTCGACCAATGGCAGCACGCGGCTTCGCAGGTTGAACATCCCAAGCACCGACTCGGGCTGCTCGGGACTCGACGAAACCTCCACCGGCAGGATCACCTCGCGCACCTTCGCGACATTTACGCCGTAGACCCCGTCACCGAGGCTGAAGACCAATATCTCAAGCTCATTGGTGCCCGATTCGAGCAGGATTTCGGCTTTCGTTTGCTTGGCGTCGGGAGGGGCGGTGCTTGTAGCCATGAATCGTCTCCGTCGATTTTAGGTAAAACCACGTAACAGCTTTTTATGCTTTGATTTACCCGATTCTTATCGGCTAACGGGGCCTTATCCTTAATCATCATCTGACGCCCCTGGCGGGTTTTCTGGAGCAAATACATCCAATAACTCTCTTGTAACGGTGCCTCGACATACCAAGCCGACGCCTGTTTGACACACACACTACATGCTGCGTAACCTTCAACCCGTGAATGATCCGGGCACGCACCGCTTTGTTCGCTGTAAAGCACGCTTGGCGATGCACTAGGCCGTATTTTGGTGGGCGTAGCTCAGTTGGTTAGAGCACAGGGTTGTGATCCCTGGGGTCGGGGGTTCGAGTCCCCTCGCTCACCCTTTTTTCATATCGCGTGGTCCCGTTCACCCTTGCGCACAGCCGCAAAAATTGATTCGCATCGTCAGCCTTAACATTGTGCGACCACCTGTGGCTGGACAATGCGCCGCTTTCTGCGCCACCCGCTTATCGACCCTAGCAATCTGGTCAAACAGATCGCCGGGGACCAAATTGGCGTAGCGCTTCTTGTTTCAACAATTCTATCCCGTGAGATTATCGCAATTCACAAAATCCTCTCCCTTGTTCGATAACGATGGTTTAAGGCAAGGAGGCCTTTGTCATGTCGTATTCGATGGATTTACGTTGGCGTGTGGTGGCTGCGGCGCAGGACGGCCAAGCGATCGCTCAGGTAGCTCGCCGGTTCACGATCGCCCGGCGGTTCGCCGAGGCCGACCGCTTTGTTTTCCTCGATGAATCCGGGGCCCGAACGCACATGACACGCCTGTACGGCCGGTCGCCGGTGGGGCAACGTTGCATCGACCGCACGCCCTACGGCCGTTGGAAAACCATGACCGTGCTGGGCGCGATCAGAGTTAGCGGCGTGATCCAAGACGCGTCGGTGGTGATCGACGGGCCGATGAACTCCGACACATTCCTGGCTTACACGCAACAGTGTTTAGCCCGTCGCTGCGGGCCGGCGACGTCGTGGCGATGGACAACCTCACCTCGCACAAAGCCGCCGGTGTGCGCGAGGCGATCGAAGCGGCCGACGCGGCGCTGTGGTATTTGCCGCCGTACTCGCCCGACCTCAACCCCATCAGAGAAGCTATGGAGCAAGGTCAAAGCCTGGCTGCGACGCGTCACCGCCAAGACGTTCGACGGCCTGACCGACGCCATCGCAGACGCACTGCGCGACGTCCAGGTCAACGAATACGCCAACTACTTCAACTCATGCGGATATGGAGATGCTTTGTGAGGAATGCTCTAAGATCTCTAATCCATCGCTGATTTTAGTGCGACTGTTATCAGACTTGGGTGTGCAAGCCTTGAGGTTGACAACAGGTGTATAGAACCACAGCTAAATAGAGATTTGTAACCTGGTTCCGTAGATAAATGGATTACTTATTGACGCTCAACGGCGTGAGTTTCTCCACCTGCCCCGCCGCGATCTTGACCATGCCGCTGCCTAGCTCGCCGATCGGGTCGGGCGGGACGATGTCGACGACTTTCTCACCCAGGCGGGCGTCACCGCTGCGCACCCTGTCTTGAAAAACGCGGCACTCTTCGAGTAGCCGATCGAGGATCTGCTCTTCGGGGATGTTGGCAACTTTCTCGCCCTGGACGTAGATAATGCCGCGTTTGTCGCCGGCGAAGATGGCGATGTCCGCCCCCTCCGCTTCGCCCGGGCCGTTTACTACGCAACCCATCACTGCCACCTTGATGGGCAGTTGGATTTCCTCCGCCAGCTTCTTGCGGACGTCTTGAACGAGGCGGAACAGGTCAACCTGGATGCGCCCGCACGTGGGGCAGGCGATCAACTCCGCACCCTTGCGCTCGCGCAGGCCAAGGATGTAGAGCATCTCCAAGCCGTCTTGCACTTCATAAACCGGGTCGCTGGCGTAGCTGATGCGCACGGTATCGCCCACGCCGTTGGCTAAAAGCGTGCCCAGCGGCACCACGGAGCGGATGGCGCCCGTCTCGCGTGGCCCGGCGTGCGTCACGCCAAGGTGCAGCGGGTAGTCAAACCGCTTGGCGATCTCCGTGTACGCAGCCATCACCAGCAGCGGGTCGATGCTCTTGGCGCTGATCACGATATCGTGAAAATCGCAAGCTTCAAAAATCTCCAGGTATTCTTCTAACTTGGCGATCATGATCGCCAGCATGTGCCCGTGCTTGTTGTCGGAGAACACCGCCCCCAGTTCCTTCATGCGCTTCTGCTTGTCCTTGCGTTCGACGATGGAGCCCTCGTTGACGCCGATGCGGATGGGCACGCCGCGTTCCTTGCAGGCTTCGATCACGCGGGTGACCTGCTGGCGGTCGTTGATGTTGCCGGGGTTCAGGCGGATTTTGTGGACACCCGCTTCGAGCGATTCGAGGGCGCGTTGGTAGTGGAAGTGCACGTCGGCAACGATGGGCACGCTGACCTGATCGAGGATGTGCTTGAGCGCCTCGGTGTCTTTGCGCTCGGGCACCGCCACACGCACCAGGTCCGCCCCGGCCGCGGCGAGTTTGTGGATTTCGGTCACGCAGGCATCCACGTCGTACGTGTACCCCGCGGTCATGGTCTGCACGGACACGGGCGCGTCGCCGCCTATCTTGACAAACCCGTGGCGGTCGTCGCCGAGCGTGATCTGGCGTGTTTTGTGGCGTTCGATCATGATTGTGCAGTATAGCCGCTGTGCGACCCTAAACCTATCAGCCGCCCGGCGGTGAGCGAGGCGGGGCCGTCAAGGTATGATAGAAGCCATGCGTTGCGTTCTGTATTCAAGGGCGGCTCTACATTTAGCGACAACGCACAAGCCCATGCGTATCGCCGCTGTGGCTGCGACCCTGTGCTTGCTGCTCTTAGGCGGGCTGCCCGCGGCGGGTCAGACCGCGGCCCCCCCCGCCAACTTTGCCGTCGGCGACAAGGCGGCGGCCCAGCCGGGCACGCTCACCGCCGAGTGGCTCGACGCGAAGATAAAAGAAATCGACGCGGCTGACGGTTTAGCAGAAGCGCTCAAGGCCAATGTGTTGGAGCAATACCGCGCGGCTGCGAGCCGAGTTGAACTGGTCAAAACGAACATCGCCAAGGCCGAGGCGTACCAGCAGGCGATCGGCTCGGCCCCGCAAGAAACCCACGCCATCGCTGAACAACTCAAAGACCTGGTTGGGCAAGCCGCGGGCCCCGTGCCCGTCGAGACCCCGCCCGGCACAACCGCGAAAGACCTTGAGCAATTGCTGGCGACCCAGCAAGCGGAGTTGGCGGCACTCAAGAGCAAACTAGTCGAGCTCGACCAACAACTGAACAGCCTGCAGACCCGGCCCGACCAGGCGCGTCAGCAACTGGCAGACGCCAAGCAGAAGCTCGACGGCATAGAGAAAGAACTCAAGGCGCCGGCCACACCGAACGACGACGCGCTGCTGACCGAGGCCAAACGGGTGTTCCTTGAGGCCAGGAAGCTGTCTCGCGTCACGGAGATCAACACGCTTGAGCAGGAGTTGTTAAGCCACCCCGCGCGCCTGGACCTGTCGCGCGCGCAGCGCGACTTGTCTGCCCAGCAGGTAGCCGTTATCGAGAGCCGCGTCCTCACGACCCAAGAGGCGGTCAACCGCCTGCGTAAAGAAGAAGCGGAGGAGGCTCAAAGACAGGCTGAACGCATCCGCCACGAAGCGGTGGGCCAACACCCGGCGGTGCTCCAGCTAGCCGAGCAGAACGCCGAGTTCAGCAAAGACCTGTCGCAGCTAACGGGTGTGCTGGAGCGTGCCACGGCGTCGCACCAGAGCGTGACCAAGCAACTGGAACTGATCGACAAAGATTTCAAGAGCGCCCAAGAAAAACTCCAGTACGCAGGGATCAGCGACGTGTTGGGGCAGGTGCTGCGCCAGCAGCGGCGGTCGTTGCCAGATATACACGCTTACCACAGGTCCACCAGCAAGCGTAAGAAACAGGTGTCGGAGGTCGGCTTGGCGTACCTGCGCGTGGAGGACCGCCGCCGGGAGCTAAGCGACCTGCCGGGGGTGCTGCATCAACTGATGTCACTGCCGTTCGAGACGCCCCAGGGCGAGGTCAACCGTGTCGACCTTGAAAAACAAACCCTCAAGCTGCTCGAAGATCAGCGGGAGATGCTTAGCAAGCTGGCGGACACGTACTCGAAGAGCCTCCAGGCGTTAGCGGAGCTGGATTTTGCCGAGAAGATGTTGATCGACCGGGCCGGGCAGTACGCGACGTTTCTTGATGAGCGCCTGCTGTGGATCCCAAGCGCGGCGCCGGTGGGGTGGGAGACGTGGCAGAACCTGGGTGGGAGCGTGGCGTGGCTGGCCGACCCGGCGCAGTGGGCGGGGATCGGGCTGTCTCTGTGGTATGAAGCGCTATCCGTGCCGATCGCGGTGACGGGGTTGGGGTTGGTGGTGTTGGTTGGTCTTTTGGTGACGCGGCCGAGCCTGCGGTCGCGGTTGGCAGCCTATGACGGGCAGGTCGGGCGCGTCGACACGGACAGCTTCTGGGTCACGCTCGCGGCGTTGGGCACGACGCTGTTGTTGTCGGCGCCGTTCCCGCTGGCGTTGTGGATGATCTACTGGATGCTGCAAAGGCCCGCGGAGATCGCCAGCTTTGCCAAGGCGGTCAGCACGGGGTTGATCGGGATGGCTTGGTGGCTGCTAGCGCTGGAGTGGCTGGGGCTGCTGTGCAAGAGCAAGGGGTTTGCGGAGGTACACCTGCGGTGGCGCGAGCAGTCGACCGGTGTGCTGAGGCGGAACCTGATGTGGGGTACGCCGGTGGCGATGGTGGTGGTCTTCCTGGTCACGGCTACGGAATGGCACGAGCACCTGGTCTACAGGCAGAGCCTGGGCAGGGTCGCTTTTATCGTGGGCATGGCGGTGATGGGGGTGTTCGCTCAGCGCGTGTTGCGGCTGAACGGCGGGGTGTCCCAGCAGTATTTAGCGCGGTACCCCAAAGGGTGGGTGTCGCGGCTGCGGTGGCTGTGGTACCCGCTGGTGGTGGGCGGGCCGTTTGCCTTGGCGGGGCTGGCGGCGGTGGGGTACTACTACACGGCGTTGATGCTGGCGAGGCGGATGGCGGCGGCGGGGATGTTGGTGATCGTGGCGGTTATTGTGCAGGGGCTGGCGTTCCGTTGGCTGATCATCGCCCAGCGCAGGCTGGCGCTGGAGCGCGCCCGTCAGAAACGTGAGGCTGAAATGGCGGCCAGGGCGGCGGCGGGCTCGCAAGAGGGCGCGTCGGAGGGTGAGCAGGTTCCGCTGGACGTGGCCGAGGTGAACCTGGCGACGATCAATTCACAGACGCGGCAGTTGCTGCGAGTGATTGTGGGGGCGTCGGTCGCTGTTGGGTTGTGGGTGATCTGGAGCGACGTGCTGCCGGCGCTTGGCATCCTTAACGACGTGCACCTCTGGTACCAGACAGCCGTGGTGGAGGGTCAGGAAACACTCAAAGCCGTCACGCTGGCGGACCTGGGGCTGGCGGTGGTCGTGGCGGTGGTGACGGTGCTGGCGGCGCGTAACCTGCCGGGGTTCATGGAAATCATGGTGCTCCAGCACATGCCGATGGAGCCAGGCGTGCGCTACGCGATCACCACCATCAGCCGGTACGCGCTGACGGCCGTGGGCGTGGTCGCGGTGTTCGGGGCGGTGGGCATCGGCTGGTCGAAGGTGCAGTGGCTTGTGGCGGCGCTGAGCGTGGGGCTGGGCTTCGGGTTGCAGGAGATCGTGGCGAATTTTGTGTCGGGTTTGATCATCCTCTTAGAGCGGCCGATCCGCGTGGGCGATACCGTCACCATCGACGACATCAGCGGCACCGTATCGCGCATCAAGATCAGGGCCACCACCATCACTGACTGGGACCGCAAGGAGTTGATCGTCCCCAACAAGTCTTTCATCACGGATAGGCTGATCAACTGGACGCTCTCAGACCCGGTGACTCGCTTGATTGTCAAAGTTGGCATCGCTTACGGGTCTGATACGGAACTTGCTCTGCGGTTGATGATGGACGTAGCCAAACGACACCCGTCCGTGCAGGACGAGCCGGAGCCGACGGTCTACTTCCTGGGGTTCGGCGACAGCTCGTTGGACTTTCAGGCCAGGGTGTTCGTAACGGAGCTGACCAACCGCGGCCGCGCGGAGATTATCCACGACCTGCACATGGCGATCGACAAGACGTTCCGTGAACACGGCGTTGTCATCGCGTTCCCGCAGCGCGACGTGCATATCCACCAAGCCCAGCCCCCCGCGCCGCGGGGCGGGCAAAACAATTCAGATTAGCTTTATACAAGTAGCCGCTTAAGACATTGTGGCGTGCGCCGGCTTGGGCTGTCGCTTGATCGCCTGTTGAGAGAGACGCTTGCCGACTTCCCAGACCGGGCCGGGGAACCGGTGGCAAGCGCCGATGACCGCGTCGAAGGCTGTGGCGACGTCGTCCACGTCTTGCTCACTGATGACCAGGGTGGGCAGGAGCTTGATCACGTCCATGTGGTGCCCAGCCACCTGCGCAAGAATATGATGGTCGGTTAAGAGCGGGATCAACATCGCTTGGCAGAACAGGCTCTGGTCGAGCTTGTGCAAGAGGCTCCAGCCCATCTTGAGGGCGACACTTTTCGGTGGGCCGAACTCCAACGCCACCATGAGCCCCTTGCCGCGCACGGTGTGGAGCATTTCGTATTTGTCCACCAGCGTGTTTAGGCGGCCCATCAGCCGGTTGCCCATGGCCGCGGCGCGCTCGACGAGTTTTTCTTCTCGGAGCACGTGCAGCGTAGCCAGCCCCGCGGCCATGGCCAGGTCGTTTTGCCCGAACGTCGTCGAGTGAACCACGCACCGGTCGAGGCTAGAGAACACCTTGTTGTGAATCCACCGCTTGGAGAGCACCGCGCTGACCGGGACGCACCCGCCCGACAATGCTTTGGCGGTGACCATGATGTCAGGCTCCACCCCCCAGTGCTCGCAGGCGAACATCTTGCCCGTGCGACCGAAGCCGGTCTGCACTTCGTCAACGATCAGCAACGCTCCGTGCTTGCGGCACAGCTCGGCTGCGCCCGGTAGGTAGCCGTCGTCGGGGATGTTCACGCCTTTGCCCTGGATCGGCTCAACAATAAACCCCGCCACGTCGCCTTTGGCTAGCTCGCGTGCCAGTGCGTCGAGGTCGTTGAACGGGATCGCCGTGCAGGGCTCGAGCAGCGGGCCGAAGCCTTCGCGGAAGTCGGCGTTGCCGTTAACGGACAGCGCGCCCAGTGTTAGGCCGTGGAACCCGTGGTCGCAGTAGAGCAGGCGCGCTCGCCCTGTCGCGGCGCGAGCGTATTTCAGAGCGGTCTCGACGCCTTCGCCGCCGCTGTTGGCGAAGAAGACTGTGTCCAAGTCGCCCGGCGCCAAGTCGATCAGTTGTTTTGCCAAGATGCCGGCCAGGCGGTGCGGCCCCATCTTCACCAGCCCCGGCAGTTCCATGTCCATGGCCTGCTTGAGCGCGGTGCGGATGGTGGGGTGGTTGCGTCCGCAGTTGAACACAGCGTAGGCGCTGAGGCAGTCGATGTACCTCTGGCCGCGGTCGTCGAAGAGGTACGCCCCTTGGCCGCGGGTGTAGCGCACGTCGTAGCCCAGGATCTTGAGCACCTTGGCTAGCGCCGGGTTGATGTGTTGCTCGATCAGCGCCAGCGGGTGGCTGTCGTGGTCGTCAAGGAGTTTTTTTAGATCGAACATGGCTTGATTAGGTGTTTGAACGAAAGGGCGGGCACCTGAGTGATCAATCTCCATGAAAAAAGGCCGCGGCGCTTGTGGGCCCGGTTTATGATGCTAAGCGTCAACCGTTGTAAGGTCAAGGGTTTGGGGACGTATCGCGATCGCTACTCTTGACTGTGACAGGGGTTTTGTCTAATCTCGCCCGTTCCTGTGAAAGCAGGCGATGCTGCACTTTTTGCAGTTTGGGGCTCGTAGCTCAGTTGGTCAGAGCGCACCGCTGATAACGGTGAGGTCGGAAGTTCGAATCTTCCCGGGCCCATTAGTGGATGGCGTGAGAGAGGGGGGATTTCACTTCGTGTAAAGCGCTTCTGCGGCAGCCCTATCGAGCGTGGGTCTTGCCTTTCGCCCGGCGCCTTCCCAGCCGACATTTTGACTGATCCTCGCCCGCCGTACGCGGGGGCGGTCATAGCGACCGTACGGGGATCAGCGGCCAAAGCCGCTTCTCGCGCAGGTAGAGCCCCAGCCAAACCAGGACACCGATGCCGCATTGAACGATGAACGGGTCTCCGACGCGCCAGTGTGTGCAGATCGCCCCGCCCAGGTAGCCGGTCAGCAAGACGGCGCCCAGCGCCGCGGTCTGCGGGACGAGGTAGATGGCCAGGCAAGTGAGTTCGAGGATCGCCAGGGGGAACACCATGGTTTGAGGCAACCCGAGGTGGGCCATGCCTTGGTCCAATTCCGGGCCACCTTTGAGCTTCATGAACCCGCTCATGCCGAAGGTGAACGTGATAAACGCAACGATGATCCATCCGGACCAGACCCGGACGCGCTGGAGGGTCGGGGGTTTGTTGGGGTTGGGTTGGTTCATGGGGTTCCCTTTGTGTAGGCGGGGCTGGATCGGCTGTCTTATTTTAGCGTGTCGGGCGGGCGTTTTTGTTGTTGGCTGGCAGTGATACGGGGCTTTATTTTAGATCGAGCACGACCGGTGAAAAACCGCCACCAGTGGCGGACTTGACGGCGTAACCTACACTGGCGGACTAGCCGCCAGGGGTATCCAGCGGGAGCTTGAAGCTAAATCATTACGTCATGGTTGGCCTCGCAACGCTTATCGCAGCATTACTAATTGGCTGTGACAACGAACAAAACCTAGCGCCATCCACGGATTCCAACCGTGCCAATCCGTTCCTCTCTGGGAAGACTGTCCAGAACCAAAATGCTCCCTTTAAATACCATCTCGTCAGCAAAAAAGAAATGCTGCTTACGTGGGGACCTCAAATCGTTGTCAATCTGGAAACAACTAATGAAGTCGCCAAAAATGCAACGAAAGAGGATTTATGGGAATTGTGGCAACATATGGCCCCAACTCTTGGGGATCGACGAATTTTTTTATACCTAAAAACACCGGTGCCTGGCGCGCTGCCTTGGGCTGTCATCAGCCGTATAAAAACGGATGCTGAATGGGAACTTGACATTGCTATTTACGAGTACGGGATTGATGCGGAACCGTATTACTTCGTCAATGAGATTGATCGATCTATTCAAAACCAGCGGGCAATGATCGTCACACTACCGATGGTTAACCGTCTGAACGAACAGCTTGTTCTTCGAGGCTGGAATGTAAAAGAACGGCAGGAGGATTTTTACTCAGCCGAATACAAAAGAGGTTTCCAATCTATTTCCATAACACTGACCCCTGAAAGGATAGATATCTACATTTTCAAAGCGGGTGGCAATATTTTTCCGGACACCGTTGACCTCGTTTTCACAAGCCTGGGTATTGCCGAAGAACTGAAGAAAAGACTTTATTCAGTTATTGGAAGCCCAGAGTATATTCGCGTTAAGCCCGGTGAGCCTGTGCAATGGACTTGGTCCTTTGGGGAGATTGAGGTGATATATACCCGTTTTCCACAAATAGATGATATTAGTGCTGGCTATGCTGGATGATTCACGTACATGACATAGAAAGCCGATGCATCAAAACCGGGTGTCACGTGTTAGCGATTCGACTGAGTCTATTTTAAAGTGTACGCCAGGGTTTTAACTCAACAACCACCACTGAATCACCACCAGTTCCACCGCAAGCAGCGTGGCGACCGCCAGCGCCGTTCGGAGGGCGCGGGTGCGGCGGCGGCTTTGGTCGGGTAGGGCGATCATTCGGAGTTGGGGTTCGCTTGCGGTGGGGCAGTCGTGTGGTTCGTAGCCTCGGCGGGCTTGGTCTTGGACGATGGCGACGACGAGGTTGATGGCGAAGGGTGACAGGCCCATGAGCTTGCCGAGTTTGTTGAGTTTTTCACGGCGTTCGGGTGCGAGGACGTCGCCTTGTAGTTGCTCTGCGGTGCGGACGGCTAAGACCCATCGCGGGTCGGTCGGGCCTGTGATGGGCTGCTCGAACCGCTTGACGGTTGGCTTGTTTTTGTTTGAGGCGGTGAGGCGTCCGACGAGGCGCAGGGGCTTGGCGGGGTTGGCGGCGCGGAGCTTTTTGGGCATGAGTGCCCAGGGGCTGCGGCGGGCAGGCGGGGGGGCGCTTAGCACCGTGCGGGGGGTGGGCGGCGTATTTGCTTTGTGCCAGTTGGCCATGGGCTTGCCTTGCGAGGCTGTGTGTTGTGGGGCATCCGCCTTAGGCGGACTTAGCCCCAGGCACCTACCATTCGGACCGCTCCCTTATCCGCCTGAGGCGGACGGCTCGTTGTGGAAGTTTCCTTTGTAACCATACCACTGTTTAGGCCAATTCCTAGTAGAATTGAGTAGATATCAACAGGTTTGCCACAGGCGGTGCCGGGCGGTGTGTGGGCTGCTTTGGCGGGTGGGGGTGGCGAGACGCGTATGGAGACGACCGATGCAAGACGATTTAACGGATGTATTCGAGGCGGAAGGCCTTTTGGAGGCTCAACTTGTAAGCGATCGGCTGAAGGAGGCTGAGATTCGCAGCTTTATAGAGAACGCGGACAGCCCGTTCGATGGGTTGGTGGCGGCGGACCAGATGAAGATCGTGCGCGTGCTGCCTGCGGACGCGGCGAAGGCGAGGGAGATCGTGGCGGAGTTCGAGGCGGAGAAGGGCGAGGGTTAGGCGAAGTCATACAAGACACACTTTGCCCCGCGGGGCGATGTGGGGCACCCGACACTGGCAGACGAGCGGCCAGTGGCACGCCAACGGGGTTTTTAGCGGGAGCCTCGTAAACGCAGGGCGATTCTATCTATATTGACGCGTCGCTCGACTGTGGGGGGCGGGCGGCTATGCTACTAGGTCTTTTTCGTCGGGCGGGTGTAGACCGGCCGACTATATATGAACGTATGAACGGGTGTTTTAGGCCCACGGAAGAACTCCGCGGGCTTCGAGAGAGGCGCTGGTAAACAGGTATGTCAGCAACCATGTCAGTCACACAGCTACGCAACGTCGCGATTATCGCTCACGTGGACCACGGCAAGACCACGCTTGTGGATCAGTTGTTGTATCAGTCGGGGATGTTCCGGGATGAGGAGTTGGACAAGCTGGCCGGGGGTCAGCACGGGCTGATCATGGACTCGAACGACCTGGAGCGCGAGCGGGGGATCACGATCTTCAGCAAGAACTGCGCGGTGAACTACGTGGGTCAGGACGGTGTGTCTTACAAGATCAACGTGATCGACACGCCGGGCCACGCGGACTTCGGCGGCGAGGTGGAGCGTGTGCTGATGATGGCTGACGGTGTGCTGCTGGTGGTGGACGCGTTTGAGGGGCCGATGCCGCAGACGCGGTTTGTGCTGCGGAAGGCGTTGGGGCACGGGCTTCGGCCGATCGTGGTGGTGAACAAAGCGGATCGGCCTAACGCGCGACCCGACGAGGTGGTGAACGAGGTGTTCGACCTGCTGGTGGAGTTGGATGCGGACGACGCGGCGCTGGATTTTCCGGTGATCTTCGCGTCGGCCAAGGAGGGGTGGGCGACGACCGACTTGAACAACCGCCCCGACCACCTGCAGGCCGTGTTCGAGACAATTGTGAAAAACGTGCCGGCGCCGCGTGCCGACGCGGACAAGCCGTTGCAGATGCGCGTGACGACGCTGGAATACTCGGACTACACGGGGCGCGTGGGCATCGGTCGGGTGTACGCGGGCAAGATAGAAGAAGGGCAGCAGGTGACGGTGTTCGCACGGGACGGGTCGGTGACAAAACAACGCATCTTGCACTTGTACGTTTTTGATGGGCTGGGTCGCAAGCGCGCGGCGAGTGTGGAGGCTGGCGACGTGTGCGCGGTGGTCGGGCTTGACCCGATCGACATCGGCAACACAGTGGCTGGGTCGGAGGGGGCGGGGGCGCTTAAGACGGTGGCGGTGGACGAGCCGACGCTGAACATGACGATGCGCGTGAACGACTCACCGTTTGCTGGTCAGGAAGGGCAGTTCGTGACGAGCAGGCAGATCAAGGACCGGCTGGATAAGGAACTGCAATCGAACGTGGCGCTGCGTGTTGAGCCGGGTCAGAGCCCCGAGGAGTTCAGCGTGGCGGGGCGCGGGCTTATGCACCTGGGCATCTTGATGGAGAACATGCGTCGCGAGGGTTACGAGTTCGCCGCGGGTAAGCCGAAAGTGATCTTCCGGCAGATCGACGGGAAGCAGCACGAGCCGATCGAGCGGCTGGTGATCGACTGCCCGTCGGAGTGTCAGAACGCGGTGATGTCGCTCCTGGGTGATCGGCGGGCGGAGATCGTGTCGATGGACGCGAAGATCGGGGCCACCGGGTTTATCCATATGGAGTTCACGATCCCCGCGCGTGGGTTGATCGGGCTACGCACGCGCATGCTCAACGCGACGCAGGGCAGGGCGATCATGCACCACACGTTCGAGCGGTACGAGCCGCTGCGTGGCGAGATCCCGCCCCGGCAGGCGGGGGTCATGGTCGCGACGGAAACGGGGCGAGTCACCAGCTACGCGCTGGACGCGCTTTTCGACCGCGGCTTCTTCTTTGTTAAGCCCGGCGATCAGGTCTACGACGGCCAAGTCGTGGGCGAGCACTGCAAGGACAACGACATCACGGTGAACGTGGTGAAGGTCAAGAAGCTGACGAACATGCGCACGACCAGCAAGGACGACGCTGCGAAGATCCGCCCGGCCAGGGAGATGTCACTCGAAGCGTGCTTGGAATACATCCAGGACGATGAACTGGTCGAGATTACGCCTGGGTCGGTGCGCATGCGCAAGCGGATGCTCAAAGAGTCTGACCGGCGTCGCGAGTCGCGTCGCGCGGGGGCGTGAGTCCTTCGTGTCCGGGCAGGCCTGGACCTACAAGTCTGGGGCACGCTTTGCTTAGCCCCAGGCACCCCGCGTGAGCGTCGGCCTCCTACTCTTTCATAGCTATATATAAGGCTGCATTTGGCGCTGGTGGCTTAGGCCTAACTGCTGTATGATGGCGCGGCTGGTTAACCTAGCGAGAGTGGGGAAAATAAGAGACAGGCTGCTGTTCCGCGAGATTGTTACGCCCGGTGGTGGTTGTGCATCGATAGGTTGGGTGTGAGGGGACGGAGGCATACCCCGCGATGGCTTCCGAATTCACAAAATTATTGAAGATGCCCAAGGAGCAGCTCGACGAGTTGTACAAGAGCAGCTCCGCGGGCGATATCCCCCAGTGGGGCACGCACGGCGTGGCGATCGCGCTGCCGGGCAGTATTTTCGCAAGGCTGATCGCTTGTTTTGTGCGGTTGGTCTGCTGGCAGGGGAAGATTTTCGATTCTGACGAGGGTGCGTTGATTAATAAGCTGTCGCCGCTGGGGATCGGGGGCATCAAGGCCAAGGTTTATAAGGACAAGAGCTGGGTCGACGGCAAAGAGACGATTGTTTTGGATTATTCCAAGACGTCGTTCGTGGCCAAGAAAATCCGCGATGAGATCCGGGAGATTAAGCCCGGTGTGTACCTTGGCAAGGTGTGGTGGGGCAAGACGCCGTTGATCCACTTCGCGCTGGTCCCAGAGAGCCCGGACGCTCGCCTGCTCTACCGCTCCAAAGCCCAACTCGACGAGCTATACAAAAACAGCCCGGCTGGCGATATCCCCGTGGGGCAGACCCGAGGGACGGCGATTTTTCTGCCGAGCACGCGCACGGGCAGAGTGCTTGCCAAGCTCGCCCGGTGGATCGTGTGGCAGGGCAAGATTTTCGACCCCGACGAGGGGACGCTGATTAATATGCTCACGCCGCTGCGCTTCGGGGCGATCAAGGCGCAGGTCTATAAGGACAAGAGCTGGATCGACGACAAAGAGACGATCGTCTTGGATTACGCCAAGACGTCGTTCGTGGCTAAGAAAATCCGCGATGAGATCAGGCAGGTGCAGCCGGGGCTGTATCTGGGCAAGGTGTGGTGGGGCAAGAAGCGGCTGATCGACTTCGCGCTAGTGCCGCAGAGTTACATCGCGCGGACGAATGAGTGGCCCGCGCGGATCGTGGGGGCGGCGGTGATCGCGCTGCTGGTGGCGGCAGGGTACTTGGCCTGTCGGCTGAACATTGATCGGCCTGTGACATACGCATCGGACGAGGACCACTTCAAGTACGGCTCGACCGGCGGCGAGCGCGCGTCGGGGATTCCGTACTGGGTGTGGCGCGTCTTGCCGGAGTTGTTCCCCGAACACTTGCCGGGCCCGGGGTACGCGTCGCTGGGGTTTGTGTTTGAGGGTGACAATGATTTGCCGGTGGGCGTTTCCAAGCGGGACGTGCAGGGCGTTGACCGTGTTTTTCTGAATTGCGCGGTGTGCCACGTGGGTACGGTACGCGAAACGCCCGACAGCGAGCCGGTGATCTACACGGGGATGCCTGCGAACACGTTCGACCTGGGCAAGTTCCAGCAGTTCGTCTTCGACTGCGTGACGGACGAGAAGTTTACGCCACAGCGGATATTGCTGGAGATCGAACGCATCGGCGGCGACATGGACTGGGTGAGCGAGTTGGCGATGCGGTACTTCGGCATCGGGTACATGCGTGAGCGGCTGCTGATGATCATGGACCGGTTCACGTTTGTGAAAAAACAAGCCGAATGGGGGCCGGGGCGGGTGGATACGTTCAGCCCGGCCAAGGTGCTCTTGGGGTTTGACATTATGAAGCTACCCGAGAGAGAGCGGTTCGGCGTGGTGGACTTCCCGTCGATCTGGCTACAGCGTCCACGCCAGGGCATGAAGCTGCACTGGGACGGGAACAACACCTCGGTCGAGGAGCGCAACCGAAGCGCGTCGTTCGGCACGGGCGCGTTTCCGCCGACGCTGGACCGGGTGGGCATGAAGCGGATTGAAGATTGGCTACTCGACAAACAACCGCCGGAGTACCCGTTCCCGATTAATGAGGCTCTAGCGGCCAAAGGCAAGCCGCTGTACCAGCAATACTGCTCCGATTGTCACGGCCAAGACGGGCGGAACTTCGAGGGTTCGCAGGTCGGCGAAGTGGTGCCGATCGACAAGATCGCCACCGACCGCAACCGCCTCGACTCGTACACGCACCAGCTAGCCATGGTGCAGAACTCGATTTACGCCGGCGGTGAGCCGGGCGAGCGGTTCAGCCACTTCCGCAAGACGTACGGGTACGTGAACATGCCGCTTGACGGTGTGTGGCTGCGTGGGCCTTATTTGCACAACGGCTCGGTGCCGACGCTGCGCGACTTGCTTGAGCCCAGCGCGAACCGCCCGCGCGTGTTCTACCGCGGGTACGACGTGTACGACCAGAAGCGAGTGGGGTTTGTGTCGAACGTATCCGAGGAGAAGGGCAAGCAGTATTCCCGGTTCGACACGGCTGTTCGCGGCAATGGGAATAAGGGGCACGAGGGCCCAGCCTACGGCACGGCGCTGTCGCCGGCTGAAAAAGACGCGATTGTGGAGTACCTCAAGACGTTCTAAGGCGACCACGCATGGCGAAAAACTCACTAGCACGGGCAGAGAAAAAGATCGCGTTGTTGGCGGTGGTGGGCGCGGTGGCGTACATCGTCTGGTTTGGGTGGTACAAATTTTTCCGTGAGGTGGAGCAGCCGGCGTTTGCCAGCGAGGCTGAGCGGTTCATGTATGGCTCGATGGGATCGGAGGATGATCGTGGGCTGCCGTACATGATATGGCTGGCGCTGCCGCGTATTTTTCCGGAGTATTTGCCCGGGCCTGGCGGGTATGCGTCGCTGGGCGTGGTGTGGGAAGAGGGCAAGGAGCTGCCTGCGGGGTTCTCCAAGAAAACGGTCGGGTTCGACCGGGTGACGAACAACTGCGCCGCGTGTCACACAGCCACCTACCGCACGCGCGAAGACCAGACGCCGATTGTCGTGCCCGCCGCGCCGGCGAACACGTCGAATGTGCAGGAGTACATCCGCTTCTTGTCGGACTGCGCCGGCGACCCGCGTTTCAACGCGGACGTGATCCTCGCTGAGATCGCCATGATCAAGAAGCTGTCGTGGGTGGACAGGCTGATCTACCGGTTCTTGCTCATCCCGCTCACGAAGAAGGCGATCCTTGAGCAGCGCGACCAGTTCGCGTGGATGAACCGCGAGGGGTGGGCGGACTGGGGCCCGGGACGCGACGACCCCATGAACCTGACGAAATACTTCATGACCGAGATGCCGACGGACGACACGATCGGCAACGCGGACTTCCCGTCGATCTGGAACCTGAAGCTACGCGAGGGTCAGTCCATGAACTGGGCGGGTGAGACGCTTAGCTCGCGCGCGGTGATTATTGACTCGGCGCTTGGGCTTGGCATGCCGCCGACCGCAGAGTGGGTCAAGCGCATGGAAGACCTGGACGCGTGGCTCAAACAACTGGCGCCGCCGAAGTACCCGATGCCGATCGACGAGGCGCTGGCTGGTGCGGGGCGGGTGGTTTATGAGCGTGCGTGCGCGTCGTGCCACGAGATGGGCAGCGAATACGTGGGCACGGTGATCGACATCGCCGAGATCGGCACCGACCCGGAACGCCTGATCACCTGGACGCAGGAAGCGGCGGACATCGCCAACCAAGTGGTCAAAGACCTGGGCGTGACACGCAAAAACATGGTCAAGACAAACGGCTATGTGGCTCAGCCGTTGGATGGCGTTTGGATGCGCGCGCCGTACCTGCACAACGGGGCGGTGCCCACGATGCGCGACCTGCTCGAGCCGCCTGCCAAGCGCACGGTGGTGTTCTACCGGGGTTATGACTTGGTGGACGCGGTGAATCTTGGGTTTATTTCGCAGGGGGCCGAGGCCGAACGTGTGGGCTTCCGTTTCGACACACGCGAGCGGGGCAACGGCAACGGCGGACACCTGTACGGCACCGACCTGCCCCAGCAGGACAAAGAAGCGTTGATCGAATACATGAAGACGCAGTGACCGGGCGCGCGGCGCTATTGGTTTAACCTTCCGAAAGTTTCAAGAGAGGATGCCATGCTGAAGAAGACTGTGCTATCGGCGTTGTTGTTGGGGGTGTTGGCGCTGGGCGGGTGCGATTTCATCAAGGGGTTGTTCAAGAAAGACCCCGTGGACAACGCCACGGCGGCCGGCAAGACGACGGCTGACTTCCCGCAGCTCAAGACCGACGTGTTCAAGAAGATGGACGGCGGCGTTGAACTGACCCAGGAGGAGGTTATGGGTCGCAACACGTGGAACCTCTGGACCGGGGGCAGCGAGGTGTTCCTGGACCGGATGGCGCGCGAGGGGTTCGGGCTGATCGACGTGTTGAAGGTGATCGACTCGCGCAAGCGTGGCACGCGGTTCCAAGACGCGGGCCTGATCAACGAGCCGGGGTTTAGGCGGGCGCAGAAGCCCGGCGAGTACGGCTTGTGGCTGGACGTGCCCGAGCCCGGTGCGCAAGGCGAATCCGTGGACGCGCAGATCGCCAAGGAGGGGATAGATGAATCGGTGTACGGAAAATCAACGGGTGTGTTCGGGATGCGCATCTTCCCCAACCCTGATTTTGACGAAGAGGCTAAAAAACACTGGGACGCGAACAAGTATTACAACGACCCGATCTACTACACGGACCCGAAGCTGGTTCGGCCGTACCGCGTGGGCATGAGCTGCGGGTTGTGTCACATCGCGCCCGACCCGCTCAACCCGCCAGACGACGTGAACGCGCCCAAGTGGGAGAACCTGGCGTCGGCGATCGGCAACCAGTATTTCCGTGAGGGCATGGTGTTTACGACCGGGCTGAAGCCTCGCAACTTCCTGTGGCAGATGATCACCACACAGCCGCCCGGCACGTCGGACACGTCGCGCATCGCCACGGACCACATCAACAACCCCAACGCGATCAACGCGATTTTTGACCTGAACGCAAGGCTGAAAGCCGCGGATATGCTGCCCGCGGAGACGATGGCTAAAAGCGGGCGGCTGCTGCCGGGCGATCAAAACGAGACACGCCACGTGCCGCACATCCTTAAAGATGGCGCCGACTCGATCGGCGTGCCGGGCGCGACGATCCGCGTGTATATCAATATCGGGATGTTCTCCCAGCAGTGGCTGGAACTGCACAACCCGCTGATCGGTGTCCGGCCACAGAAGCCGTTCCAGATCGCCAAGGCTCAGAAAAACTCGGTCTACTGGCGGGCCACCGAAGAGCGGCTGGACAACGTGGCGAAGTTTTTCATGCGTCTCAGGCCCATGCGCCTTGCAGACGCGCCGGGCGGGCAGGCGTATATAACCGACGACCCGGCTGTGCTGACACAGGGCAAGCTGGTCTTCGCGGAGAACTGCGCCCAGTGCCACTCCAGCAAGCAGCCACCGGCGAGCGTGGCGGCGAACCGTGGTGACGCGGTGGCGTGGTACGGCAGGGAGGTGATGAAGCCCGACTTCCTTGAGGACAACTTCCTGTCCACGGATGCGCGCTACCCGGTAACCGAGGTGGAGACGAACTCCGCTCGGGCGTTGGCCACGAACGCGACGCGCGGCAATGTGTGGGACAACTTCTCGTCGGAGACGTACAAGAAAACACCGTCGGTGGGGCAGATCGAGTCGTACAACCCGATCGATCCCGACAAGCCGTACGTGTTCAATGCGCCCGACGGCGGCGTGGGGTACTACCGCGTGCCGTCATTGATCGGGGTTTGGACGTCGGCGCCGTTCCTGCACAACAACGCCCTGGGCAGGTACACGGGCGACCCGTCCGTGTCGGGGCGCATGGAAGCGTTCAACGACGCGGCCGAGAAGCTGTTGTGGCCCGAGAAGCGGTTGGGGTTGGGTTCGATCTGGCGCACGGTGAACGAGAGCTATCTAGAAGTGCCGGCCACACTGATTCCATCGGCGTTGCGGTATTTATTGAAAGACATCATCGACGAAGACGCGTTGCTGAAGATCGGGCCGATCCCCGAAGGCACGCCGATCAACCTGTTGGCCAACACGAACCTGCGCATCACCGACGCGAACCTGAAAGACCTGGCCAAGCTGATTGTCAAGATCAAGAAAACGCTCGTGGAGGTCCGGGTGAAGAAGATGAACCCGGTCGAGGCCAAGGCGCTGATGCAAGCCGAATTGGTGGACGACTTGCTCAAGGCCAGCAAGTGCCCCGACCTGGTCGAGGACAGGGGCCACTACTACGGCAGCACGCTGCCCGACGGCGACAAGCGTGCGTTAATTGAGTTCCTCAAAATGTTTTAAAAGAAAAAGGCGAGCACGCACGGGGCCCGTAGGGGGGGGCCAATTTAGGCCCGCGTGCGGCTCACCTTTATAAACAATTGCTGCTTTTTATATTCTACATTAAATTCTCAATATATAATGATTCTAGTTTATCGGTTATTTGTGGCAAGGGCAAAAGGACAAGATTTGGTAGTTTAATTCACCGGCTGTGGTGTTCGGTGGGTTCCGTAGCGGCTCAGGGCCTCGCGGTGCATCCGCTGGACGCGGCGGGCGAGTTCCACGGGTTTGAGGACAACAACCTGCCCCGCGTACCCGCACAGCCACCAGGCGATCTCGTTTAAGCCGTCTACCTCGAATATCATCCTGCACCGCCCGTCTGGGAGGAGGCGGTGTTCCTGGCTGGGGTGCCAGAGGACTTCCGTGACGTTCGTGGCGACTTTGGGTGTGAACTCCAGTTCAATGCGGTAGACCTTGCCCTCGGGGATGAGCTGCCAGGCTTTGCCCAGCACGTTTTTCACTTTGAATCGGCTGGGGCGTTCGAACCGCGTCTCAACCGGCTTGAGCGATTGGACCCTTGAGAGCTTGAACACGCGGGTTTCGCCGTGGCGATCGGTCTGACCCAGCACGTACCACGCGCGCGAGGAGAAGTGCATGGCGTAGGGTTTGAAGCGGCAGGTAAACGGCTCGGGCTCGACGGGGCTTTTGTAGGTCATCTGGCAGACCCGCCCCTCGTCGATGTACCGCTGGAGGTCCGCGTAATACTTGTTGGGGCTTTCGTCGAACTGGCTTGGCCCGGGGTCGACACTCACGGAGTTGACCAAGTCCGAGCAGGCGGACCGGATGGGCTCGGGGATCGTGGTGGTGAGCTTGCTTAGGGCGCTGAGGGTTGATTCTTTGAGGGGTGTGTCTTTGCGGCTGCCGACGAGCTTGCCCAACAGCATCAGCCCCAGGGTCTCGGGCACGGTCAGGCTGATCGGCGGCAGGAAGAAGCTGCGCGCGATGCGGTAGCCCGACGCGGCGTCGTAGTAGTACGGCACGCCTGCGACCTGCAACGCTTTAAGGTCTCTGAAGAGCGTTCTGCGGCTGACACCCAGTTCGTCCATCAAGTCTTGAGTAGCCTTGGCTCGCCCGCTCTGCAGCAGTGTGATGAGCTGAAGCAAGCGGTGGATACGAGACATGCTCATGGCGGGGTCGCCTCCTTTGTCTGCAACCTTGTCGGGACAGCGCCTCGCGGCTAGCGCAATTTGAGAAGTGTTCCCTCGGCAACAGGATACCACAGCGGTTTGCGGAATTCCGCAACTTCTTAGATTTGAGGGGAAAATAGTGTGTTTGCCACATACCCGGCCCGGCCCGTGGTTAGCGGGCGCCCAGGTGTGCCGGGGGCGCGAAGCCGCTTTGTCGTAGCAGGTCCATGAACAGGTCGGTGAAGACAAAGTTGTGCTCGGGGAACGCCAAGCCAGCCCGGTTGTGATCGATGTGGCTGAACATGAGTTCGATCTGCCCCATGGGCTGGGTTGAGCCGGTGGCGGGGTCGATCAGGTCCACCACACCGCTGGTGGAGGCGCCGGTGGCGTCGATGCGGTCGATCGTGGCGGTGTATTGGATAGTGTGGCCGGGGCGGGCGGCGGCGGTAAAGCTTGCTTTGGCGATCTTGGCCAGGATGACCTTCTCGGCGAAGTCGTTGGCGTGGCCGACCAGGATGCCCGCCGTTTGGGCCATGCCCTCAATCACAAGCGTGTTGGGCATCACGGGCGTGAAGGGGTAGTGGGGGGTCGCGGGGAAGTGGTCGTGTAGCACCTCCTCGGCGAGCGAGACGTTTTTGACGGCCACGCACCGGCTGGCCCGGTCAAGCTCCAAGATACGGTCGATCCAGATCCAACGCATCGTGATACCACCGGCATTGATTATTGGCCGGCGCGGCGGTGGTTTCACACCCGTTGCCGCCGCCGCCTTGGAGAGCCGATCGGCCCAGTGTTACTGGAGTTTGCCCTGGACGAATTTTACGATCGTCTCGACGGTGAAGATGTCGGAAAAGTCGTCCACGTTGCGGGTGGTGTCGAACTGGTCCAGGTCGGCGTGAGGCAACCGCTTGCGCAGCTCAGCCATGCCCAGGTCGGTGACTTTGCCGTCCACGACATAGGTCGAGTCGCTGAGCACGTTGTCCGGGAACAGCTCGTTCTGACCGATCTTGATGTTGAACGCTTTTTCCAGGCGGAAGACGATGTCTAGGAAGTCAATGGACTCGGCGCCCAGGTCGGCGATGAGCTTGGCTGACCCGGTGACCTCGTCGTCGTCCACGCCTAGCGCGTCGACCAATACCTCTTGCACCTTGCCGAACACGTCATCTTTGGTCATCGTCATGATCGGTTGTCTCCGTCGTGGCGGCCTTGCTGGCCACGGGTGATCGCTGTTTTTTAAATGCCCAGCGGCGCGACGCGGAACCGCCCCTGCACCGCCACCTGGTCTTTCACCTGCCCCACGCCCGTCAGTTCCCAGCCATGCTCGTCTTGGCTGCGGATGGAAACCTCTACCCTCAGGGTCTGGCCTGGCCGAACCATCTGGCCATACCGGACGCTGCGGACCGCGGTTAACACCAGCGGCCCGCGTTGGTTGCCGGGTTGCCGAAGCGCGTCTGAGCCATTGGGGGCGTCGTCGCTGTCGGGTCCGCTCACCAGCAGCCTGGCTGCTTGCACCAATGTTTCGAGCATCATCACGCCCGGCATCACGGCGAAACCGGGGAAGTGGTCGGCTAGATACTCTTCCGCGCTGGTCAGGTTTTTCACCGCCACCAGCCGGTCGGGTCCGCGCTCAAGCACTTGATCAATCAGCGTGAAACGCACGGCCGCACCTGCCCGTCTGTTACCAAACCCTGGAGTTTAGCCCCTCGGCTACCCCGCTGCAAGATTGCTGGGTGACCGCGGCGTGGCCGTTGGGGCGGCGGGTGTCGGTGTGTTCGGGTACGCTAGCCGGCCATGACCAGCCCCGAAGCCCAGGTTTACCTCAACGGGCGGTTCGTGCCCCGGTCGCAGGCCACGCTGGACATCGAAGACCGCGGCGCGCTGTTCGCTGACGGCGTGTACGAGGTGGTGCGGTATTACGCGGGGCGCCCGCTTGCCGTGCGGGAGCACATCGACCGCCTGCGCGGCAGCCTCGACGCGATCCAACTGCCCCCACCGCCGCAGGTCGATCGGCTCGACGCGATCAGCGATGAGCTGCTAAGCCGCAACGGGCTAACCGACGCCAAGCTCTACTGGCAGGTCACACGCGGCAGCGCCCCGCGTGACCACGCCTACCCCGACCGGCCAACGCCCACCCTCTTGGCGATCGCCTACCCTCAGCCGCCGCTGGACCCGTCGGCGCAGCCGCCCGCAGTACGGGCGATTCTTACCGAAGACCTGCGGTGGCACCTTTGCTCGATCAAGTCGCTGATGCTCTTGCCCAACGTGCTGGCGAAAAACGCGGCCCTGCAAGCGGGCGCTTACGAGGCGATCCTGCACCGCGGCGGGCGTGTGACCGAGGCCACCGCCACCAGCGTGTTCGTTGTGCGAGAGGATCAGCTATGGACCCACCCCGCCGACCAGTGGATCCTTGACGGGATCACACGGCGTATGCTGCTCGACCAAGCGCGCCAAGCCGGCATGACAGCCCTCGAGCAGCCGTTTACCACGACGCAGTTGCTCGAAGCCGACGAGGTGATTCTTTGCGGCACGACCAACCCTGTCGCTGGCGTGGTCGGTGTTGATGATCGCATGATCGGCGGAGGCGGGGTCGGCCCGGTGACCAAGCGGCTGCACGCGCTACTGATGCGCGGCATTCAAGACGCATGCGGCTTGGGCTAGGCAGGCATTGCTTACGGCTGGCGTTGAGTGCTGTTCAATCAACTGTCTAGCGTGAAGTGTGCGTCACCGAGCCGGTGGTCTTGCGCGTATTGAGCCAGCAGCGACGCGTACCCCCGGCGTATCACTTCCAAGCCCTCCAGGCCCAGCTTACCCCGCACCGCTTGCACGGCTTGCTCGGACGGGCCTTCGATTTCAGTGAAGTGGCCCAGGTGTGGCAGCGTGTCGATCACCACCTCGCAGCCGTCCAGTTCCCACTTGCCGCGGCGCTTCTCGAAGCTTAGCCGTGCGACGTAGCCCAGGGCGTTGAGCAGTTGCACCGCCGTGTCCGCGTCGTTGACTTGCACCTCGATCTCCTGGCGGCTCTTGAACTTTCCGGGCATGAGCGGGCCCTTGTAGGTGATGATGTTTTTCTGCTGGGGCCCGCCCTCTTGCCGCTCCACACGCAGGCGCAGCCCTCCGCCTTGGCCGGCGAGCGACCCTTGGGGCGTATCAAAGTAGGTGTTTCGTTCGATCACCGTGTGGCCGCGCGTCGCGCCGACAGCCGCGAGCTTCGCCTCTAGGCTCTGGGTTTCGTCGAGTTGGAATTTGGCTTCGATCTCAATCGCCACGGCTACCTCCTCGAAGCTGCTGTGCGTCGCCAGGCATTCAAAGCCCCTGTCACGCTTGCTGGGCAGCGCCAAACACCACGCGCCGGACCCGGTTGATCCGTTCGTTGAGCTTATCACGCCGATCGGGGTCGATCGATTCAAGGTACGCGGCGGTGTGGTGATTAAACGTGCCCTGTGACAACAACAACGTCAGCGGGCCGGGCAGCTCCTGCTGGTGGGCCAAGCGGACCAACAGCTTTTTATCCGCGACGTTGAGCCCTGATTTTTCAAGCACGCTGTAGAAGATCGTGATCGGCTTGGCGCGCATGCCGCGTAAGCCGCCGCGACGCCTCACCCGCAGGTACAGCAGCACACCCAACGCCACCGCCAACGCGATCAGCAGCGGCCACAACGGGATCAGGTCTTTCCCGGTCAGTTGCCACTGTTGGCGTAGGCGTTCATACGAAACGGGGTCGGCGCCGCTGAGGTCTCGTTTGGCGAACATCAAAAAGTTGATCACGGCTAGGTTCCTGATTACACCGCCCTTGTGGCGGCGGCTCGCGCCCTGCGCGAGGGGTTGTTATCCCGCTTTCTTGGTCGCGCCGGGTTGCGTGTTGACCGCCAGAGGCTCGCGTGGGTCCATGGCGTGGATCAGTTCGTGGATGACGCGGTCGGCGCGTTGCTTGACTTGCCCGTCGGGGTCGGCGACGGCCATCTCGGCCACGTGCCGTGCCAGCTCGAACAGCCCCATGGCCTCGACCACCCACAGCGCGCTGATGCGCTGGGCGGGGTGCGGGTCGTTGAGCATGCTGTCCAGCGCGGTGAATGCGGCGCCGGTGTTGAGGCCCATGATGGCCTGGATGGCGTTGGCGCGTGGCCGGCCCTGGTCTTCCTTGGCCATCTTCACCAATTCACGCAGGTGACGCGTGGACTGTAGCTGCCCCAGTGCCTCGACGGCGTTGGCGCGCACGCGGCTGTCGGTGTGGTTCAGGGTTCCTTCCACGGCTGTGACCGCGCGTTGTGACTGGGCGGACCCCAGCGCCCGCACCGCGGACGCGGCGATTTTTTCGTCCCGGTCGGCGGCGAAAGTGAGCATGGCCTTCTCAAACAACGCGCCCTGGTTGAGCGTGTGAATCATCGACATTGCGCGCAGCCGGTCGCGCTTGGCGGGGCTGGCAAGCTTTTCGGCGAGGTGGCTGTGAAAGGTGTTGTCGATCTTGATAAGCGCCCGGCCGATGTCCAGCCGCTGCTTGGGCGTCATGCGTGGCCACCCGTCCCACAGCCGCCCGAACGCCATGGGCGCTAGCCGCTGACGCGCCAGGCCCGAGACCTCTTCGTGCTGCGAGTTGATCAGCCGCGTGAGCATGTGCGGCAGGCGCTCCCAGTCGACGCCGATCAGGTGGCGTAGGGCCGCCCAAGCCACGGTCTGCTGAACGTCAAAGCAATACCGCGCGATCGCTTCGTTGGTGAGGTGATCGTCCCGCCCGTCGCACACGGCGACGAGCTGCCGCAAGGCCAACAGGCGGGTCAGGTCGTCCGCCGCTTTGCCCAACTCGCTGAGCTTGGCGACTTGCTGGTCTTTGGAGAAGGGTAGTGAAACCGCCCACCGGACCAAAGCTCGGGTCAGGCGTGGGGGCCACTTGGCGATTTGGTCCGCATCGGGCCAGAGTGTGTCGGGCTGGGCCAGCCGTTGAAGCGGCCCAGCGGCTCGGGGGTTGAGTAGCAGGTGCGCCCCCGACAGCACTTCAGCCAATCCGCCTGCTTCTAGGGCGACCGGCAGCCCCTTTAGAACGCTCTTAGCCAACGGCGGCACTTGGATCATGACCAGCATCGCTCGGTGCAGGTCTGGGTGCTGGGCGGTGGCTAAGAGTGTTTGCATCGGCGCCACGGCTGGGTGATGCGGGTTGCTCAGGTGTTTCAGGGCTGCGGTCACGGCTCGGGGCGCCAGCGCCGCCAGCGCCAGCAGGGTCGTGGGCTGGCAGTGGGTGTCGTAGTGCTGCACAGCCTCTTCGATACCGGCTTGGAGATACTTGGCGGACTGGGCGTCGCAGGCGGGGGTGTCTGCATCATTCGGGGCTGGGGCCCCGACCCATCGCGCCAGATCCAGTAGCGCCTCGGCGGCTTGGGCGCGGATCGGTTCGGGGCGGTGGTGGAGTTGCTCGGCCACGAGGTACGCCAGCTTGACGACTCTGGCGGTGGCGATGACGCGGATCACGTTGGCGGGTGCGTCGGGGGATGGGTGAGACGCGGCCTCGCGCAGCGGGCGGTACCACTGGTGGGCTTGTTTTACAACGGTTTCCTGCAAGTCGGCGGGCAGGCGGTCGTAATAAAGCACCACCGCGACGACCCCCTCCGGGTTCCGCCGTTCAAGCAGGCTCAGCGTGATCAGGCGAGCCTCCTTCGGGTCGGCGGTGGGCAGTGCGGCGGCCATGGCCCGGTCGACGCTGGCGTCGGGGATTGTGCGCAGGCGTTTGTAGATGTCAGGCAGTATCGACATAAGCTATTACATGATCGGCCAAGTCCGATCATAAACCCGCCCGGCGGCGGGGCTGATGATTATCGGACAGCGTGCGTTTGTCAGGTCGGGGCGCTGCGGTTGTTAGCTGTTGAAAGCAGGGCTTTTATAGCGCGGCGCTGAAGCGGCAAACGCCATTAAAAAAATCGCGTGATTTAGCACAAAGGATACTTCCCATCGAACGATGCCCTGCTATAATGTAGGACTTTCATCTAAGTGTTCAGTTCTGAACCACGAATGGACTCGAGGACCCCTCAAATGAGTGTTAGCCACAAATCTTTTAATGCACAGCTATTCCGTCTGATGGTCTACCGCAGGCCGCTGCACCCGGAGTTGCTGGACCTACAGGGCCGGCGGCTGCACCGGCACGGGGATGGGGAATATGAGGCTGAGTGCTGGGTGGCCCCGCTTGGGCACATCGTTCGTTTTCAAGTGGACAAGAGCGTTTTGACCGAGGTGGTCATCGAAAAAGGCGACCACCTGCCCGAGACGGGGCTGGTCCACGCTTTGGCTTGCTTGGGCGAAAAAGACTACCAACTCGACGACGGCGAGGACAGGATCAACTACGTCACCACGCTCCAGACCGAGGCCCTGAGCGAGAACCTCTACCAGGCCACGCTCCGTGAGATGCAAGACTTCGCCGCCGAGTCGGATGCGTTGTCTCATGTATGGGTCGGCAACGAGGGTGTGGCGAACCTCTCGGTCTTGGACTGCCAGAAGTTCAGGCGGGAGTTCCATGTCCAGAGCTACCACATGATCGCGTCCAGCTCCATGGTGCTGCGGACCCAGTCGATCTTTGAAGTGAATTAACCACGGTCGGTCGCAATCGCCGCTACGGCTCGAGTGACGGCGTGAGCTTCTTGACGGTATCGCTGTTTAAGATAAACCACAGGTCGCCGTTGGTGGCGATGCTTTCGCCGTCTTGAGGCTGCGAAAACGCCAGGCGGTGCGTGCGGCCGTCCTGTGTTTCCACCAACACTTTCAGGGGCGGCTCGGAGACGTGGGCGGGTTCGATGAACCGCTCAACGCGCAGGCCGGCGAGCGTGTCGAACAGCGCGCCGGCTGCGGTTTGGTCGATGGCTCGGTCCGTGGTGTCGGCCACGTATCGCCCGCCGCCGCCTTGGCGGACGGTGATCGAGTCGTCGTCTGAGATGACCGTGACTTGCTTGATCTGATCGACGCTCAGCGGCAGCAGCGTGCGGTCGCGGAACTCCGAGCCCAATAGCTCGATCGCGCGGCTGTCCATCTCGAACCATTCTTGATCAGCGCCGTGGCCCACCAGCACAGCTCTGCCCTTTTCTAAATCGACCAGGACAACATGCGGCTTGCCGTTGGCTTGCTCCAGGGTCACGGTGACCAGTGTTTGCTTTTGATCGTCTTCGTTGTTGTGTGTGGCTGCCAACCAGTTCTTTGCGCGCAGGGGCAGCAGCGCAGCCAACAGGTCATTGAACAGGCCCAACTCGAACCGCTCGTGCCCGGCCAAGCGCCACGGGGAGAAACCGGGTTCGGTCGGCGCCATGTCGGGCACCAAGTTGGAGACATCGGGCTGTTTGGACGTGTCCTCGGGCGGGTCGCGGTCGAACACGTAGCGTGGCCCACCGGGGTGCTCGATCATCACACGGGTCAGCGAGGCGGGGGCGGCGTCCAACACGGTGCGCTGGCGCAGGAGTTCAACGGGCTCGAAGGCTTTGCTCAACTGTTCGGCGGGGACGTGGTAGAGCACTCGCTCGTCGTTGCGCAGCACCGCGTGTGTCCGCGCGTCGCCTTCCCTGTGGCCGGGGTAGACGCGGAGCGTCTCGGGCTCTGCTTGGCCGATGACACCCAGCGCGATCGTCGCGATCGGGTCGGCGGGCTCGGTGGGCGGCGCGGGTTGGAACGAATCGGCTCGCGCGTCGGTGATCGATTCGACCAGCGAAGAGGCCCCGCCGCTGTCGATCTCGAAGCCCGGGTCGGGCTGTGCGAACGACCAGCCGCCGGGGCCACGTAGCAGGCGGATCGTGTCCCCGCCGGCGCGCTCAATCGTTAATTCTCGCACGTCCGTTGCCTTGGCTGGGGTGATCCGCCGGTCGCGGTGGTCGTCCGCTGTCTTGTGGAATTTCTCCGCGTCCGATTTGGTGATCACAAAGACCACGTCGATCGGCTTATCGTCCACGGACCAAGCGGCGAAATAGCTCTCGTCGCTGAGGTCTTTTTGCGAGCCGATGGCGAGCGTGCCCGTCGTGTTTTTCTCGGCGGGGCCGGTTGGCGCGGCCGCGTCGTCGTCACCGCCTTCGGGTTGGGTGGTGGCGGGGTCGGTTTGCGCGTTGTCCCAGTCGGCCCAGGTGATTTGGACGGTGGTGGCGGGTTGATCCAAGCCGTACACGGCCAAGTCCTGCGGGTTGTCGGGTTCGAACTCTTTGATGTAGAGCGTGCCGACGGCGTTGAGCAGGCTGGTGATTGATTCACGGCCCACGCGCCCGGTGTCCGGGTTTTCGAAAACCCACCGCCCGTCACTTTTTGCCATGGCCAGCGTCTGTTCGCTGTGGGTGATCGTCACGCGTTGGGCCTGCCCCTCGCCGGGCACGCCGACCGATCGCTTGCGCCAATCGCTTGGTTTTTCATCGAGCAGGTGTTTGTGCAGGGTGTCGTTGACGACGTACACGTAGGGCGCGTCGTTGATCATGACATAGCCCCGCCCACCCACGCTCTTGCGGCCGATGTGTATCACCTGATTCGGTGGGTCGCCGTCTTGAAAGACGAGTGTCAGCGACGCCAGCGGCGGCGAAAGCGAGGCTTGCTGTAGCGTGGGCAGGTCGGGGTGGGCCACATCGCCGGGCGTGAATTTTTCCAGGTACCGCAGCGCCGCGGCGGCGTCGGCCAATTGCTTGGCGGACCAGGTGTTGACCCCGAACCGCACGGGCTGGGTCTGGAACCAGTCTTGGCCTTGCTTGTCGATGCGTAGCGTGTCAGCCCCTTCGGCGTTGATCTCGAACCCCACGACGGATTCCGTGGGCACCTGGTCGGCGGTGAACAGGGCGGTGCCGGGGAGTTGGCGTCCGCGGGCGGCGTCCGCTTCACGCTCGTGTGTGGTGGCGGCGTTGCGCTCGAACACCAGGAAGTACACGCCGACACACGTGAACAGAGCGAGCAAAGCTGCGGTGGTCTTGTAGTTCATGATCGGTTGGGTCCATCTTAAGCGTGTGTGTGCGTGGCCGCACGCCGAAACTTCGCCTGTCGGCTTACTGGCGTTGTCTCACAGCCCAGACGCCCACACCGACGCTGACAATCACCAGCGGCACCCCAGCCAAGAGCGTCCACCGCAGAGCCAGCATCCCGCCGTCGGTGATCGCGCCGATACGGCGGATGTCCTGTGTGCGTGGGCTGGCGGCGATTAACTGGTCCAGCCCGGCCAGCCAGTAGACGCTGTTGACGAACAACTCCGCGTTGCCGGGGAACGCCAAGCCGAAGACCGCCGAGGGCAACCCCTGTGGGCCCATGGTGGTGATCTGGTCCGACGCCCAAACCGGATCGCTTACCGCGATCAGGCGCTTGTCGCCGCGCTGGGCGGCGGCGGCGATGGTGAACGGTCCGCCTGCGGTGGCGGGGTCGAGCGTGGGGTTCGTGCCGGGTTGGATGTCGCGTTGGGTCCACAGGTCGTCGCCGCGCACCTCGATCAGCGGCCAAGTCTGGATTTTGGCTTGTTCGCCCGCGGTGTTTTTATTGTCACCACCGCCCGACCCCAGCACGAGCGGGCTGGCTTGGCCCACCAACGCGGGCATGCCCGCAAGGGCCTGGGTGATTGGCAGGCTGTCTGGCCAGCGCTCGATCGTGAGCAACGCCGACGCCTGGGTGCGGCTGTCGGGCAGCGATACCTGGCGGAGGATCAGCCGATCCGTTTGAGGCGTGATGCCCCACGGCCCCAGCAGGGCAGCAACCGGGTCGCCCCCGCCGAATCGGGTCATGGGCGCGTAGCTGAGCATGGCCATCACGCCGTCGCCCGCTTCGAGGCGCTGCTGTAGCAGTTCGATGACCTGCTGTCCCGCGCCGGCGGCCATGGGGTTCATGGGATTGGGCGGTTCAATGGGCAGCACGACCCACACGGCTTTTTGACCCGGTTCGGGCTGGGGCGGCTTGCCGGGTGGGATGGGTTGGCCCATGGGGCCGGGCTGGCCGGACGGGTTCCACTGACGCACGTCGAAGTTCACGTTGCGCAATCGTTGGGCTACGTTTTGGAACAGCCCACGCGGGCCGGTGGCTTGGAGTTGGCCCGTGGTCAGGAACACGACCATCGGTTGCTTTTGGAGGCTCATGCTCACCAGCGCGCCGGTGATCATCTCCTCGCCTTGGAACCGCAATTCCGGCTGCTGGCCGGGTTGGAGTTGGTCGGGGTCGGGGGCACGGAACATCTCGTCGAGCCCAACGACGCGCACCTGGTCGGGCGAGACGATCGCCATGGTGTCGGGCCGGTCGAGTTGGTCGGCGACCTTGTTGTAGGCTTCGGCGCGTGGCGTGGCTTCCATCGCGGACGACGCGGAGCGCAACTGATCGCGTGTGCGTTTGAGCAGGTCGGCTGCTTCGAGCAGGGCGTTGGCGACCGAGCCGGCTTGGGCGTCGGTGTTAACGGATTTGGTGAGCTGGTCGATGGCGGGTGTGTAGAGCTGCTCGTCAAGGTTTTTCAGCGAGGCTTTGAACGTGTCGATCGCCATCGCGTATCGCGGCAGGGGCCTGTTTAGATCACCCGCGACTTGTTCGCTGATCGCGTCGGCTTGGTCGCCGATCCGCCCGATCGCCTGGGCGACGCGCTGGACAAAGCCTTTAAGGCTCGCATCGGACAGCGCCGGGTCTTCCATGAGTCGTCCCAACGGGGCCAGCGAGGCCGGTGCGGACTGCCGCATCTCTTCCAGTGCGGCGCGGGCATTGGCGACGGCTTGGTCGAGCGGTTCAAGCTGCTTTGTGTAACGCTGCAGCAGCGTGTCGTAGAAGGCTTCGACGCGCGTCAGCTCACGCGCCGGGTCGATGTGCTGGACGGTGACGCTGCTTGCGTAACGGTGGTATTCGTCGAGCAGGTCGCGCGCCTGGTCGGTGTAGACGCCGGCGCGGCTAAAGAGCGTGACGATCCTGTGCTGGTCCCCGAGGCCTGCCAGCACCTTGCGCGTCTGCGGCGATAGGCTGTATTTGCGCGTGGCGGTGAAGTCGAACCGGACGAACTGCCGGTAGGCGATCCAGTTGATCAACACGGCGATGCCCACGGCGGCGATCACGGCGACGGCGACGTTAAGGCCGTATTTCACGCGGCGGGTGGTTTGTGTCTCGTTTGTCTGCGTCATGGTCGATCCTGCGGGCGGCGGCGGTCACGCGGGGCACGGGGCGTCAACGCCAGCGCCGGCTTTCCAGCACCTTCACCGCCAAAAAGAGAAACAGCGTGATCCCGCTGACGAAATAGACGAAATTACTCGTATCGATCAGGCCTTTGTTGAAGTCTTCAAACTGCATGTTGACGTTGAGGTAGTACATCGCCTGCTGCCACGGCGGCGATACGAACGACGCTCGTGGCAGGAAGTACATCGCGATCGTGAACACGCAGATCACAAACACCGTCAGGAGAAACGCGATGATCTGGTTCTGCGTGGCGGCCGAAGCGAACGTGCCGATCGCCAGGTACAGCCCGCCGACGAGCACCAGCCCCGTCAAGCCCGTCAGGATAGGCCCGTAATCCGGCGAGGCATTGACCTCAAGCACCAGGACCAGCACGCACAGGGGCGCCAGTAGCGCCGCGTAAAACCCCATCGCGCCCAGCCACTTGCCCATGACCACCTGCACGTCCGTAATTGGCGCGGTCATGAGCGGCTCGACCGTGCCGTTGCGCAGCTCATCGCTGATCAGGCGCATGCTGATGGCCGGCACCAGGAAGATCATCAGCCACACGACGCTGTCGAACGTCGAGCGCATGCCCGCTGCCAAGCCGGGCGCGAACCCGAGGAAGAAGATCATCCCCGTGCCAAACGCGAATAGGCCAAGCACGACGTAAGCGATCGGTGAGCAGAACAGGCTGGTCAGCTCGCGCTTGGCGATGGTGAGGGTCTGGCTCATGCGGCGTCCTCCGTGGCGGCGCGGCCCTGCTGGGCGGTGACCTGGACGAAGAACTGCTCTAGGCTGGCGGTCTCGTACCGCATCTCGCGCACGGTCCAGCCGTGGTGCAGCGCGGTTTGCCCGATCGCTTCGCGCGGGTCGGCGTTGTCTTTGGGTGTGACGGTCGCGCGGCACCAGCCGTCGTTCGTGGCGGTTTCCACCTGCTTCACGCCGCTGACTTGGCCAAGCGCTTTTGACACGTCTTGGGGCTGGGCGTTGACCTCGATGAGTATGCGTGACCCGGCTGAGACGCTGCTGCGCAGTTCTTCGGGCGTGCCCTGGGCCACGATCGCGCCCCCGGCGATGACCATGAGCCGGTCGGCCAGGCGCTCAACCTCAGGGAGGATGTGCGTGGAGAGGATGATCGTGTGCTCGCCGCGGAGTTGGTCGATGAGTTCTCGCACATGGGTGATCTGGTTGGGGTCGAGCCCGGCGGTGGGTTCGTCGAGGATCAGCACGGGCGGCTCGTGCAGCATGGCTTGGGCCAGGCCCACGCGCTGCTTGTTGCCTTTGGAGAGTTGGCCGATCAACCTGCGGCGGACCTGGGCAAGCCCGCACTGGTCGCAGACGGTGTCGATGCGTCGGCGGCGCGTGTCGCGGTCCATGCGGTGCAGCTTGCCTCGGTAGTGCAGGTATTCCTCCACGCGCATCTCGGGGTACAGCGGCGTGCTCTCGGGCAGGTAGCCGATCTTGGCCCGCGCACGCAGCGAGTCTGTCAGCACGTCGTGCCCGTCTAGCGTCACCCGCCCCGACGTGGGGGGCAGATACCCGGTGAGCATGCGCAGCGTGGTGGTCTTGCCCGCGCCGTTGGGCCCTAGAAAACCGACGATCTGCCCACGGGGGATGGTGAAATTAAGGTTATCGACGGCCAGCGTTTGGCCGTACCACTTGACCAGGTTTTCGACTTCGATCATCGGCCTCACCACGCCAAAAGACAGTGTTGCCACAATACCACGCGATGGTGGCGGGGATGATGGTCTACCTTACGGGCTGCGCCCGGTCAAGGTTCGTTGCGGGGTCAGCCGTCGAGACGGGCACCGCCCCAAGCCCTCGGACGGCGCGACAGCAGGCGGGGATACAGCCATGGAAACAGCGGGCCTACCGCTACCCGAGGAACGCCGCCATTTTGTAAAAACAAGGGCGTGTATTTTCGCGGATGCCCAGTATAATAGCTGTACTCCCACGAGGGGAGCATGATTGAGGGGAGAGCGTCGTTGACCTGGGGTTTGCCAGGTCCGCCCATGTCTCTACGGCTGTGATTGATATTTCTCAGTGTGTGGCCAGGTCTCCTTACGGAGGGTTTTATGCTTGTACCGAATCAAACGGCGACCTGCGTTTCCGGCCTGCGCATCGCGTTTCTAGCCGGGGCGTTCGCGGCGGCAGTGCTGACGACGCACCGCACCCCCGCCCACGCGGCGGAGCGATTCTGGGAGGGCCAGGGTTTCGGCAACCTGTGGACCGACGCATTCAACTGGTTCCTTTTGACTCCCCCAGGGTTCGCCGTTGGCGATACCGTGAGCTTTACGGATAACCTTGCAGGCCCTGGGCTGACCAATGTTGATGTCAACGCGAACCAGGCGGTCGACTCGATCACCTTCCAGAGTGATTTAAACTACATCCTCAGCGGGGACAGCTTCCTCACGCTGCAGGGCACGGGTGAAATCGTCCGTTCCCTGGCGGACCCCGCCGGGTCAGCCGTCCACTTCATCTTCAATAAGATCAATCTGCAGTCCGACGGTGCCTGGCGGGTCGAGCCCGGGGCATCCCTTGAGGTGAGTGGGGCCATCTCCAATATACACGGCGGGTTGGTACATTCTTTGACAAAGACCGGTGCCGGCAGACTGAGACTCAATGGGAACAACACCTATGGCGGAGGCACCGTGGTGTCGCAAGGCACGCTCAGTGTGGCTCCCTATGCCCTACCCGCCGCTAACGGTGTAGTGAATAATGCAACCCTCGAGTTTAATCATTTTTTAGCTGGGACATATGCCGGCAACATCTCCGGGACCGGTAAAGTGGTCAAGTCGGGTTCGGCCACGGTCACGCTTGCGGGAAACAGCACCTACACCGGGTCGACGGATATCGTCGAAGGCACCTTGGTCCTCACCCACCCCAACGCCTTGGGCCTCGGTACCGTCACCCTGGGTACCGAGTTCTTCGACACGGCGCTGCTGCTGGGCGCACCCGGCGTGGTCAACAACAACATCGTTGCCTCCTTTTTCAACATCTCCGACACCATCATCGGCACCACCAACTTCGACCCGGGCCCGGCAAACAGCGAGTTCGCCGGGCAACTCACCCTTAACAGTTTTATCGTCCTACAGGCCGGCTCCACGGACCGCACCACTTTCAGCGGTCTGATCACCGGCACCGGTGGCCTCGTTATCAACTCACCCTTCGGCCCAGGCCGCCGCATCGTCATCAACCGCCCCTCCGGCGTCGCCAACAACTTCACCGAAGACGTCTATATCTTCGAGGACGCCCACCTCCAGCTCGGTGTGGCCAACTCGATCGGCAACCGCACCATCCCCGATGCCGCCGAGATTTGGTTCCTCAATGCCGGGTCGTCCCTGCGCCTGGCCCCGACCGGCTCCGGCGACTCCGAGACCGTCGGCACACTTTTCAGCAACGGAAGCGGCGCCGGCGTCGTCGACATGTTCACCGGCACCGCGTTCACCCTCTCGATCGGGGCAGACGGCAAGTCCGGCACCTTCAGCGGCACCATCACCGACTCCGCCGGCGCACTGACCATCAACAAAGTCGGCGCCGGCACCCAGACACTCTCGGGCATCAACACCTACTCCGGCGGCACCAAGGTCTCCGCGGGCAAGCTCGTGGTCAGCACCAATTCCCTCCCCGCCGCAGGAGGCGTGGTCAACAACGCCATCCTCGAATTCAACCAGGTCGCTAGCAATACCTACGCCGGCGTCATCTCCGGTACCGGACAACTCATTAAGTCCGGCGGCGGTGCCTTGACCCTCAACCAGACCAACACACACACCGGCGGCACACGTATCGAGGCGGGCACCCTGGTGGTCGGCACCAATTCCCTGCCCGCTGCCGGAGGCATAATCAACAACGCCAACCTCGAGTTCAGCCAAGACACCAACGGAACCTACTCAGGCGTCGTCTCCGGTTCCGGACGACTGGTTAAGGCCAGAAACTTCACACTGACGCTCACCAACAACAACACTTACACCGGCGGCACGACCGTTTCGGGCGGCACCCTGGTCGTCAACACCAATTCCCTGCCCGCAGCCGGGGGCGTGGTCAACAACGTCAACCTCGAATTCAACCAGACCGCCAACGGCACCTACGCCGGCGTCATTTCCGGCATCGGCAACGTGACCAAAAGCGGCGGTGGAACCTTGACCCTCGACCAGACCAACACCCATACCGGCGGCACACGCATCGAGGCGGGTACACTGGCCGTTTCCACAAACGCGAATCTCGGAGCCAACTCCGCCACCGTCACCTTCGCCGGGGGGACGCTACGGGTTAGCAGCCTAGCCGCTGAACTCCAATTCCCAACAGCCCGGGCGTTTGTAGCCGCCAACGCCAACGCGGTCTTCGACATTACCTCCGGAACAAATCAGACCATCGTTGACGGTCTGATTTCCGGCAACGGTGGGCTGATCAAAAACGGCCCCGGGGGCTTGATGCTGCGAAACACAGCAGCCACATACACCGGGCCGACGATCGTTAACCAGGGGAACTTGGTGACTAACAGCCCTGAACGTTTGCCGGACAACACGGATGTGACGCTCAACAACGGAACCAACTGGATAACCTTCGGCGGAGCAGAAACGTTCGATGCCCTCAACGGATCGGGAGGTGTTGTGTTCGCCTTTGGCCCGGATATCAATCTCACCCTCGGGGCCGCCAATGGCAGCGGGACTTACGAGGGCAGCATCAGCCAAGCTGGAGGCGGCGTCGGACAACTCACCAAAATCGGCACCGGCACGCAGACGCTCACAGGCAATAACGCCTACACCGGCGGCACCACCGTCGACGACGGTAAACTCGTCGTCAACACCAACTCCCTGCCCGCGTCCAACGGCGTCGCTAACAACGCCACCCTCGAATTCAACCAGACGTTGAACGGGACGTACGCCGGCGTCATCTCCGGCACCGGCACCGTGCTCAAGCAGGGCGGGGGCACGCTGACCCTCAACCAGACCAACACCAACACAGGCCCGATACACGTCCAAGATGGAACCCTGACAATCGCCTCGGGCGCCACCCCTTCCGCCGCCACCGAAATATTGAACGGCGCCACCCTGCGCATCGAAGGCGGCGCCTTCAACGCCAACGGCCCCGTCGATGTCAACGGCGGTAGTCTCGAACGCGTCTCCGGCGGCTTCAACCTCGCCCCCGGCAACACCCTCACCGCCAACAACAATGCCCAGGTCAGTTTCAATGGGCTCTACAACATCACAAGCAACAATACATTCACCCTGAACTCGGGGTCCGACATGGTCTCCGATGATTTCATCCAGATCGGCATCGGTGGGGCCGGCACGCTGAACGTATCCGGCGGGTCCACGGTCACCAGCGTCGGCGCCGATGTGGCGGGCACCGCTAATTCCACCGGGTCCATCACCATCACCGACGCGGACTCACAGTGGCTGATGTCCGGTCCCTTGTTTTTCGGCACCGACACGAACGCCGTCGGCACCATCGATATCAACAACCAGGGCCACATGACGACCGGGCGAGCCGTTATAGGTACCGGCGGCGGGACGGCTATGGCCACGGTGACGGTTACAGGCGCCGATTCAAGCTGGACGAACCAGGGGAATCTTGTTTTAGGGCAATCGGGCGCCATCGTCGTCAACGGCGGCACGTTCCAGACCAACACCCTTAGCGGTGATGCGGTCGCGACGGTCAATATCTCCGACCCTTCCGGGGGCGGAGCCCCAGCCCTCACCATTGGGACGAACAACGGCTCGTCCACCTTCAACGGCACGATCGCCGACGCCGCGGGCGGACCGGGCGGCCTCACGAAAACCGGAACCGGCACCTTCACCCTCACCGCCGCCAACACCCACACCGGCGGCACACGCATCGAGGACGGAGTGCTGGAGGTGTCCGCAAACGCAAACCTCGGCGCCAACAGCTCACCGGTCACCTTCGCCGGCGGCACGCTTCGGGCAACCGGGACGAGCCAGGTCTCCCTCCCAGCCGCACGATCCATTATCACAAGCGACGCCGACGCGATTTTCGACTCACAGATCACCGGCGCTCTCCTTGATATCCAAAGCCCGATCTCCGGCAACGGCGGGCTGGTCAAGAACGGCCCCGCAGGCATGAACATCCGCAACAACGTCTCAACTTACTCCGGATCGACCACCGTCAACCAGGGACAACTAGGGCTCTTCGGCACCGTAAGCGAAATACTGCCCAGCACCACCGACGTGACGGTCAACGGCGGCACCTTCTTGCTCTGGCAGGATATCACCCAGACCATCGGCTCACTGAGCGGTAACGCGACTGTCGGATTGCACAACAACGGGGCCCACCTGCGTGTGGGACAAAACGACACCGACTCCACCTTCACCGGGATTATCAATAGCACTGGCACGGGCGTGGGCGGGATGCTGACCAAGATCGGCACCGGGACACTAACGCTGACCGGGGCCAACACCTACCCCGGTGGGACGGTTGTTGAAGGCGGCACACTGTTAGCGAACAACACCACCGGCTCGGCCACCGGCACAGGCCCCGTCACCGTCATGAAACTCGCCACGCTCGGCGGCACCGGCTTTGTCGCCGGCACCACCACCGTCCACTCGGGCGGCACCGTCGCACCGGGCGCCTCCGTCGGGGCGCTGGGCTTGGGCGCCGCGGTCTTCGAGACCGACTCAAGGTTGGCGGTTGAATTGGCGGGCAGCGGCGGCGCGGCGGGCACCGACTTCGATCAAGTCAACGTTACGGCTGGCGTGTCGCTGGGCGGTACGCTGGACATCGTGTTGGCATCCGGTTTCATGCCCGAATACTTCGACGAATTCAATATCCTCACCGCCGCCACGCGCACCGGCGAGTTCAACGCCATCACCGGCGCATTCATCAACAGCAATATGACCCTCGCCCCCATCTACGACCACAACGGCACCATCGGCCTCACCCTCGTCGCGGCGATCCCCGGTGACGCGAACCTCGACGGCACGGTGAATGGCTTGGACCTGCTGCGTTGGCAAGCCAATCTATTCAGCGGCGACAAATGGGATCAAGGCGACTTCAACCTCGACGGCTTAGTCAACGGCCTGGACCTGCTCATCTGGCAGAGCCACTTGTTCAACTCAGTCCCGACCCCAAGCCCGCTGGCGGCCAGCGCCCCTACCGTCCCCGAGCCGGGCACGTTGGGCGTGATCGTCTTGGGGATGCTTGGGTTGGCGAAGCGCCGGCACGCTGTGGCATAACGCGCCAGACAGCGGGCTAGGTGCTACGGACATTCATATTCTATGCTGATGTTTGCCGATCATCATGTTTTTGGCCAAGGAGGGCCACCATGCGCCATCGCCATGAACTCACGGATGAACAATGGGAGCGGGTCCACGATCACCTGCCGGGCAAGGTAGGCGACCCCGGACGCACCGCTGTGGACAACCGTCGTTTCGTTAACGCGGTGCTCTACGTGCTGAAAACCGGCATCCCCTGGGACGATCTGCCCACGCGGTTGGGCAAACCCAACTCGGTGTGGAAGCGTTACGACCGTTGGTGTGCAACCGGTGTGTGGGAACGCGTAGGTCGAGCGTTGGGAGATACGGCCTGGGCCGGTGAACAGGATGAGGTGCAATTGGATTCGACCAGTGTGAAGGCTCACCCCACGGCCTCGACGGGACGCCGGTTGCACGGCGAAAAAAACAGGACGCCGACGCGCGTCGATGCTTGGGCCGATCGCGTGGCGGATTGACCACTAAGCTGCATGCCGCGGTGGATCAACGAGGTCGCCTGCTGCGTCTAATCGTCACGCCGGGGCAACGGGGCGATGCCCCCCAAGCCCAGGCGTTGCTGATGGGATTGAAGCCCAGGCATGTGCTAGCCGATGCGGCCTACGACAGCGATGCGATCCGCACATGGGTTGGCCAACTTAAGGCTCGCGCGTGCATCCGCCCCAACCCGACCCGAAAACGCAAGAAGCGTTATGACCGACAACGGTACAAACACCGCAACGTGATCGAACGATTCTTCCGCCTGATCAAGCAGTGCCGTCGCGTTGCCACCCGCTACGAGAAGAAGGCCTCCAACTTTGCCGCCTTCGTCTGGCTCGCCGCCGGAATCACAACATGCGGATGAATGTCCGTAGCACCTAGG
>JAJDCS010000012.1 GCA_029260715.1 Phycisphaeraceae bacterium | reverse complement strand
CCTCGGATTGACGCAACGCAAACGCAATCTGCTCGTCCGTAAATCGGGTCTTCTTCATGACCAAAATCCTTTCAGATGATTGGCCAGAATCTATCCCAAATCTCGAACCTGGTTTGGATCAGAATCCGGGTTTAGGCGCACATTTATAAATTTGATTGACTGGGTGGCACGGCTTGCTTGTAAGCCGTGAAATGCGGGTTCGCCATGTCAACGACCACCGAACATCCATCAAAGATAATCACGCCAGGTGCTCTAGTTGACGATGGACGATCGTACTCAGACGATCTGACGAGCGGGGTGACACGACCAGCGAGCCAGTAGTCAAGGCCGCTACAAAAAAAGCGGACCCGCGTTGCCGCGGGCCCTGCTCCTCTCAAGCCTCCCACCTTCGCGCTGCCCCGCCCGTCCGAAGACCCACCAAAGACGGGGCAGGCCTGGCCCCCCCAGGCGCGGGGCTCCCCAATTCCTTTTGTTACCGACGAGGCCTAGTCTTCCTACTCACTGCATGGATGGTGTCATTTTCGGATCGCATGATGACCTCTCTCTGTCTGGCCTGTTCCCTTCGGGCGATAGTCTCTTTTTTCCGTCCCGCACTGCGTTTTCAGCGACGGTGCACGGGTCTGCCCGCGGGGTGGTGTTGCCGCAGGCTAGACCCATGTCACCCGTCCCGTGAAAGTTCAACCCCGCCAACCCCCCAACCTCCCCGCCGGCCGCATCTCTCTGACCGCCCCCGCCCCGGGAAGTCTCTCCCCAACCGATCTCCCCTCGGCTCGCCCCCCGGGCGACGCTTGGATTACCCGCCGGTGTTCTCGTTTAGGTCCCAGTTGGTCTCGACGTCGCCCTTAGCCGCACCGGTCTTGTGGTCGGTCTCGGTGTAGGTCCAAGTGATCTTGCTGTAGTTGAAGGCTACCTCTTCGAGCGGCAGCTTCTCGCCGCCCTGAGCCGACCCGCCGGGCCGGACGGACGACACGAGCACGCCCTCCATGACGTACTTCATGTACGTCTGCTTGTCGCCGGTCGCGCGGCACAGTTCGAGGGTGACCTTGCCCACGTCTTCGCCCTTGCAGCAAGCCAGCGCCAGCTTGGGGCTTGCCTTGTCCAGGGCCTTGATCACGCTGAAGTCCGAGTGGTCGCACCGCTCAGCCCCGCCGCCGCCGCCGCTGGAGCGGGAGCCGCTGGACATCTGGGCCAACCCGTGGCTGAACGAGAGGATCTCGATCCAGTCGCCGTGGCCCTTGTCGGTTGATTCGCCGGGCACATTTTCGATTTCTAAGAATGCGTCGAATGCCATGATTTGTTTCCTTTCAGAAAAACGGGTGAAGTAAATTCAAACATCCTTAACGATCATGTGTCTAATTATGCGAGTGGCCTGGGCTACCGTAAATCGGGGCGCATACTGCTTTTGAACTGGTGTACGCCCCGACCCAACACGCCGCCCATCGGGGAATCCCCTAGTGCCAGCGGCGTATCCGCGGGTGTTTGGCCGGGCGATTGTGAGGCTATCGCGTTAGGAATAAACCGGTTAGCTCACTAGTTCTGACAGGGATAGAATCTCTAGCAACCATGCTGAGGCGGACGAGCCGCCCCACGCCTAACATTGTCAGGGACGATCGATTTCCCCGAAAGGCACCACGGCTATGAGCAACACCGACACCGCTTCGAAAGATATTCGCGACCACGTATCCCAGCGTTACGGGCAGATCGCCGAGAGCGGGGGTGCTAGCTGTTGTGGCGGCTCCGCGGATGACTCGCTGGGCCTGCTGGAACACGCCGAGGCGATTGGGTACAAGCCCGAAGACCTGCAGACACTGCCCGAAGGGGCCAACCTTGGCCTAGGCTGCGGCAGCCCGACAAGCTTGACGCTGATCCAACCGGGCCACACGGTCGTCGACTTAGGCAGCGGGGCGGGCATCGATTGCTTCTTGGCTAGCAAAAAAGTCGGCCCGGAAGGCAAAGTCATCGGCGTGGACATGACAGACGCCATGCTCGAAAAATCACGCGACTACGCCGCCAAGAACGGGTATGACAACGTCGATTTCCGCAAGGGTGTGATCGAGAGCCTGCCTGTGGACGACGCAAGCGTTGACTTGGTAATCAGCAACTGCGTGATCAACCTCTCGCCGGACAAAGCCACCGTGTTCGGGCAGATCGCCCGTGTGCTCAAGCCCGGCGGCAAGGCGGCGATCAGCGATATCGTCTTACTCAAGGAACTACCCGACGCGATCAAGCAGGACGTGGAAGCCTACATCGGGTGCATCGCCGGGGCGGTGGCGATCGGTGATTATTTGGGTTACGCGGTGGCGTCGGGCCTGAACGTGGTGAAGGCCGACCGCAAGAGCTACGACGTGATGGCGGTGCTCGGGTGCAGCCCCGAAGCGGGCAAGCTGCTGGAAAAAGTGCCGGCTGGGTTCGACTCCAACGCGCACATCGCCAGCCTGGATTTGCTGCTGGAAAAGCCCGCGGCTGCGGCCGAGTCTTCGTGTTGCAGCCCGAACAGCGGGTGTTGTTAAGCGCGTTTCAATCATAACAATGAGCGGCTGATGCCTGATACGAGAATACTTGTGCTGTGTACGGGCAACCGATGTCGCTCGCAGATGGCCGAAGGGTGGCTAAGGCACTTCGCCCAGTCGCAACGCGTGGGCCTAGACGTACACAGCGCGGGGACCAACCCCAAAGGCGTCCACCCCCTGGCGATCCGTGTCATGGCCGAAGCGGGCGTAGACATCTCCCAACACGAATCGCAACACGTCGACGCATTTGCCGGCCAAGCATTCAAAGTGGTGGTGACCGTGTGTGGCCGTGCTAAAGAGGCGTGCCCGGTGTGGCTGGGCGACGCGCTGATGACAATCCACGAGCCGTTCGACGACCCCGACATCCCCGGCTTGTCGGAAGCCGAGTTGTTGCCGACCTTCAACCGCGTGCGTGACCAGATCCGCGATTGGGCCGAGCATTTTGTGGGGCTGTTGGGGCAAGAAGACCTGACCTTCAGCTAACACGTTTGGCGGGGCGTTGAATTGTTTGTTGTTCAACACGGCCGCCTTCGCTGGCCGTGGCACCCCAAAAACGCACACAAAAAATGCGCTAATCCATCCCTTCCTGGATGACCCACTGCGTGGCGTGCTGGACCAGCTCGTTGGCATTTTTGAGCTTGAGTTTTTCTTTGATGTGTTCGCGGTGCGACTCGATCGTCTTGACGCTTACGCACAGCTTGTCGGCGATGTCGCGCGTGCCCATGCCCCGGCCCAGCAAGCCGAACACCTCCAGCTCGCGGTCGCTGAGCTGTTCGAGCGGGGTGCCGGCGCCGGCGGGCTGGCCGCCGACGAGCTTGCCCAAGATGCGCGAGGCCATCTTCTCGCTGACGTACACCTCGCCGCGGCAGACCGTGCGGATCGCGGTGATCAGCTTCTCAGCGCCCTCCTGCTTCATGATGTAGCCCTTGGCGCCGGCGCGCAGCGCGCGTTGGGCGTAGAGCGACTCGTCGTGCATCGACAGCACCAAGATCGGCAGCGTCGGGTGCAGCGCCACCGCCTGCTTGATCAGGTCCAACCCGCCCACGTCTTGGAGCGTCAGGTCCACGATTGCCAAATCGAGTTGGTTCGCTTTCATCGCGTCGAGCGCTTGGTGGTAATCCTCAGCCTCTGCGACGACCTTCAACCCGTCCTCCTGGTTGATCATGCCCACCAGCCCTTTGCGCACGATCGGGTGGTCGTCGACAATCAGAATGCGCAGGCCTGACGGCTCGGTGGTGGTTCTTTTTTTTGATTTTTCTGCCTTCATACTTCCTTGTCCTGAGTAGTGGCGTCGGGCTCATCGAAGCCGGCAAACGAGCACGACACGACCGTGCCCCCGTCAATTCGCGGGCCGACCTCAAGCGTCCCGCCGATCATGCGAGCTCGGTAGTTCATGATATGCAAACCCCGGCCCGAGCTCTTGTAGGCCTCGGGCGGCATGGGCTTGCCCGTGTTCTCGATTGACAGCACAGCCCGGTCGCCGGTGGAGGTGATGCGGATCAGGATGCGCCTGGCGCGGCCGTGGCGGATGGCGTTGTTCACCGCTTCACGTGCGATGTAGTACAGGTGCGTGGCGATGGTGTGGTCTTTGACCAGGATCGGCTTGTCACACGCGAACCGACACGACACGCGGCTATAAATCTGGTTGATCGTGTTGGCCATCTCCTTCATGGCGTACATCAGCCCGTCAGCCTCCAGGTCCACCGGGCACAGGCCTTTGACCAGCGCGCGCGTGTGCTCGATGGCCTGTTTCACAAGGTCGGAGATCTCACCCGCGTCCGGCGCTTCGGGCACGCCGCGGTCTTCGAGCCGCTTGCGCAGCGCACCGGCCAGCAGCGAGATGCCCGTCAGTTCCTGGCCAAGCCCGTCGTGCAGGTCACGGCCGATCCGCTGCTGCTCGCGGGCGCTGATCTCAAGCACCTCGCGCTGCAGCGCCTTGCGCTGCGACTCGTCGCGCACGATGATGGTCAGCAGCCGGCGGTTATCAAGCCGTACCTCACTGACGGAAAGCCCCATCGGGAACGTTGAGCCGTCCTTGCGCTTCGCGGTGACTTCCCAGTCGATCGGGTTGGTCGGCCCGTCCGCATTGTCGGCGGCGTTTGAGGGTTGGGGCGGGTAGGGGTGGGCGTTGTCGCTCGAGGGCAGCAGCATCTGGATGCTTTCGCCGACCACCTCTTCGGTCTTGTAGCCGAAGATTTTTTCCGCCGCCGGGTTGAACGATTCGATCACGCCGCCCTCTTCGTCGATGGTGATAATCCCGTCGGCCGCGGTGTTCACGATCGCGCGGATCATCGCGGTGTTCTCGCGCATGGTTTCGTGGACCCGCTTGCGGTCGGCGATGTACCTGCGGATCGTGATAAACGCCCCCAGCCACGCGCCCAGCAGCACGGGCATCGCCGTGATCACGCCGACCACCGCCCAGTACGTGTATCGCCGTTGGGTGTCGATCACCGAGTCCGTGTGCCGCTGCATGGCGTCGAGCGTCGCGCGGATGCCCTGGGCGTAGACCTGCCTCTGCTCGGTGTAGGGCTGGGCCCCCAGCAGGGTTTGGGCGTGCTCCAAGCGGCGGGCGCGCACGGTGCGGAAGATCGTGTCTTCCATTTTGGCCAGTGACTGGTTGGCTGCCTGTGTCTGCGAAAACCCGTCGAGGTCTTTGAGGTGCGGCGCCAGCTCGGACGCCTCGCGCATGGCACCGTCGAGTTGCGGAGCCAGCCGCCGGTACCGCTGCTCCCAGCTTGGCGCACCCGTGGCGGTGCTCATCTGCACCGACAGGTACAGCGTCTCATCGAGGTAGCGGATCATCCCGATCAGTTGGATCAGCCGAATGCCCCGCTCTTGCAGGTTTTTCGTCGCCTGAAAAGACTGCCAGGCGTGCAACCCCAGCCCCATGAACAGCGCGATGGTCAAGAACAGCGCGACCGTGAACCCCGTCAGCGGCAGCGAAATAAACGGCGGCGACGGTTCCTCCCACACCGGGCTCGTTGACGAGGTGTAGCTGGACAGGCGTTGGGTGACAGGGTTTGTCATTCAGTATCGATCCTGCGAAAACAAATGCTCATCGTGTTGGCTGCGGCGGGCCGGGTTGGCGATGTTTAAGAGCGTTTGCGACCTTAAAATTTGCTGTAAATAGTGAAAAAGTAAAATATTACAAAAATTTGTTTGCCGGCGCCAGGGGCGTGGCGGTTCATTCATGTGACATGATGCCGCGCCCGTTCGAGCCTTTCGCTATTGTGTGTTGGATAGACTCACATGAAAGATTCTACGTCGGCCTCTCCGCCTGCCGATCAATATAGGACGCTCATGGAGAGCCCGCCAGGGTACACCCTTGGTTGAAATGGGGCGGAATCTATAATAGACCACGCTTGCAAGCTGCGACACCCGTGAGACCAACCATGCAAGGGATATCGCGTCGGCAATTTATCATCGCCGGGCTGGGGCTAGTCGCGACGGGTTGCTCTGAGACGCACCGGCTGGTGACGGACCGGCCTCGCCCGTCGTGGCCTCAGGTTCCGCCATCGCCGCTGCCTAACACGGGCGCGGTGCTGCCGTCTCAACTCGCCCACCCCCACACCGCCGCGACGCTGGCGATGATCCCCCGGTCGCGGTGGGCCCAGGCGGACCCGATCCCCGCTCGCTTGAACAAGATGGGCTCCATCCAACGTATCACCATCCACCATGAGGGCGGCACGCCCGTGTGGTTCGACGACACCGCTTCAACGTCCAAGCGCCTCGAATCGATCCGCAGGTCGCACCTTCGGCGGCTGCACGCCGGCGACATCGGGTACCACTACATCATCGACCGCGCCGGGCGCGTATGGGAAGGCAGGCCGCTGCACTACCAAGGCGCCCACGTGCGCGACAACAACGAGAAAAACGTCGGCATCATGACGCTGGGCAACTTCGACCTGCAGCAGCCTACGGACGCGCAGATCGGCACACTCCGCCAAGCCGTATCGACCCTCATGCGTCAGCACCGCGTGCCGCTGACCCGCGTCTACACCCACCAGGAACTGAAAATCACCTCGTGCCCCGGCAAGTCGCTTCAGACCCAGATGGTGCAACTGCGCAGAAACCGCTGGCTGGGCTAAATCACCCCGCGCCCGCGTGACCTTCAAGGCTCACCCGCACGCCGCCGCGGGTGGTGCCCAAGCGGGGCTATCCATTACAATGTCTGCCATGAAAACCACGCAGACAGCCAGTGCCCAGGGACGCGCCCCCGTCCATATCGATATCGAAGCGACAGGCGGTGACCCGGAACAAGAAGATTCGCCGCGCGACGACTCCGCTGCCGCCAACACCCCGCCGGGGGATGACCAATCGTTGGCCTTGGGGGTCGAGGCGATCTTGATGAGCACCGACCACCCGATCCCCGTCTCGCAGGTTTCTGAGATGCTCGGCGGCGCCGGCGCCAAAGCCGTCAACGCGGCGATCCAGGAACTCAACGAGCTATACGAGCGGACCGGCCGCAGCTTCCGTATCCAGCAGATCGCCAAGGGGTGGCAGATTCTGACGCTGCCCCAGCACGCCCAGCTTGTCGAGGCCGCCCACAAGCGGCGGTCGTCCACACGCCTGAGCCCCGCGGCCATGGAGACGCTGGCCATCATCGCTTACAAGCAGCCGATCCTCCGGGCGGATATCGAGTCTGTCCGCGGCGTGGCGTGCGGTGAGGTGCTGCGCGGCCTGATGGAGCGGCACTTGGTCAAGATTGTGGGCAGAGCCGAAGAACTGGGCAGACCCATGCTCTACGGCACGACCAAGACTTTTTTAGAGCTTTTTGGGCTGGCCAGTCTAAAAGACCTGCCCAAGGCCGAAGAATTCTGGGGCAAATCGTAAACGGCTTCGTTTTAAGGTTTTGCGTCTATTTCTGGGGTGGTTGCCGCGCACGGATGACGTTCCGTGCGGGCTCGCAAGCGTGTTAAGATTTTTAGGCGAGTGTTTGGATTGGTATAGTAACCGCCATATCCATGTCTTCAGTCAAGCTAAAACCACACAGCGCCCCGTTGGGCCACGCGGCCGTCGGGTATGTCCGGTCTCCCGTCGTACGGGGTGGTGCCGGCTATGCGCAATCAGGTGAGACTTATGCTCGGCTGGCGGTGTCGCCGGCTCACAACGACCGCGGCATGGCACACGGGGTGTTGCTGCTGATTTGCATGGTCCTGGCCCTGCCCGCGCTGATCGTCGACGTCCAAACACCGCCGATGGTTCACCCGGGTGAAGTCGCGGGTTTCAATGTCTCGCTGCAGTCCTGGCAGCACTGGAGCCGGTTAGGCCAACAAGAAGGTGCGAGCCTGATGGAACGGGCGATCCCACATGCCGACCGCAAGCCGCTATTCGATAAGCCGCCCGGTGTCGTTTGGATGCACATGGCGGCTTTTTCAATGACCACCGGCGAACTGCCGACGACCGAAGGGTTGTTGGTCCGCGCTAGGCTGGTGTCGGTGGGGGTGGCGATGCTGGCGGTGGTTTCGCTTTATTGGGCGGGTGTGTCGCTGGGGGGGCTTCTGGGTGGGCTGTTCGCGGCGATGATCGTGGCTGCGAACGGTTACTTCGTGTACCACGCCCGGCTGGCTTCGCCCGCGGTGCATTGGGTTGCCTGGCCGGTCCTGGGGATTGCGGCGGGGCTGTGGGCGATCCGCCCGTTTAAGCCGGTGGCGTCGTGGGGGCGGCAGGCGATGGGGTGGATGGTCTGCGGCGTGGCGCTTGGGGTGTCGATCCTCGCGAACGGCCCCGCGTCGCTGCTGTTGGTCTGTTTGCCGGTTCTGTTGATCTTGATGCTGTGCCCGCACCGCACGAGCCACGCCATGGGCCTGCTGGCGGCGATGCTCATCGGCATACTCATGGCCCTGCCGTGGGTGGCGTATGCACACAGCCACTCACCGGATATATGGCGACAGTGGTTGGTCATCCGAGGGGCGGCGGTGGGGGGGCCGGGCACATGGTTGGCTGTGGGGGCGGCGCTCTTGCCGTGGTCGGTGTGGCTGATCGGCGCGGCGATCCATCTGGTCGGTTCGGGCGACCAGGAGTTGCGTAGCCGTCTGCGTCTTGGCTGGGTGTGGCTGGGGTGTACGCTGGTGGCGGGGCTGACGCTATTTAACTTTAGCGACCCCGGCCACTTGTTAGCCATGCTTGTGCCGCTTGCGGTGCTGGTGGGGCAGTTGTTTGGTCAGTACGTGGGCTTAAGGGAGGCGGGCAGGTCGGCTTTGTCTTGGCGTGTGCTGCGTTGGCCTTATGCCGCTGTGGTGCTCGCCGCGTCCGTGGCTGTACCGCTGGGGCTGGCCCTTCAGCCGGAACTGGTGGACCGCGGCTTACTGGTAAGCCCGCTGACGCAGCCGATCCACTGGCTGTCGGCGGTGGGGATGGGCGCCGCGCTGCTGCTGACGGCGGGGTTGAGCCTGAAGTGGCTGATCGGGCGACACGTACACCGCGTCTTGGTCATCTGGGTCGCGTGGCATTTCCTGCTGATTTGGATGGTGATTATCCCGCTGGCACGCGGGTCAATCGCCGCCTAAGCGTCATTTTTCCCATCAATAGACAGAAATCCGGGGCTTGTGCGGGTTTTGGCCACCCGCACCGCTGCGAATTTATCAGACACTTGCCTAAGGGGGGCCGGTCGATGTAGCCGATAAATGGACGGAAGGGGCGACAGCTCACTTCCCTGGCACGGTTTAACAACCGACACGTCAGGCGGAAGCGCATGGGCAGCCATGCCAGACCAAGGCCATTAAGAAGTGCTCGTGTTATGAAACCAACCGGCTCACAGCCCCCCAACCCCTACCTGAAGACGAAAATCCTCACGGCCAGCCCCGAGGAGCTTCGTTTGATGCTGTACGAGGGTGTGCTGCGGTTTTGCCGTCAGGCCAAGACGGCGCTGACGCAAACCAAGCCCGACTTCGAGGGCGGCTACAACAACATCGTGCGTGCCCAGAAGATTGTGCTTGAACTGTCGACGAGCCTGCGTCCGGAGGTGGCGCCGGACCTTTGCCAGAAGCTCGATTCGCTGTACACCTACATCTACCGTCGGCTGGTGGACGCCAACACCCAGCGGGACGTTGCCGCGATCGACGAGGCGATGGAACTGCTGGGCTATGAAAAAGAGACCTGGCAGTTGCTCATGCAGCGGCTCGAACAAGAGGGCGGGCGGGGCACGGGTGTAAGCAAGCTCTCGCAGCTATCGGCCGGCCAGGCCCCGCCGACCGACCTGAGCGGCCCCCAGCAGACCGCCATCAGCAGCTTCTCCGCCGATGGGTAACACCCAAAGCAAGCGTCTCGCCCACGGGTATCAGAGCAATAAGGCCGCGATAAGCCCGGCGGTAATCAGCCACCCCATCAAAGCGATCCAAAACAGCGGCCGCGCCAGAAGCGGGTGTTGCTCTTTGCTTGCGGGCAAAACGTGGGGCTTGTCTTGTTCGCTGTCGGTTTCCAATGACGACAGCACCGCCAGGTTGAACCGCTTGCGCGCTACCGTGGGCGGCTGGCCTTGGGCGACGGCTTGAAGGTCTTCGAGGAGGCTGGCGGCGCTGGGGTATCGCTGCTTGGGGTCTTTGGCCATGCACAGCTCGATGATCTCACCGATGCCGGTGCTCAGCGATGGGTTGATGTGGTCGGGTGGGACAAGGTCTTCTTTAAGGTGCTTGTGCATGACCACGGATGGGCTTGGCCCGTCGAAGGGGACGCTGCCGGTGACGACGTGGTAGAGCGTGGCGCCGAAGCCGTAGATGTCGGCCCTGGAATCGACGTTGCGATCGCCGCGGATCTGCTCGGGTGAGATGTAATAGGGGGTGCCGAAGGCTTTGCCCCGCTCGGCCTCGGCGGCTTCGGGGTCGCTCTGCATGCGTGCCAGGCCCATATCGGCGAGCTTGGCCACGCCGTCGTTGGTGATCATGATATTTTTCGGCTTGATATCGCGGTGGATCAGGCCGGCGTTGTGCGCGTGGCTCAGGGCGCGGGCGATCTGGATCGCTAGGTCCAATGCGGATTGTTCGTCGTACCCGTTGTTCGCCACCAATTCGTCCAAGACCGTCTTGCCTTCGACGTACTCCATGACGAAGTAGTGGTATTCCCCGGCTTTGCCGACGTCTAAGGCGCCGACGATGTTGACGTGGCTGAGCTTGGCCGCGGCGCGGCCCTCGGCGTAGAAGCGGTCCACAAATTCGGGGTTGTCGCTGTATTGGCGGGGCAGGACTTTGATCGCCACGTGGCGGTCGAGGCTCAGTTGCTTGGCGAGGTAGACCGTGGCCATGGCGCCGTTGCCCAACTCGCCCAAGAGCTGAAAACCGGGGATCTGGTGCTGCTGGGGCTGCTCGTCGAGTTGCTGGAACAGCCGGTGCAACTGGCTTTGCGTGATCACGCCGTTGGTGATGAACAGCTCGGACAGGCTGCCGGGCATGCTGTCGCTGTCGCGGCGGCGCAGCTCACGCTGCAGTTGGATGCAGTCGTGGACCTCCTGAGCACTGGCCAGGCCCTTTTGTACAATGAGCTTGCCTAGCATCGTGTCGTGGTTGGAAGTGTGTGGTTCTGGCATCGGTTTGGGTGGGTCTAAATTGACGTTACGCGCCGCGGGGTGGCGCGTCAATCACCGGGGCGGGCCAATCTGGGGCAACAACCGCCAGGGCGGTTATGAGCAGTACGCCGTGTCCGCTGGCACAGAGGCGGGTGTAACGGATACAATGATCGGCTGTGTAACGGATACCGATGACGGTGCTTGGAAGCATGCAGTTATTAGCCCAAAGTGACGACACGGCAATCGGCGAGCGGCTCAACGCCGCGCTGGCGGAGGTGGAAGCCCGCTTCAGCGCCGAATTGATCAGCGATCTGCCTTGCGTGAACAGCCTGGTGGGGCACGTCGAGCGGTACCGCGGGAAGATGATGCGCCCGACGCTCGTGTTGCTGTCGGGGATGGCCTGCTCGGGCAGCAAAGAATCACTCAACGATTCGCACCTGGTTGTGGCCACCGTCACGGAGATGGTGCACATGGCCACGCTGGTGCACGACGACATCCTCGACGAAGCCCAGGTCCGACGCGGCGGGGGCACGATCAACCACCTGCGCGGCAACGAAGCGGCTGTCATGCTCGGTGACTACCTGATCAGCCACGCGTACCACCTTTGTTCTAGTCTCGACAGCAACAGCCCCAGCAGGGCCATCGCCCAGACCACCAACACCGTGTGCGAGGGCGAGCTTCTTCAGCTAGCCAACCGCGGCAACGCCGACCTGGACGAGCGCACTTATTTCGAGATCATCCGCCGCAAGACAGGCAGCCTGTGTGGGATGTGCTGCCAACTGGGCGCTGAGTTCAGCGACGCCACGGACGCGGTGGCCCAGTGCATGTACCAGTACGGCGAGAACCTCGGTATCGCTTTTCAGATTATCGACGACCTGCTGGACCTGATCGGCGCTGAGCAGACCGTGGGCAAGACGCTGGGCAAAGACTTGCAGAAAGGCAAGCTCACGCTGCCGCTGATCCACTGCCTGGGCCATTCCGACGCGAAGACACGGCAGCGGCTGATCAAGCTGCTGACTCCCAACGGCGACAACGGGGCCGGGCATGAGCAGACCGGCAACGGCCACGACCTGGAGCAGCGCAGGGCCCAGGAAGTCAGAGACCTGATCCGTGGCGACGGGTCGATGCAATACGCGAACCAGTGGGCCGACCGCCTGATCGCGCAAGCCAAGGCCGCCGTAGGTGTTCTCGAAGTATCGCCCACGCGCGAGCTGCTGTTGGCCATGGCCGACGCGGTGCTTACACGGAAATTCTGACCCCGCGTCGTGGGTCCTATAAGTACTCATTATCAACTCGCCCGGGCTTGACCGGTGTGTTTTGCAGCCATACGAATGAATTGTGGGTTATTCCGTCGATGAAAGAAACATCGGTGCGGTATCCAAGCCATGAATGACGACCATCGGCCTCGGGTCTTAATCTTGGGTGGTAAGGTGACGCGGCAGCGTCCTGTTGCCGAGGCGTTGTCCCAGTTTTTCCACGTCGACACGCTGGACGATATGGACGAAGCGATGCGCGCGTTGCGCGAGTCGCAATACGACGCGGTTTTCGCCGACGTGGGGGACTTTTTACCGCTGGAGCGTGGGCTGGCTTCGCAGCAATCCACGCTCGTGCTCAATACCATCGGCGAGGGCGTGTGCGTGGTGGACGCCAGCGGCACAAACGTCTGGTCGAACAACCGGATGCGCAGCTTCTCGCCGGAGGTGTTCGAGAAAGCCAAGCAGATCTGCGTGCAGGCGATGGCGACTTTTACCAGGCAGGTCGGCCCGGACACCGACCCCAACCAGCCGCCGCACAAGAAATTTTCGCTGATCGCAGACGAGGACCGGTATTTTGAGTTGATGACCTCGCCTGTGATCGACCGGGAGGGTCGGGTGCTGCAGGTGGTGGCGGTGGTGTGGGACGCCACGAGCGGGCGGCGGCTCCAGCAGAAGATCGAGGCGATCGACGCGGCGGGGCGCGAGGTGTCCAAGCTTGAGAGCGACGCCATCGCCAAGCTGGCGCCCAACGAACGGCTCACGCTACTAAGGGACAAGATCATCGCGTATAGCAAGGATCTTCTGCACTTCGACCATTTTGCGATCCGTGTCTTGGACAAGCGGACGAACAAGCTGGAGCTGGTGATCGCCGAGGGGTTGCCGCCCGAAGCGATGGACATCGACCTGTACGCCCAGCCCGAGGGCAACGGGATCAGCGGGTACGTGGCCGCCACCGGGCGCAGCTATATCTGCCACGACACCGAGAAAGACCCGCGGTACGTCTTGGGCATCGAGCACTGCATGAGCTCGCTGACCGTTCCGCTGCGCCTGCACGATAAAAATGCCGGGGTATTCAATATCGAGTCCGACGCGGTTGGCGCGTTCAACGAAGACGACCGCCAGTTCGCGGAGATTTTCGGGCGGTACGTGGCGTTGGCGTTGCACATCCTGGACATGATGGTGGTCGAGCGTTACACCACCAGCGGGCAACTGGCCCAGGGCGTGGCCCAGGAAGTCGCCCAGCCGCTCAACGACATCGTGACCGAAGCGCAATCGCTGATGGAGGAGTACATCGGCGACGACACCATGCGCAACCGGCTCAACCAGATCACCAGCTACGTGGAGCGGGTCCGCCACTGCCTGCGTGACGTGGCGGCGGGGCCCAAGGCCGTGCTGGGCATGGAGAGCATCAAGAACAAAGACGAAGACCCGCTGCTTAGCGGCAAGCGGATCTTGATCGCCGACGACGAATTGAATATCCGAAAAACCATCGGCGACGTGCTGAGCAAGTACGGGTGTGTGTGCACGATTTGCAAAGACGGCCACGAGGCGATCAGCCTCTTGGAGCAGCAGGACTTCGACCTGGTTCTCTCTGACATCAAGATGCCCCACCGCAACGGGTACGAGATTTTCGCCGCCGCGCGCCGGCGACGCGAGAGCATGCCCGTTGTGCTGATGACGGGGTTCGGCTACGACCCGCACCACTCGATCGTGCGCGCCAGCCAAGAGGGGTTGTCGAGCGTCATGTTCAAGCCCTTTAAGGTCGACCAACTGCTCGACGAGGTACGCAAGGGGATCAACCCCATGCACAGCGATTCGGACAAGCCACTGTAGAACCCCCAGCACCGCGGCAACACCGGATGGATAAGACGATCTCTACGCCCCGCACCGCCCGGTGGCACGTGGCCGAGGCGCTGTCGGCCGCGGCGGCGCGGTTCCCGTTGCTTAACGCCGCCACGCACGCTTTCAACACGCTCGAGCCCCGCGAGCAGCGGCTAGCCACGGCGATCCACCGCGCGGCGATGCGGCGTTGGCTGACGATCGAGCACATGCTCAACCACGCGCTACACAAGCCGCTGGGCAGCCTGGAGCCGGGCGTGCGAGGGGTGCTGCTGTCGGGCGGGGCGCAGATCCTGTTTTTCGACCGGCTGCCCGCCTACGCGGTGGTGGATGAATCGGTCCAGATCGCCAAGGCGATGGTGCGCGCGGGTGCGGGCGGGCTGGTGAACTCGGTGCTGCGGCGGGTCGCGCAGCTGATCGACGGCTTCGTCCCGGATCGGCGGTGGACGCCGGCGTCGGATAGTTTGCTGTGGGAGGGGGGCGAGGTGCGGTTGCGTCAGCATGTGTTGCCCGACCCAGCCATTGAGTTGGCCCAACACCTGAGCGTCGTGACTAGCCACCCTGTTGGGTTGGTCCGGCGGTGGATGGGGGCTTATGGCGAGTCGCAGTGTATGGAGATATGCCGCCACGGCGCGGTGACGCCGCCGGTGATCGTCGCGGTGGGGGGCGATGGCGCGGGTGGCCACGACAACCCAACCGATGCGTCGCTGAGGCCGCATGTGTCGCCTGGGTTTGCTATTTGGGACGACGCGCGGGGGCCGCTCGGTGAATGGATGGAACAACACCCCGGGTATCGCGTGCAAGACCCGGCTTCGGCGCTGGCGGTGCGGGCCACGTCGGGGCTTGACGCTCGGTGCTGCGTGGATTTCTGCGCGGGGCTGGGCACGAAGACACGCCAACTCTTAGCGACGCATCCCCGGGCCAAGATCATCGCCACGGATGCCGCGCCTGATCGGCTGGCTGAATTGCGGCGCGTGTTTGCGGGGGAGACGCGTGTGACGGTGGTAGAGCCGTCGGAGGTCACGGCTGTCTGCTCGCCGGGGTGTGCGGATTTGCTTCTGCTGGACGTGCCTTGCTCGAATACCGGGGTTTTGGGCAGACGCCCCGAGGCGCGTTACCGTTTTAGCCAAAAGTCGCTGGCGTCGCTGGTCAAAACGCAGCGTCGGATTATTGAAAAAGCGATGCCGTTGTTGGGGGGGGGAGGGCGGCTGCTCTACAGCACGTGCAGCTTGGAACACGAGGAGAATCACCAGCAAACCCAGTGGGCAGCCGAGCGTTACAACGCGACGGTCACCGATCAAACCCAGACACTGCCAAGCGGCGGGAACGACGCCTATCATGACGGTAGCTATTTCGCTGTGTTGAAACGGCCGTAATCGAGGCTTGTGAATCAGTTGCACGGTGAGCGTGAGAGGCGGACAATACAGCGGTAGAGGGGGCTATAGCCTCCATCGCATTGGCTCTGATGCCGCTTTGGGTAGGCTTGTGAAGGAAGTGAAAGGGTGACGGTTATGGCTGTTCACATGGAACTGGCGCGCGTGCTGATCCGCGAAACCGACGACACACACATCGTCGAGCTGCGCGAGGTCGACGGCGAGCGTGTCTTCCCGATTGTGATCGGGTTCCACGAGGCGGCGGCGATCGAGCGGCGGCTGATGGGCCAGAAGCCGCCCCGCCCCCAGACGCACGAACTGCTTGACAGCGTGATCCAGCACATGGGCGGCGAGATTGAGCGCGTGCTGATCAACGACCTGAAGGACCACACGTTTTACGCGCGCCTCTTCGTGCGACAGGGCGGCACGCTGCGGGACATCGACTCGCGCCCCAGCGACGCGATCGCGCTGGGCGTGGCGACCGACGTGCCGATCTACGTCGAAGAGCATGTGCTGGACGAAGTGAGCCCGGCGTAATTTTAGCCCTTTTTTTTCGCGGGAATATTTCCGTGAGCTTTATTTTTCAGGTCTCTCCCTTCTGATTTGTGTTCCTTAAGATAGTTATGTGAAGTGCTTTGCGGCTTATTTTCCCATGTGGAAGGTCGTTTGAAGCCAGGGCTTGACATGAGACTAAAACTCAATATCATCTCTGCTTAATCGTGCCATTGATTTTCAGTCTCATTTGCGATTGGAGGTAAACATGTTCAGGGTTTTGTCAGAGATGATGGGCGGAATGAACGGGCAGAACGTGGGCGGTGGGCTGCGAAAGACGGAGCGGGTTGTCCAAGATAGTTTTGTGGCTGGCGGCGAGCGCCTTGGAAAGCGTTTTACGCCTGGGGCGAGCGATGCGGGGTTGTGTGTCCTGCTAGCGGTGGTTTTCTCGGTCGCAGGCCCGGCCTTGGCGGGCGACCGGAAGTTTGCTTACTCCTATCAAGCCACGACGTCCGCGGTTGGTGAAGTGGAATACGAGCAGTGGGTGACGTGGAAAACGCATAAGGAGGCCGACTCCGACTTCGACCGTTTTGATTTCCGCCACGAGATCGAATTGGGGCTGACCGAACGGCTGATGATGGGGATTTACCTGGCTGACTGGCGGTACCAGGACGGCAAATCCGTTAGTAATGACCGGGCCGAGTACCGCGACACAGCCGTGGAGCTGATCTATAACCTGAGCAACCCTGCGACGGACCCGATCGGGTTGGCTTTGTACGGCGAGGTCAAACTCGGGGACGAGTTGTTCGAGCTAGAGGGCAAGATCATCGCTCAGAAGGACATCGGCCCGTGGACGCTGGTTTATAACATCACGATCGCTGCCGAGTGGGAAGGCAACGAGTACGCCGACGACAAGGGTGAATTTAAGCAGAGCGCGGGGGTGAGCTACCAGGTGTCTCCCAAGTTCCTCGTGGGCGTGGAGTTCTTACATGAAATCGAGTTCGACGATTGGGAGCACACGGGCGAGAGCGTGGTCTACTTCGGGCCCAATATGTCGTACCGTGCTGAAAAGTGGTTTATCACGCTCGCCCCGTTAGTTCAGATGACCAATGTGGACGCGGAGGCTGATTTTCAGACGCGGATGATCTTCGGGTTGCACTTTTAGAGCCACTGGCGTAAACAATTTCGATATCCGCAGGAGTTGAAGTAGTTGCTGCATTCGTTGGCTTGTACGTTTCGCAAAGCATTGGCGATGGCGTCTGTCAGGCCATCGAACGTCTTGGCGCTAACGCGTCGCAGCCAGGCTTTGACCTTGCTCCAGAGTTTCTCAATCGGGTTGAGGTCAGGCGAATACGACGGCAAGTACCACAACGCCGCGTCTGCCGCTTCGATCGCCTCACGCACGCCGGCGGCTTTGTGCGAGGAGAGGTTGTCCATCACCACGATGTCGCCAGCCCGCAGCGACGGGGCCAGACACTGTTGCGTGTAAGCCAGGAACGCGTCGGTGTTCATCGGCCCGTCGAGTACGACCGTCGCGTCTTGGATCACGCCGTCGACCCGGATGGCGCTGAGCATGGTCATGGTTTTCCAATGGCCGTGTGGGGTGCGATCGACGCAACGCTCACCCACCGGCGCCCGGCTGTACAGGCGTGTCATATCCGTTTTGGCCCCGGATTCATCGAGGAAAACGAAGCGGTCGGCTTGGGCGAACCGCCGGGCGATCGTGAAATTGCCTCGACGCTCAACGACATCGGGGCGATCCCGCTCCGCGGCGATCAGCGACTTCTTTTGAGCGACAGCCCAAGCCGTTTGAGCGCACGACACACCGTCGATTCCACGACATCAACACTGAGCATTGGCATCAACTGCTTGGCCGTGATCCCCGGCTGCGCCGCCACCGCGTCGCGCATGAGTTGTTCGTCTGCTTCGGTCAGCTTGGTTGGGCCTTTGGGGCCGGGGGTGCGCGGCGCTAATTCACCACGGCGGTAGCGGTTGTGCCAGTGACGCGCCGTCGGCCACGTCACGGAAAACAGGCGCGCTGCCGATGCGATCGTCTCCCCCGATTCCACCGCCGCCACCACCCGTTCACGCAAATCCATCGAATACGCCATGATCAGGGCCTCCTTGCCTCAAATCATGTTTGTCGGCTATTCAAAGTGAATTACGCCAGACGCTCTAGCCCCAGGCACCCGGCGTAGCCCGGCACGATGGTGGCGCATCTCAGTTCGGCACGGCCGACTCGCTTCGCTCGCTGGCCGTGGCACCCACCAAGCGTGGGGAAGGCCAGTCCAGGGTCTGTGGTCCAGGGTCTAAAGATGGGTGGGTGGTGGTGTTGGGGGTGGGATTGCGGGATTGACCTTCCCCACGCTTGGTGGGGGTGGCGCGTGGTTGTGCGCGCGTGTTGGGGGTGGTGGCGGGTTGCGCGGTCGGCACTACGCGGCCTGCGGCCGGGTAGTGGCACCCAGGCCATCCGCCCTGCGGGGGCCTATCAGGTACGGACCTCACCATCAGTCCGCCCCGGCCAACTCGCTCACGCTCGCTGGCTGGGGCACCTGGATAAAATCATTTTCCTCAAACCCGGGCACGGCGTCTTTGTGGGATGAGTAGTGAACCCACCGTCAACAACAAGGCGGTTGCCGGTTCAGGAATAGCCGTGAGATAAACACCCTGAGAGCCGTCGGTGAATTGAGCCGTGAAAGCAAGGGAACCGCCGTCAAGTCCTTCGCCGATAAAACTCAAACCCACGATGGGCTTGCCGTCCAGTGTGTCGTTGCTATCGATAATCTTTAGCAACACACCGTTCTGCAAAGAATAGATCCCCTCGACACCTTCGCCGTTTCCTTGAAACACAACCAAGTCGTCATCAAGTGAAATCTTAGGAGTGTCGAGCCCCAAGTTCCCAAATCCACTAAAAGTGCCTGTTGCTTCTGGAATCGCGGTTTGTTCAGTCACTAGGGCTTCTAATGAGCTGTCACTTTTTTGAAGAAAAAGGCCGATTTGATTTGATGCCCCTTCCCCAACAAACAAAACGCGTTGGTCATCGACCCAAATGTCACCGAAATCAGTAAAAAAGCCTGTGCCATTTGGTATGGCAGTGTTTAAATCCGCCACTTTGCTTAGCGTGTCGTTGATTTGTTTGTAAACGCCTCTTTGAGTCTCATAAAAGACACCGTCATCGAGCGAGAAATACATATCATTGCCATAGAAGGCGAGATTGTTACCGTCAAGAGCGACCCGATAAAAATGGGTAAAGGTTCCCGTGCCATTTGGGATGGGGGTGTTGGCGCCATCAACCAATACGGACACGGCGCCTTGATCGTTTTTTAATATCGATGCGTATGCTCCTGGGTTTTTGAATACCACCACCCCGTGATCAATCGCGGTTTTGTATACGTCCGTGCCGCCAACCTCTCCAAAAATGCCGTTCACTACGTATCTAAGCTGGCTAGGTCCGTGATGTGCAAAACCAAAAGCCATATCCCCTTGATCGACAGACAAGCCTACAAAATACCCAATTAACGAATTGCGAAACCGAGGGTCGCTCCGCTTTTCAAACACAGTAGCGAGCGACGAGTTGCTTTGGGCGTGGTAGATGCCGCTCTGATGATTTAAGGCACAAAAAGAACATTCGTACAGGTCAATGCCTGAACCGATAAACCACACGCCACTCCCGTCAGCGATCACTGAATTAAACAGCGTAAAATTCCCTACGCCACCGGGTATGGGCGTGTTAGTGTCTGCAATTTTTTCAAAAGTAAAAGCTTGCACTTTATCTGCAATACCGCCACAAAATGCAAGCAGTAACGCCGCAGTGCACACAAATCGTTTCCCGAACAATAGCCCTGTGCTCTTCCTCATTACTATAATTTAAACTTTTAGTATAATTATGTCAAGCGGCGGCGTAATGACTCGTGACATGCGCGAGTTGTTTTTTTCTCACCCTTCCCCGTTCTCCGGGACGTATGGCGCGTCTTTGGTTTTTTTCATGAGGGGGGCGGTCATGGTGTTTTCTTTGAGGTGGTCGATGATGGCGTGGAAGCCGATGCGGCGGTGGTAGGCGCCCATGGATTCTTTTTCTGATGAGCGGTTCTTCTTGTAGAAGTCGAAGAGCACGGCTGTGACGATGGCGACCTGGTCGCGGGGGACTTGGCGGAGGTACCACTTATCGCCGTCGGCGAGGTATTGGCCTTGGTGGCGTGCGCTTTCGGAGCCGCCGAGTTTTAGGGCGTACATGTCGGGGCCTTGGCCGATCCAGCCGACGGTCTTGGTGGCTGGGCGGAAGCACTGGCGCTCGCAGCCGGTGATGCCGATGGATTCGTTCATGTCGCCGTAGCCCATGGCGTCTAGCTTGTCGATCAACTCGGGCTCGAACTGCTCGGAGTCTGTGTACGACAGGCGGCAAGTGGGCAGGCCCACGCAGGCGCCCGACAGGACGCGCAGGCGTGAGTACGGCTTGTCCTTGCGCTTGCCGTAGCCGAACTCGGCGAGCTTATTCTCGAAGTCCGGCTTGGCTTCGTTGGGGATGTTGACGAATAGGAGGTCCTGGTTGGGTGTGACCATGACCTCTACGCCGTTGAACGCGTCGAGCATGGCGGGGACCATGGTCTTGAGGCGGCCGTTGCCGGTGACGTTGCCCGATAGGTGTTTGGGGTCTTCGTTAACGTCGGTGCTGTCGACGAGTCGGCCACACTCGATGTAGGCGCCGTACGCCCACAGTCCGTTGGTCTCTTGGTAGGACCACCCGTGGTGGAGCATGCGTGGGCCTGGGTCGTGGTTGGGCTGTGGTGGGTCGAACTGTGCGCCGCGGTCGCGTACTTGGTCGCGGTACCAATCGACGCCCTGCTTCTGGACGACGTATTTGAGGCGTGCCCAGTGGCGGTTCTTGCGGTCGCCCCACTCTTCGTGGACTTTGACGATGTCGTGCAGGCCTTTCATGAGGTCGGCTTCGGTGAACACCCCAAAGGGCTTGCCCAGCGCGGCGAACGTGGGCTTGCCGTTCTTCTCGCCCTGGCCACCGCCTAGGTAGACCTGGAAGGCGACGACCTTGTCATTCTCCACGATCGGGCAGACGCCTACTTCGTTCGTGCGGCACTCGACGCAGTTGTCATAGACAAGCTTGCCGGTCTGCTGGTCGCGGTGTACGGCTGAGAAGGCGATCTTGAACTTGCGGTTGAGCAGCCTTGGGCTGTAGTCGTATTGCGGCTGATCGTCGCTACGCACAAACGTTGGATCGATAGCGAAGACTTGGATGTGCGGCGCGGCGGGGAGCTGGAAGTATTTGCCGTACTCGTGGGCTTTGGCGTTGGCGTCGTAGATCTTGGAAAACTTGCTCAGCGGGCAGCCCATGACGTTGCGGACGTTGTCGCCGCAGCCGTTCAAGGCGAAGAAGCCGGTGGAGGCGATCTGCTGGATGAGGGTGATCAGTTGTGGCTTTTTGACCCAGTGGAACTGGATGTTCTGGCGTGTTGTGAGGCGCAGGGACGTTCCGCCATGCGGGTTGGCGTTAGCCAGGGTGTCGGCTGCGTTGTTTAGGATGTGCCACTGTTTGCGGTTGAACGACCCGCCGCCGGGGACGCTGACGCGGACCATGTACATCCAGTCTTTTTCTCGGCCTGTCTTGGCGCGGTTGTACTCTAAGTAGATGCCGTGTGACTTGGCGACCTGCTCGGTCTCCTCGGCGACGGCGTCGTCGGAGAGGTCGCGGAAGTGGTCGTGCAGCTGGCCTCGGGCGTAGTCGGAGGCGAGCTTGTATTGCTCGACCTTGTTGATCTGGTCGTCTGGGGTTTGCAGCAGCGGTTCGGGGCGGTTGGGCTTCATGGGTGTGCTCTGGGCTGGTCTTTATGGTCGTCCTTGACAGATCATATGTGTTCTTGGGTGTGAGGTCTGGTTGAGTTGAGGCTTAAGAGTGATTTACAAGAAGAGACCGCTCCCTCACGGTCGCGGCTCGTTACGGGACTCACTGTATCTAGGTGGCTATTGGGGACAAGTGGCGAGGGGGATTTACCGCCGCCGCCGGGCTAGAATGTCCGTGCGATTTAGCCGAAAATACGCTAGTCTAGGTCTTTACACAGGCTATGCGTCCGCGTCGGTGGCGGTTCCTCGGCGCGGCCTAGGGCAATAGACAGAGGGAGCTGATATGCGTATCACCATGGTGGGCACGGGTTATGTGGGGTTGGTGACCGGCACGTGCCTGGCCAACACGGGCAATGACGTGACGTGCTTGGACATCGACCAGCCCAAGATTGATAAGCTCAACGCGGGCGTCTCGCCGATCTATGAGCCGGGGCTGGACGACCTGATCAAGCGGAACCGCAACGCCGGGCGGTTGCACTTCACGACCGATAAGGCGGCTGCGTACCAGAACGCCGAGGCGATCTTCATCTGTGTGGGCACGCCTAGTGATGAGATGGGGCGGGCTGACCTGAAATACGTCCTGGCTGCGGCCGGTGACATCGGCGACGCCATCGAGGCCACCCCCCCACCGGCGGTGAGCGGCGAACGGCGGGCGCCGATTATTATTATCAAATCGACGGTGCCGGTGGGCACGAACGCCAAGGTGAAGCAGGCCATCGGGTCGCGCACGAAGAAGACGTTTCGCATGGCGTCCAACCCGGAGTTCCTCAAAGAAGGGGCGGCGATCAACGACTTCAACAAGCCCGACCGCGTGGTGATCGGGTGTGAAGACAAAGGCACGGGCGACCGCCTGCGCGACCTGTACGAGCCGTTCGTGCGACAGGGCAATCCGATTTTTGTGATGGACATCCCGTCTGCGGAGATGGTCAAGTACGCCGCGAACGCCATGCTGGCGACGAAGATCAGCTTTATCAATGAGATCGCCAACCTGTGCGAATCTTATGGGGCTGATATCGACGAGGTGCGTCGCGGCATGTGCTCGGACAAACGCATCGGCAACCAGTTCCTGTACCCCGGCTTGGGGTATGGCGGGTCGTGCTTCCCCAAGGACGTGTTGGCGGTTGTCTCCATGGGCAACGAGTCCACCACGCCCACGGAACTGCTCACCGCGGTCCACTCGGTCAACCAGCGGCAACGCGCAGCCTTCATGGCCAAGATTGAGAAGCACTTCAACGGGCAACTGAAGGGCAAGCGGTTCGCGGTTTGGGGCATCGCGTTTAAGCCGGGCACGGATGATATCCGCGAAGCGCCGTCGATCACGCTGATGTCGCAGCTCGTTGAGAAGGGCGCGAAGGTTGTGGCTTATGATTCGGTCGCGGCGGAGGCTTGTCAGCGGATGATGGGCGATAAGATTGAGTACTCACCCGATCCGATTGTGGCCGTGGAGCGGGCCGATGCGTTGATCGTCTGCACCGACTGGGACGAGTTCAAGCACCCGGACTTCGATGCGATCAAGAAGAAGATGAACCAGCCTGTCATTTTTGATGGGCGTAATATCTACCGTGTGGACACTATGCGCGAGTATGGGTTTGTGTACTACTCCGTGGGCAGGCACACAGCCGAGCCGGCGCGGACGCAGGCGCAGGCGGGGTAAACGCCTTCCAATACGGATTCGGATTAATTTTGAGTCGATTTAAGACTATAAAGGGACCGCTCCCTGATCCGCCTGAGGCGGACGGCTCGTGGTGGACGGCTCATTATTAATCCAGATGCGTATTAAAACCAGAAGTGGACGCCGGCTTGTAGATTCTGAACCGTGTAATTATCGCGGCCCAGCTCGACGTCGTAGTTGATGTAGAACGAGTTCGTGTCGTCGGGGATTACGGTGACACCCGCTCCCAGAATAACCGAGTCTTGGCCGATGTCGGTGGTCTGAAAGCCGAACGCCCCGCCGCCGGCGCCGGCGAATCTGGCGGTGACGGTTCGGGCTTGGTCTTCCGATTCGTTCTGGTAGAGGGCTTGGAACTGTGGGATTATCATCGTGTCACCGGCACGGTGTTCGGTGGTGACGCGCACGCCGGCCCTGGTCAGAAACGACTCCACGGTTTGCTCATCTACGGTGAGGTTCAGCGCTCCGGCTCCCGATTCGGTGTAGCTGTCGATGTCTAGCCGGCTGTATATCACCGAAATGACTGGGTAGAGCACCCAGCCGGTATTGGCTACAGGCACCTCAACGCCCAACTCGAGCATCGCGTTGAACTCGAAGCCGTCGGGAGAGGCGGTGGCGGTGCGGTTGAGGGCGCCGAATTGGACCTTGCGTTCGGTGTCGTACAAGTGGTAGCCGCCGCCGATCATTGCGTTCAAAAACATATTCTGGACAAGGTAAGCCCCGCCGTGGATCGTGCCGTATAGCCCGAACCTGACGGAGTTGACATCGACCTCGCCGCCGTCTGAATCGACGTCGACGTTTGAGTGGGCGTAGCCCAGCATGAATCCCCCGGCGGCGCGGGGGTCGAAACGGTGGTCCATGCCCATGGTGATCTGGCCTGTGAAGAAGTCATACCCGGCTTGGGAGGCGGTGCCGTCGACCTCACCCAAGGTGCCCGACCCAGCCACAAAGAATTCAGACGGGTTCTCCTGGTGCTGCTGGGCATCTTGCCGCGTGCGGTTGGTGCCGTATGACCATGGGTCGCCGTCTTGGGCGGCTGAGAGCATGATCAAGTCCTCGGTGGCGTTGTTATCCAGGTTTGCCAGGCGGAGGTTGTTCGAGCTGTGGCCGCGGTGGCCCAGGCGGACTTCCGTGAGCCGGCTGGAGACGTTGCCCGACTGCGAGACGAGTGACCCGAAATTGACATTGGACAGCGCCCCGATTTCTTCAGGGACGATCTGGTCGAGCGCGGCTTGGAGCTGGCTTGTACCGAGCGTATTCAATTGGGCGATGACCGTGGCGGTGTCGCCCGTCGGGGATGCGCGGAAGCCTTCGAGGACGCCGGCGACGGCGGCTTGGTTGCCGGTGGCGGCTGAATTGGCGTAGGGGATGTTGATGGCGGAAAGCACGACGTCGTTGGCGTTGACTGACACATCGAAAAGCAAGCTGGCCGATACCGGGACGGTGCTGTCGAAAGCGCCGCTGACCCCGCCGCCTGCGGTGATGACGGTAAAGGTATCACCGCCATTCGGGGAGTAGCCGTTCAGTAGCAGCAGTTCCAGGCCGCCATCGATGGTGACGGCGCCTGACACGCTGTAGAGGTCCGCTGTGGTGGGCGATGTGATTTCCACGGTTGTGAAGCCGCCGGCGTTGAGCGTCAGGTTCCCGGTGATGGTCATGGTGCCGGCTTCCGAGGGGTTGCCCGCGTTGAGGATGCCCGAGTTCACGACGTTGCCCGTAATCGTGCCGCCGCCGGCGAGCCTGGAGATCGTGCTTCCCATTGTGGGGTTGATAGTAACGTCGCTGGTGATCGAGCCGCTGACAATCAGCGTGCCGCCGTTGACGACGGTATTGCCCGTGTAGGTGTTGGCTCCGCTCAGTTCCATGGTGGTGGTGGTCGCGCCTGCTTTTGTAAACCCGTCCGCCCCGCTGATCACGCCGGAAAGCACGGTGTTGCCGGTGTTGATGATTGTGACGGTGCGGTCGGCGCTTAGGGCAAAGTCGCTGGCCAGTGTGAAGTCTTCGTCGCCGGCGATGCTGAAATCTCCGCCGACGGTCAGTGTGTTTGATACGGTTCTGGCTGCACCGACGGCCTGGATGTTGCCGCCTGAGATATCGAGCGTGCCGGTGAGCGCGGTGTCGCTGCCGAAAGCCAAGACGCCGCCGGTGAGTGTTGTGTTACCGGCTATCGTGCCGTTGACGATCGTTGCGCCGCCGTTGAGTGTCGCGTCGCCGCTAACCGAGCCGTCCACTGTGGCTGTGCCGCCGCTGACGGTTAGGTCCGTTGATACGGTGCCCCCGGCGTTAACGGTCAGCGTGCCTCCGGCAAGCGTGGCGTCCCCGCCGATGGTGCCGTCTACGGTCAGTGTGCCGGCGTTGACGATCGCGTCGTTGGTAATCGAGCCGGTCAAGAGGAGTGTGCCGGCGTTGACGACGGTGTCACCGGTGTAGGTGTTCGTGTTGGTTAATTCGAGGGTTCCGTTGCCGCTTTTGTTCACGCCGTCCGTGCCGCTGATGATTCCGGTGAGGGTTAGGTTTTCATTTCCGGTGACGCCGAACGCCCCGTTGATGGTAAGGGCGTTGGATAGCGTCCTAGCCCCGCCGCTGGCCTCGAAGTTGCCGCTTAAGAAGGTGAGGGTTCCGCCCAGTACGTTGTCGCCGCCGAATGCCAGTGTGCCGCCGTTGAGCGTGGTGTTGTTCGTGATGCTGCCGCCTTGATTAATCGTGAGCGTGCCGCCGGTCACGGTCGCGTTCCCGCTGATGGTGCCGTCCACAACCGCGGCGCCCCCGCTCACAGCCAGGTCCATGGCGACGGTGCCGTTGGCGTCGATCTGCAGTGTCCCCGCGGTAATCGAGGCGTCTCCGCTTACGGTGCCGTCGACCGTCATGGTGCCGCTGTTGAGGGTGGCGTCACCGGTCACGGTGCCGGCTGTGTTAACGGTCAGGGTGCCGCCTGTCACGGTCGCGTCTCCACCGATCGTGCCGTCTACGGTTAGCGTGCCGCCTGCATTGATCACGGCATCGTTGGTAAGTGAGCCGGTGAGCAGGAGCGTGCCGCCGTTGACCACGGTGTTCCCGGTGTGGGTATTGGCGCCTGAGAGTTCCAAGCTGCCGGTGCTGGCGATGCCGAGTGTGATGCTGTTTGCGCCGCTGATGACGCCGGAAAACTCGGTGTTGGCGGTGTTGGTGACGGTGACGGTGCGGTTGGCGGCCAGCGTCATGGCGCCGGTGAGGGTCAGGTCTTGGCTGCCGCCGACAACAAAGTCCCCGTTCACGTTCAACGCGCTGGCAATGGTCCTGGCACCGCTAGTGGCTTCGAGGCTGCCGCCTGACAGGATCAGTGTGCCGCCCAGCGCGGTGTCGCTGCCTAGTTGGAGTGTGCCGCCGCTAAGGTTGGTGGTGCCGGCGATTGAGCCGTTGACGGTGAGCGTGCCCCCGGCGTTGACCTTGGCGTCGCCTGCTAAAGACCCTGTCACCAGCAGCGCGCCGTTCGTTACGATGGTGTCGCCCGTGTAGGTATTGGCTCCGCTGAGTTCTAAGGACTGGGCCCCGTCTTTCACCACACCGCCCGCCCCGGTCAGGACGCCGGAAAAGACGGTGCTGCCGGTGTTGGTCACGCTGATGATAGCCACGCTGTTAAGCGTGCCGCCGCTTGAAAGGGTTAGGTCTTCGCTGCCGATGACCCCGAAATTCCCGTTCACTGTAAACGCGGCGGCGATGTCCCTGGCGCCGCCGGTGGCTTGGAGGTTGCCGCCCAGGAGGGTTAGCGTGCCGCCCAGCGCGGTGTCGCTGCCCAGGGCGAGTGTGCCCGTGGTGATGGTGGTGTTCCCCGCCACCGTGCCGTTGACCGTGGTTGTGCCGCCGTTGATGGTGGCGTCTCCGCCGACCGTTCCGGCCACGTTCAGCGCGCCGCCGTTGGTAGCGGCGTCGCCAGCGATCGAGCCTGTCAGGTTTAGCGTCCCGGCGTCGACCTCGGTGTCGCCTGTGTAGGTATTCACGCCGGAGAGTTCCAAGGTGCCCGTGCTGCCGCTGCCCAGCGTCAAACCGCCGGCACCGCTAAGGACGCCGGAGAACACGGTAGCCGCGGTGTTGGTCACGGTGACAGTGCGGTCGGCTGACAGGGCCATGTTGCCGGCTAGGGTCAAGTCGTTACCGCCGGTGACGCCGAAGTCCCCGCCTACGGTCACGGTGACGGCGCTGGGTATTTCCCTGCTTGATCCGCGGGCTTCGAGGTTCCCGCCGTTGATCGTTAGCATGTTCGACGTCCCCAGCGCGGTGTCGCTGCCGAGGCCGAGCGTGCCGTCGTTGAGGGTGACGGCACCGGAAAATGTATTGATCCCGCTAAGCACGAGTGTTTCCGAGCCTTCTTTGACGAGCCCGCCGGTGCCGGTAAGGTCGCCGGAAAATTCGGTGTTGGCGGTGTTGGTCACCGTGACGGTGCGGGTAGCGGTTAAGGCGATGTCGCTGGCGATCGTCAAGTCTTGGCTGCCGGAGACGCCGAAATCTCCTGTGAATGTGATGTCTTTAAAGACCGTTCTGGCTTGACCGCTTGCGGCGAGATCGCCCCCGGCTACGGTCAGCGTGCCGATAAAGTTGCCGGCTCCGAATTCGAGCGTGCCGCCGTTGACGGCGGTGTTCCCCGAAACGGTGCTGTTAACAGTGAACGTGCCGCCGTTGAGCGTCGCGTCCGCCCCGACCGGCGTGTTTGCGATAAGTGTTCCCGCGTTGATCACGGTGTCGCCGGTGTAGGTGTTGCTGCCGGTGAGCGATAGCGTGCTGGTGCCGTTCTTGAGGATGTTCCCGCCAGTGCCTGTGATGCTGCCCGAAATAATGACATTCGCAACCCCGCCGTCCACAGTCAGCGTGGCACCGCCGCCGGCGCTGAGGTCGATATCGCCCCCGATGGACAAAACACCGTCGTTGCCTGTTAGGCTCAACCCCGTCGCGTCCGAGATTAGGTTGTTATTGATGGTATGAGTTGCGGTGCTGCCGTTGGTCACGGTGCCGCCCGCTGAGAAGGTGAGGTCGTTGCCGTTAAGCGTGAACGGCGTGGTGGCTGCGGCGTCGAACGTGATGGTTGTCAACGACCACGGGGTGTCTACATTGGGTGTGGTTCGTACGGTGCCTGTAAAAATCAGCGCGTCGGTGCCGTTGTTAGGCGGCGCGACGTCGGGGTTCCAGTTGTTGGCGGTGCTCCAGTTATTGTTTGTGCCGCCGCCGTCCCACGTCTGCCCCTGAGCCCGGTTGTCAGCCAGACCAAGAACCGCCAGGCCGCAGCAGACCCACACGGCCAAGACCCGGTACCGGAACAGCCCGCTATTTTTAAAAACACGCCCGCGCTCAATCAGCATCAATTTCATAGCTATTTTCCATTTTTATGGACCGATGACAGACAAAGGCTAAAATAATCTTAGACCCTCCCTACAGATACGGCAAATAATTTATTATAACAGATTTACGTGCTTCTAAGAACAAAAAGTGCGGCTTTTTCTCTGCCCCACGCGGTTGAAATTGGGGGGTTTGAGAAACCCGGCCGGGCTTAAGGATCGATCGGATCAAACAGCCGGGCGTGCCGCGGCGGTGAAAATGGTTGATGCTTTGAATCAAGAATAGTCTAGACGCTGCATCGAGTTATGTTATAATTAATGGTTCGCGAATCTGTGGCTCGTCTTGTGGGTGAAAGCAGTAACAAAACTATCAGCTTAAGGAGCGAATCTATGGAGGCTGTCGGCGTGAAAAGCTTTTTGTCGTGTATGGTCGTGGCTGTTGCGGGGCTCTTGGCGCTTCAAGGCTGCAAAGTCACAAGCCCGGGCGTGACCTACAACATTACCACGCTTGAGGCGTTGATCTCCGCGTCACCCGAGGAAGTCACCGCGGCGGCGAAGGACGTGGTGCAGGAACTGAAGCTGGTGCTGATCTCGAACGCGTCGACCGGGCTGGACGGCAAGGTCGTCGCCAGCACAGCCCAGCAACAAAGAGTAAACATCGATATCGTTCACCAAGCCAAGAACGTTAGCCGCATCAGGATCAAGGTCGGCAAATTCGGCAATGAAATGACCAGCATGCTGATCCTTGAGAAGATCAAAGCCCGGCTTTAGAGCACCTGGCGTGATTATCTTTGATGGATGTTCGGTGGTCGTTGACATGGCGAACCCGCATTTCACGGCTTGCAAGCAAGCCGTGCCACCCAGTCAATCAAATTTATAAATGCAACGTGCTATAATCACCCAAAATATAGCTTGCCACAAAGCCTGTCACGCCTTGCGCGCGCCTTTCGTCAACCCGGCACGAGGGGTTTGTTTATGCGTGTTGAACTTGACCTGCCCCCTGAAAACCAGCCCAAGATTTGTGAGATAAACTCACGATCATGGACACATTCAGGAAAGGTCAGACGATGGCTAGGAAGCGATACACACCAGAACAGATCATCAGCAAACTTCGGGCGATCGAGGTGCA
>JAJDCS010000011.1 GCA_029260715.1 Phycisphaeraceae bacterium | reverse complement strand
TGCACCTCGATCGCCCGAAGTTTGCTGATGATCTGTTCTGGTGTGTATCGCTTCCTAGCCATCGTCTGACCTTTCCTGAATGTGTCCATGATCGTGAGTTTATCTCACAAATCTTGGGCTGGTTTTCAGGGGGCAGGTCACCACGACCGAGGCGCTGCGCAAAGCCGGCGACGCCGACACGCCGATCAACTGCGACCGCTGCGCCAGCCCCAAGACCCGTCGCGCCCACAGCGTGTTCCAGCCCGGCCCTAGCAGCACCCCAAGCTACGTAGGACCACCCGCCTCGTGTACACGCTGCGGCGACCCCAACGGCCCATGCGGGGGGTGACCATGATTAAAGCCTGATCGTTTACAACGAGCCGCGACCGTAAGGGAGCGGTTTCTTCTCAACCTCACACTGACACAACTGGATTCCACTACCTCACCTGCCCGCGCCGGAAGCACCCCACCGTGTGGTCGTTCACCATACCTACCGCCTGCATGAACGCGTAGCAGATGGTCGAACCCACGAAGTTGAACCCGCGTTTCTTCAGGTCTTTGCTCATCGCGTCGGACTGGGCCGTCTTCGCGGGGATCTCCTTGGGCGACCGCCAGGCGTTGCGGATCGGTTTGCCGCCGACGAATGGCCAGATATAAGCGTCGAACCCGCCGAACTCGTCCCGCACGGCCAGGAAAGCCTTGGCGTTGCGCACGACGGAGTTGACCTTCAGCTTATTGCGCACGATGCCGGGGTTGGCTAACAGCTTGTCAATCTTGCGTGGGGTGTATTTGGCGATCTTTGCCGCGTCGAACCCGTCGAAGGCTTCACGGTAGTTGTCGCGCTTCTTGAGGATCGTCTCCCAACTCAACCCCGCTTGAGCCCCTTCGAGGCAGAGGAATTCGAACAGCACCTGGTCGTCATGGACCGGCACGCCCCACTCGGTGTCGTGGTACGCGACCATCAACTCAGACTTGGCCCACTGGCAGCGGTTCATGGGGTGTATTTTACAAGCAAGGAACCGTTAGCAGCGAGTGGCTTTCTACGCCGCGGTGGCAATGGCTAGACCCGGGCTCGAACCGGGGACACCGGCATTTTCAGTGCCGTGCTCTACCAACTGAGCTATCTAGCCCTGTGGGTCAAGGGTCGATGAGAACTTACCAAACACCGCCCGGAACGCAAGGACGGGCGTGGTCATGCCGTGCTCCCGGTGGCGGTGACGTGGTTGCGGCGGCGCTGGGCTTGGTCCATTTGCTCACCGGTGGGGCTCGACCCGGTGGTCATCATGTCGATGAAGCAGTCGAACAGGTAGCGTGAGTCGTGCGGACCGGGGCTGGCCTCGGGGTGGTACTGCACCGCGAAGATCGGCAGCGTCTTGTGGCGGAAGCCCTCTAGCGTCCGGTCGTTGAGGTTGATGTGCGTCGGCTCGCCGCCCGCCGCGGCCAGCGAGTCGGTATCCACCGCGAACCCGTGGTTCTGGCTGGTGATCTCAACCTTTTGCGTGTGCAGGTTCTGCACGGGCTGGTTGCCGCCGCGGTGGCCGAACTTCAGCTTGTACGTCTTGGCACCCAGCGACAGGGCTAGCAACTGATGCCCCAGGCAGATGCCGAAGATCGGCAGTTTGCCGTGCAACCGCTTGAGGTTCGCGATGGTCTGCTCGACCGCTGACGGGTCGCCCGGGCCGTTGGAGATAAATAAGCCGTGGGGTTTGTGCTCGAGGATCTGTTCGGGCGTTGCGTCGAACGGCAGCACGGTCACGCCGCAGCCGCTGTCCACCAGGTTGCGCAGGATGTTGAGCTTGGCCCCGCAGTCCAGCGCCACGACATTGAATTTTTGCGATGGCTTGTCCACGGTGCCCTGGATCGGCGACCAATCGCCTAAGTCCGCGTCCCATTGCAGCGGTTCGCGCGTGCTGACGGTTTTAGCTAGGTTCCGCCCGACCAAGCCGGGCGATTTTTTAGCTATTTCGACCAACGCCGCGTTGCTGACTTTGCTTGGTGATTCGGTCGATAGCACCCCGTCCATGGCCCCGTCGATGCGCAGCTTGCGCGTCAGCGCCCGCGTGTCGATGCCTGCGATGCCGGTTACGCCGTATTGGGCCAGCCAGTCTTCGAGTTTCTGCGTGGAGCGGTAGTTGCTGGCCAGGTTGGACAACTCGCGCACGACAAAGCCGCTGACCTGGACGCGTTGTGACTCGAGGTCTTCGAGGTTCACGCCGTAGTTGCCGATCAGCGGGTAGGTCATGGTGACGATCTGCCCGGCGTAGGACGGGTCGGTGAGCACCTCTTGGTACCCGGTCAGGGACGTGTTGAAGCAGACCTCGCCGTCGATGGTGCGGGGCTCAAGGCTACCGAACGCGCTGCCGGTGAAGACGCTGCCGTCTTCGAGGGCGAGGCGGGCGGTTACGGGTGGAGTGTTACTGGCTGGCATCGGGCAGGATTATAGACCCACGAGCGGGCTGCGACCAACCCAATTAGGCGTAGTGCTTTGGGGCGGGGTGGCGACGCGGCTGTCTGTGCCTGGTGGCACGCGGCTTTGGCTTCGCCGCCGGTGAGGCGGCGTGGGTCGGCGACATGAATTTGATTATACAAAATTAAATTGTATATTAATCAAAAATAAAAGTAAGAAGGCACCGAATACGCCATTGTGAGATACGCGAACACGCCAATGCCTACCCACCACACAACACCGCCCACGCATCCGGAAAAAGCCGCCACGGCAGCGCAGCCGCCAACCTTCACACGCATTCACGGACGCGTCGCAGCCCACGGGGCGGCTTTGTTGGCGGTGGCGGTTGGTGTACAAGACCGCCCCGCTTTGGCTGATTCCAGCGGCGATGCGCGGACCGCCGCGGAGCCTCACTTGTACATCCCCACCGCGTCACCGCCGTACCGCCCCGAGGCGCACAAAGAGGGTTTGTTTCACGAAAAAATCACCCGCGACGCCGCCAAGTCGATCGACGGGTGGACACAACTGTTTAATAGCGCCGTCGATGCGCGGGCTAACGCTGAAAAACACGGCGCGACCCTCGACGGCACCGCCACCGCCGACTGGAGCGCCAACTGGCGAGGCGGAGCGAACACCGCCGGCTCGTCTTTCCGCCACCTATTCAATTTCAATATCACACTGGAACTGGACAAGCTGATCGGGTGGGAAGGCGGCACGGTTTTCATGAACTTTCAGAACCAAAACGGTGAAGACGGGTCGGCGGACGTGGGTGATTTCCAGGCTTACTCCAACATCGACGCCGACGGCCGCACCGAGGTTGCCGAGCTTTGGTTCGAGCAGTTTTTGGCCGATGGCGGGGTGCGGATCAAAGCCGGCAAGGTCGATGCCAACGCCGAATACGCGTACGTGGACAACGGCGGTGAGTTCATCAACTCGTCCATGGGCTTTAGCCCGACGTTCTTTGTGCTGCCGACCTACCCCGACCCAGCGATGAGTATCAACATCGCGATCGACGTGACGGATAGCGTGTACGTGAAGTTCGGGCTGTTCGACGGAGCGTTGCAAGAAGGCGTCGAGACGGGCACACGTGGCCCGAAGACTTTTTTCGGCAGCCCGGGCGATTGGTTTGTGATCGGTGAGGCGGGCGTTTTGTGGGGTGATGGTGGCCGGGAACTGGCTGGCCGCCTCGGCGTCGGCGCTTGGGGGCACACCGGCACGTTCGACCGGTTCGATGGCGGCACCGAAAACGGCACAGCGGGCTACTACGTCGTGATCGACCAAACCCTGTGGCGGGAGAAGCCGGACATTGAGGACGACGAGCAGGGGGTTGGCGTGTTCTTCCAATACGGCTACGCCGACCCGCACGTGAGCGAAGCTCAGCACCACGTGGGCGCGGGTGTTGTCTGTGTGGGGGCGTTTCCGGGGCGTGACGCGGACGTTTTCGGATTCGGCGCTAGTTATGTTCGTTTCACCGACAAGACCGGGGCAGGTTTTACCGATGACGCCGAGACCGCCATCGAAGCGTTTTACAAAGCCCAACTCCTGCCCTGGGTGAGCGTGAAGCCGGATATCCAGTACATCGCTAACCCCGGCGGCGTGGACTTAAAAGACGCCGTGGTGGGCACGGTCCGCGTTGAAGTGGCGTTTTAACCAGCGGGCGCAAGCCAGACATAAACTGCTCGTCCGGGCTGTCCGAGGGGATGCCGGTGTAGCGTTGCTTATTCCAGGTAGGTGTACCCCGCCAGGCCGGATTCGTAGAACTTCAGCAGCACGCGGGATTCGTCGAGCGTGATCCGGTTTTCCATGAGTGCTTGCTCGACGCGTTTGCGCATCGAGCGCATCAGCTCGCTCGCTGAGAACTGGACGTATTGCAGGACCTCGCGCACGGTGTCGCCCTCGACGACTTCGTCGATGCACACGCGCCCGTCGCCGTCGAGGCTCACGTGCACGGCGTTGGTGTCGCCGAGCAGGTTGTGCATGTCGCCGAGGATTTCCTGGTACGCGCCCACCAGGAACGCGGCCAGGTAGTAGTCGCTGCCGGTGTAGGGGTGCAGCTCCAGCACGGGCTTGACGTCCTTGCGGTCGATGAACCGGTCGATCGTGCCGTCCGAGTCGCAGGTGATGTCCGCCAAGATGCCCCGGCAGGTGGGCTCTTCGTTGAGACGGTGGATGGGCATGATGGGGAACAACTGGTCGATGGCCCAGCTGTCGGGCATCGACTGGAAGATCGAGTAGTTGCAGAAGTACGTGCTCGACAGCATCGTTTCAAGGCCCTCAAACTCCTCGGGCACGTAGTCCATTTTTCGGACGATCTCCAGCGCCTTGGAGCACAACCCGAAGAACAGCCGCTCGGCGAGGCTGCGGTGTTCCAGCCCGCAGTAGCCTAGGCTGAAGAGGTTGAGCGTCTCTTCCAGGGCCAGTTGCGCGTCGTGGTAGTACTCGTTGAAGTTCTTGTGGTTGACGTCGTGGTAGGCATCAAACAGCGTGACCACCGGGCGGGGGGTCTGCTTGCGCTGGTCTTCGGTAAGCGACGGGGGCACGGCGAAACCATCGAAGCCGGTCCACCCCAGGACGTTGAACACCAGGACGCTGTGGTAGGCCACCATCGTGCGCCCGCACTCGGTGATCACCGTGGGGTGCTCGACCTGGGATTGATCGCAAACGTCTTTGATGTGGAAGATAATGTCGTTGGCGTATTCCTGGAGCGTGTAGTTGATGCTCGACTCGAAGTTGGTCTTGGACCCGTCGTAGTCCACGCCCAGCCCGCCGCCCACGTCGATGTACTCCAGGCCCGCGCCCATTCGCTGCAGCTCCACGTAGACCCTCACCAGCTCGATCACCGCCGCTTTGATGTTGCGGATGTTGTTGATCTGGCTGCCCAGGTGGAAGTGCAGCAGGTTCAGGCAGTCGCCCATGTCGTTGGCCCGGAGGAATTCCAGGGCTTCGACCACTTCGCTGATAAACAGCCCGAACTTCGACCGCACGCCCCCCGACCCCTGCCACCGCCCGGCGCCGCGCGAGGCGAGCTTGACGCGGATGCCGATCGACGGCTTGACCTGGTGCAGCTTCGCGTACTTGGCGATCAGCTTAAGTTCGCTGAACTTCTCCACCACGGGGATGATGTTCTTGCCGATCTTGGTCGCCAGGATGACCGCTTCGATGAACTTGGCGTCTTTGAAGCCGTTGCAGATGATCGGGGTCGAGTCATCTTCGACCATCGCCATCACAGCCAGCAGCTCGGGCTTCGACCCCGCCTCCAGGCCCAGGCTGTGCTGCTTGCCGAATGACAGCAGCTCCTCAACCACGTGGCGCTGCTGGTTGACCTTGATCGGGTACACACAGCGGTATCCGCCGTGGTACTCGTGCTCTTTGATCGCGTCATTGAACGCGAGGTGGATGTCTTCCACGCGGTGTTTGAGGATGTCCGCGAACCGGATCAGGATCGGCGGCTGGATGTCCCGCTGTCTCAACTCGTCGACAAGCTGCTTCAGGTCGATGCTGCGGCCGGGCTGTTTGGTGGGGTGTACCTTGACGTGGCCTTGGGGCCCGACGGAGAAGTAGCCTTGGCCCCAGCGCTCGATGTCGTAAAGGCTGGCTGAGTGCTCGTGGGTCCAGCCGTCTGTCGGTTTGGTGGCCTTCACTTTACGCTTTGCCGACTGAGCCGCTATAGGACGCATCGCTGTAGACATGGCCGGTCTCCATCACGTAACGAACGATGGTGGGTAATCCCTCGACGCTTTAACGGACGATTATCATAGCGATTGCACGGCGGTCTATCATTTTTCTGAAAAATATATCTTGAGCGTCGGCTTGTTCGCTCTGGCTATCGCTTCTGATTATCATCCCCGTAGCGACTCATACGGCCGGTCTATTTTAAAGCGGCCCGTGTGCTTCTGATGGATCGGCCAACCGAACCCCAGACGCCCAGAATCGACCGCCGCCCATGACTGACACGCCTTCTAACGAGCCTCCCACCCAACCATCGGACCCCGGCCCCACCGAGCCGCTGCCCATGCCGGGCCAAAGCGACCCGGCCCAGCCGCCGCCGCAGCCAACCCCGACGCCGTTCGGGCTGCAGATAGCCCAGTTGGTGGTGATCCCCGCGGTGATTGTGGGCGTGTGTATCGCCTTGGCGTGGGGGTTCGCGCTGCTGGCCGGTGCCAAGGACAGCATCGACACCCACCTGATGAAGCTGCGGCAGTCCAGCGGTGCGGGGCGGATGGCCATGGGCCTGCAAGACCCACGGTACAAAGACCGCGGGCTGGCGGCGTACAACATCGCCACCATGATCCCCGCCATCTCCAACCCAACCGAGAAAAAGCGGATCAGCGACGCTTTGGTCGAGATCCTGGACCAGCACGTCGCCCCGGATGAGCAGGTCTTGCAGGCTTACCTGCTCATGGCGATCGGCCAACTGGGCCAGCCCGGCGGCTTGGAGGCGATCATCACCCACACGCAAGCCACCCATCCGTTTGCCCGGCAAGGCGCGGTCAGCGGTGTTTTAAACTGGCCCGACCAGCGGGACGCGCGCCGGGCGCTACCCGGCCTAACCAGCATGCTCGCTGACGACTCGCCCATGGTGCGCGCGTCCGTCGCCGCGTCGCTGGGCAGGTTGGCCGAACCGGGCGACAAGCAAGTGTTAACCCAGCTACGCGCCGCTATGGAAGACTCGGTGGGTATAAAAATGCGCGAGGCGAGCTGGAACGCAGCGGTGGCCCTGACCCGCTTGGGCGACGCAAACGCGGCCCGGTTTGTCGCTGGGGTCTTGCTGGACCGCGACACGTTAAGCCAGCTACCCGCCGACCAGCCCGCCGCAGGCTCACCCGGTGAAAGCCCCAAAATGCCCCCCGGCGCTGCCGACCGGGTTATCTTGGCCACGCTGGCGTCACTAAGTGATTCGAACGACCCGTTGATATGGGATAAGATTCAGCGGTTAGCCGATAGTGACCCTAGCCGGGTGATCCGAAACGCCGCCAGCCAGCTTGTGCTCAGCAGGGCAAAGCGGACGGGGCGGCAGCCATAACCACTTGGCCGGTGCCTGCGGCGGGCGTGGGCCAACTTCCGGGTCCGTGTTGTTTATCTAGGTTTGGAGCATGTGCGCTTGATCGACCGATAACGATCAAAATAACGAGAACGAGTGGCTCTCATCTCACCCCTCAGAGGTCAGACCCCCATGGCTGAAACGCATCAAGAAGTTGTCAAAGTATGGATCGCACCGGGCTGCATTGTCTGCGACTCGTGTGAGACCGACTGCCCGCCTGTGTTCGACGTGCAGGAAGAGACGTGTGTCATCCGCCCCGAAGCGCTGAAGGCGGATTTCACCAAGCCGCTCACGCCGTCGATCATCACCGCAGCCGAGGGCTGCCCGGTCGACGTGATCAAATTTGAGACGATCGAGGTTGAAGGCCCCGAGCCTTGGGCCGGTCAGGAAGAAGCCGCCGCGGCAGCGGCCCCCGCCGGCGGCGGGGGTGCGGCCAAGCCCGCCGTGGCAATACTCGAAGGCCCGCCCGATCCGAAGTGGGCAGGCTTGCTACAGACTTCCCACACCAGCGGCAGCCGCTCGGCAGGCGGGCCGGGCGTCACCATCCGCCAAGCCAAAGCCCCTGCGGAAGCCGTCGCTTCGACCGTCGGCAGGGGCGCGCCGCCCGACGCACTGGCAGCGGCCATGGTCGGCAGCGGGTACAGCCGCCCTGCACCCAGCGTCGCCGACCGCATCCGCCAGAAAGCCGGGTTACTCGCCGACGCCGCCAAGATGACACGCCGCCAGTTCAGCACGGCCCTGGCGCTGGCGTGGGGCGCGTTGGCCGCCACGTTCGCCACCGCCGGCGCCGCGTTGCAATCCTTTATGGTCCCCAAGGTCACCAAAGAGCCGCCGAGCGTCTTCCGCGCCGGCAAGCTCGGTGAGTACGCCGAGCCGGGTGTCTATGAGCAGTTCAAGGGCTCGCAGGGTGTCTGGATCGTCCACCAAGCCAACGGCGAGATTGTGGCGATCAGCACCACGTGCACGCACCTGGGCTGCATCCCCAACTGGCTGCAGTCCGATCAAAAATTTAAGTGCCCCTGCCACGGCTCGGGTTTCTACGTGAACGGTGTAAACTTTGAAGGCCCCGCGCCCCGCCCGCTGGAGCGGTACAAAATTAGCCTCGAAGGCGAGTACATCGTGGTCGACAAGTCAACAAAATTCCGTCAGGAACTGGGACAGTGGACGTTCCCGGGCGCGTCGATCAACGTCTAGCACCATTGAGGTCTCAAAAGAACCATCTGCAAGACGGCCCACGGCTGTCGCCCACTTGCAACCTCCTGCAAGATCAGCACAATGCGTCGTGTGTAATGACCTTTGCGGATTGACGTGCCGTTGGTGGCCAGAGCAGTGGTTCAACAACCGGGATAAACACCAGCCATGATGCAGCCTGTCCGTTCAGCGCTTGATTACGTCCGCTCCACACAGATCTGGAACTCGATCTTCCGCCACGGCGTGCCGCGCGATCGGCGAACGCGCGTCATGGCGGTGATGAGCAACCTGTTCCTGCACCTGCACCCCGTGGCCGTACGCAAGAGCGGCATCCGGTTGTCGTTCACCTGGTGCATGGGCGGGCTGACGTTCTTCCTATTCCTGGCCGAGACAATCAGCGGCGTGCTCTTAATGTTCTACTACCGCCCGGTGCCGGAATACGCCTACGCGGACATCATCGGCCTGCGTGCCCACGTCACGCTGGGGCTCCTACGAGAGATCCACCGGTGGGGGGCTCACGCCATGATCATCGCCATCTGGCTGCACATGATGCGCGTGTTCCTGACGGGGTCGTACAAGCCGCCGCGCGAGTTCAACTGGGGCGTGGGCGTGATCCTCTTGGTTCTGACCATGCTGATGTCGTTCACGGGCTATCTATTGCCGTGGGACCAGTTAGCCATCTGGGCGATCACCGTGGGGTCGAACATGGGCAAGGCCACGCCGTTTTTGGGTATGCAGGGGCCGTTTACCGATCTAGTACAACTGCCCGGCGGTGTGCCGCTGGTGACGGTGAAGTCCGACGCGGCGTATCTGCTGCTGGCGGGCACGAGCGTTGGCGAGAACGCGCTGATGCGGTTCTACGTGCTGCATTGCATCGCGCTGCCGCTGGTGCTGGCGGTGCTGATCGCGATCCACTTTTGGCGCATCCGAAAAGATGGTGGCATCAGCGGGCCGTTGTAAGGGTTGGCTGGGTAAACCCGGCGGGAGATAGGTAACAAGCGGCGAGGGGCGATCGGGTCTGGATAAGGACATCCGTATGACACAGTTCATCATCCCAACGCTCGCGTCCGGCGGGGCGGGCAAGCCGTTCTTCACCAACCCCGCTATCGAGAAGATTAAAGACCTTGTCAACGCGCTGAGCGTGCCCGAGTTTAGCCTGCCGATCTTCACGGTCGGGTTTATCTTGATGATGCTTTGGTACCGCAAGTGGACCAAGCCCAAGGTAATCATCGCCCTAACCGCTGGGGCCTGCGTGTTCTACTTCGGCAGCATGCTGATCGATTACAACTACCTCTTAATCCTCAAGAAGCCTGACAACGTACCGATTACCATCATGCTGTTGGCCATGGGGCTGTGCCTGTGGGTGGCGTTCCGCCAAGCGGCGATCAACGACGCCCGCCTCGAAGCGGGCCTGCCCCTGCCCGACGCGGACAAGGAAGACAAGGTCCTCGTCTGGCCGGACCTGGTCTACACCGAGATGATCTGCATGGTCCTCGCCTCGGCGGCGCTGGTGCTCTGGTCGATCGTGCTGCGTGCTCCGCTGGAAAGCCCCGCCAACCCCGCCGGACCGCCCAACCCGTCCAAAGCGCCGTGGTACTTCCTGGGCTTGCAGGAGATGCTGGTCTATTTCGACCCTTGGATCGCAGGCGTGATCCTGCCGGGCTTGATCGTCACCGGGCTGATCGCCATGCCGTACATCGACATCAACCCCAAGGGCAACGGGTTTTACACCATAGCCCAGCGTAAGTTTGCGCTGTGGGTTTGGCTGTTCGGGTTTCTGATTCTGTGGGTGGTGTTGATCGTATTCGGCACATTCCTGCGTGGGCCCAACTGGAACTTCTTCGGCCCGTACGAGTATTGGGACTCACACCTGCAGGTCCCGCTGACCAATATCAACCTCAGCGACTATTTTTGGGTGTTCGGGTTAGGCCAGCCGTTGCCAAAGAACCCGTTCGCGCGCGAAGCGGTCGGGATTGTGTTCACGGCTTTCTGGTGTCTCGCGCTGCCTGTGGTGCTGGCCCGGACGGTGATGTACCGGATGTACAACCAGATGGGCTCGACGCGGTTCTATATCATGGCTTTCCATTTGGTCATTATGGCCATGCTGCCGCTGAAGATGGTCCTGCGGTGGCTGTTTACCCTCAAGTATTTCGTATACTTGCCGGAATTCAATCTTAATATCTAAAACAATTGACATGGCGGCCTCAGGCCGGCTCCGGTCGGCCACGTGAGATAGAGCCTCGTAGAGACGCTATACTGTCCGCTTTGCGGGTCGACCCGCCCTTAGGAGCCGGGCTTTATGCTCAAGTTTTTTCGAGAATACAACAAGTACATCCTCGCGGTCGGCGTGGGGCTATTGATGATCGCGTTCCTGATCCAGCCGACGCTTAGCATGTTTACGCCCGACCCGACTGGGGAGGTCATCGGCACCCTCCAAGGCGAGGAGATCACGCTGGGCGACCAGCGCCTCGCGGGCATGCAGATGCGACTGGTGCAGGACGTGGCGCCGCTGCTGCTGCAGATGGCCATGGCCGACGGCGGACAGCCACACCCTCTGCAGTGGCTGCTGATCCAGCGCGACGCCCAACGCATGGGCCTGTCAGCCAGCGACGCGGAGATCAACCGGTTATTAACCACCTTGAGGATTGACGACGCCGAGCTAGCCAAGCGTGCCAAGCTTTCAAGGGTGCCCCCCCAAGCCATGCGCGAGGCGCTGCGAGCCTGGCTGGTCACGCAGTCTTACAAAGAACTGGTATACGGCTTGGTCCACGTGTCCGCCGATGAGCGGCTACAACTTGCGTTCGCGGCGGCCCAGTTGCTTCAACGCGGGCACTACCTTGGGCTTGGCATGGCCGAGTCGGCTTTCAAAGGCAAGCCCCGCCTCAGCCAGCCGCTGCTGATGCACCTGCTCCAAGACACCGATTCAAAAGTCAAAGTCTCGCTGCTGACCGTCCCGGCCGACCGCTACTTGCTCGGCGTGCCGGAGCCTACCGAACCGCGGCTTGTGGAATTGTTTAAGCAATACAAGGGCAAGCTGCCTGGTCAGAGCGAGCCATACGGCCTTGGGTACCGCGTGCCCGACAGGGTGAAGATTGAATACTTAGAGATTTCGCTTGGGCGTGTACGAGAGAAGGTGCGCGTCGAGGAAGCCGAGGCGCTTAGGTATTACGACACCCACCCAGAGGAGTTCACCGCGCCCCAGCCCGCGGATGACAGCGACCAGGAGCAAGCGGACACGCCCCGGGCGATGCTGCGGCCTTACCGGGACGCGAGAGAAGGGATCATCACCCGCCTCAAAGACCAAAAAGCCACCGAGTTAGCCGAGAAGATCATCAAGACCGCCCAGGCCATCATGCTCGAAGACGCACGCGGCTTGGAGGAGAAGGGGGGCTACCGCGTGGCCCCCGGCGAGTGGCAGCCGATGCCGATCGTCAAAGTCGCCCAGACGCTCCACGAGCAGTTCGACGTTTTGCCGATCATGCACCACCACAGCGACCAGTGGCAGTCCGTCTCCGGTTTACGGGCGTTGCCGGGGATCGCCGAGGCGTGGCCGGTGGGCCATCAGCGGACGCAATTTATCCAGTATGTCATGAGCGCCAAAGAGATCACCGGCGCCGATAGCAACCACCCCCTGCTTGCCCTGCGTCTTCAAACCAAACTGCCCAGCGTGCCGATGGTGTCGGGCGACGGTGCGAGGTATCTCTTCCGCCTCACCGACGCACAGCCGAGCCGTGTGCCCGTTTCCCTGGAAGACGCCCGCGATCAGGTGACGCGCGACGCGAAGCGGCTTGAAGCGTACAAACGTCTTAAGGAAGACGCACCGACGTGGATGGCCCGGCTGAAGGAACAGGGCATCGAGCGGCTGGCCTCTGAAACGGGCTTGCGGCGGGTTACCACGCAACCCTTCCCGAAACGCTTGGTGGGCTTCACGGGGCAACTCGAAACACCGCAGATCGAAGGCATCGGCCAAGACGAAGCCTTTGTGGGCCGTGTGTTTGATTTGGCGAATCAGGTGATGGCCGCTCAAATGCAGCAGCAAGCGTCGAGCGAATCCCCCTGGGAGCCGGGCAGCCTTGAGCAGGTTTCCGCTGAGCAACGCGTCGGCCACGTCGCACTTGATCGGGCAACGAGCTTGGCGTTGGTGCGTGTGGACGCTTACTACCCGATGGACCGCGGCACCTTTGAAAACAAAGCCCAACTGCCGTGGGTCAGCTCCTTAATCAGCCAATCGCTGGGCGATCGGGACGAGCTGAACCCGCTTTCGATCGAATCGCTGTCCCAGCGGGTAGGGTTTGAGCCGGTCGGTGACAGCGTCCAAGAAACAGATGACGGCGAATCCGAGCCAGCCGACGGGTAGGCTTGCAGTTATTAATTTAGACGATGGTAACGCTCCGCAACCTGAATATAATGCAGCCATTAGCAGCGACCCGCACCACGCGGCGCTGAGCGGCACAAGCGATTTTGAAAATCGCCACAAGTGCCTGAAAAATTTGGGCCATTAGCGCAGTTGGCTAGCGCGCCTCGTTGACATCGAGGAGGTCACTGGTTCAAGTCCAGTATGGCCCACTTGACATAAAGTAAGCTGAATCCCCGTGTTGGGGATACCCGTCTACGCGACGGTGCGGCTGTAACCCAGAACCAGAAACGTATCACCTGATACGTTTCCCAAGTTGGGAGGCCGTAACCGTGGCGAAAATCACACAACAAACCTCATCCCGAACCCCGAAATACCGCAAGCAGAAACGCCCCAATTGTGCTGACCAAGCTTTCGTTTCGATCAATGGACGGAGACACTATCTCGGCGTTTATAGCTCACAAGAAAGCAAACAGGGCTACCACCGTTTAATCGCAGAGTGGATAGCGAACGGTGGCAGGCCTCCGATCAAGCCCGATGACAATCTCACGGTGGTACACCTGGTAGCGGGCTATTGGAGGTGGGCCACGAGCTATCACAAGCCAAGACACCTACAGAAAATCAAACACGCCCTGCGGCCATTGAAACGTCTCTACGGGTCGGCTTGCGTTACCGAGTTTGGACCACTCGCACTCAAAGCCGTTCGTCAGACATTCGTTGATTCGGGGCTTGCCCGGTCCACGGTCAATGAGCGGACCAATGATATTCGGAGGGTATTCAAGTGGGGCGTGAGCAATGAACTTGTCCCGTCAAGCGTCCTCAATGCGTTGCAATCCGTCGAGGGGTTACGCCGGGGCCGTAGTGATGCTAAGGAAACTGGGCCGGTCAAACCCGTGCCGCATGGGTGCATTGACGCCATCAGGCCTCACGTCAGCCGTCAGGTCTGGGCTTTGGTACAGCTTCAATTGCTAACCGCTGCACGTCCTGGTGAGTTGATGGCGATGCGACCGGTGGACATCGACACCGGCGGCCACGTCTGGACATACAAACCACAGGATCACAAAACCGCCCACCACGGCTACGATCGCGTGCTGTACATCGGCCCGCGAGGGCAAGAGGTGATACGACCGTTTCTCGCCGGGCGTGCAGTGGACGCCTGTTTGTTCTCACCGAGGGAGGCAGAGCTTGAACGCTTGGCAGTGAGGCACGAATGCCGCGAGACGCCTCTCAATTGGGGTAATTCACCGGGTACCAACCGCAAGAAAAAGCCTGTTAGATACCCTCAGGATCACTACACGGCGGCCAGCTACAGGCGGGCGATCCAGCGGGGCTGTGACAAGGCATTCCCGCCACCGGACGGTTTGGCGGGGGACGAACTGAAGCGGTGGCGCAAAGAGCACCGCTGGCACCCACACCAGCTACGGCACAACGCCGCGACGCACATACGACGCGAAGAGGGCATCGAGGTGGCCCGCGTGATCCTGGGGCACCGCTCGGCGTGCGTGACGGAACTGTACGCCGAGCAGGACCACCAGAAGGCCATAGAGGTCATGCAGCGGCTGGGGTAGCGGGCTGGTGTGGGGTGGCTGGTGCTCGCGGTGCATGGATGGGCCGTGAGCGGAGGGCCACAGGGCGGGTTGCGAAAGAAAAAAGTGTTGAGACCCCCCCGCCCCCTTTTCGACCCCCTGGGGCATCCGAGGTACCTACACGGCCCGGCCAAAAATAAGATTCCAGTCTGTTGTTGACGAGATGCTCAAGTAGAAAGCGGTTTACCACAACGGTGGAATGGTCCGACTATCAACCAGAAGGTGAATTAGGCGTGTCACTAGGGTGGGCTCGCCGTGTTAAAGAGCGTAGTATTTTTTAAACATTTGTCGGATTGGGGCGGCTAGCTACCGCTTATGGCTGGCCTCGTCGGTGTGCTTGATGCCCTTGTACCCCGGCGTGGTCGGCCAATCCGATTTAATCAAGGGCATCAACATGAAACGGAAACGGGCGAATCAATTCGATATCGACTCATTTTTTCAGGATATTGTTCACGCCGCTTCTACGTTTGATGGAAGCAATGCTTCTTCCTTGCTGCAACGACTCAAAAAATACCATCGCGAATGGAGGAACTGTATCAAAGATGGGCATATTAATTTGGCTATGTATTGACCTGCCCCCTGAAAACCAGCCCAAGATTTGTGAGATAAACTCACGATCATGGACACATTCAGGAAAGGTCAGACGATGGCTAGGAAGCGATACACACCAGAACAGATCATCAGCAAACTTCGGGCGATCGAGGTGCA
>JAJDCS010000002.1 GCA_029260715.1 Phycisphaeraceae bacterium | reverse complement strand
GTGATCGAACGATTCTTCCGCCTGATCAAGCAGTGCCGTCGCGTTGCCACCCGCTACGAGAAGAAGGCCTCCAACTTTGCCGCCTTCGTCTGGCTCGCCGCCGGAATCACAACATGCGGATGAATGTCCGTAGCACCTAGGGGGGTGCTTTAGAGACGCGGCACCCTGACCCGCCAGCCGCAACCGATCCACACAGAAGCCCACGGATTCAACCCGTGGGCTTCATGTTTACAAAAATGCCTTAACGCGGCCCTATACCACCCCATGCGAATCAAGCCGCACCCGCCGCCGCACCGCTCACCGTCTCGACCACAAGCTTACCGTCTTGAACCGTCACCCTGAGCGTAGCGCCCTCCGCCACGTCACCAGCCAGAATCGCCCTGCCGATTCGCGTCTCAAGTTCGTGCTGAAGGTAACGCTTCAGCGGGCGGGCGCCGTAGGCCGGGTCGTACCCGGCTTCGGCGATCAGTTGCGTGGCGTCGTCGCTGATCTCTAGCTCAATCTGCCGTTCGGCCAAACGCTTGCGTATATCCTTCACCTGCAACCCGACGATCTGCTTAATCTCATCGAGCCGCAGCGGCTTGAACAGCACCACGTCGTCCACACGGTTGAGAAACTCGGGGCGGAAGTGGCCACGCAGGTCGGCCATCACCGCGTTGCGCGCCTGGTCGCTGATCTCCCCCGCCCCCAACACGCTGTCATCGAGCAGGTGGTGCGAGCCGATGTTGCTGGTCATGATGATGACCGTGTTCTTGAAATTCACGGTCCGCCCCTGCGCGTCGGTGGCGTGGCCGTCGTCGAGGATCTGCAACAGCACGTTGAACACGTCGTGGTGGGCCTTCTCGATTTCGTCGAAAAGGATCACGCAATACGGCTTGCGTCGCACAGCCTCGGTAAGCTGCCCGCCTTGGTCATACCCCACATACCCCGGCGGCGCACCGATCAGCCGCGACACCGCGTGCCGCTCCATGTACTCGCTCATGTCGATACGCACGATGTTGTCTTCGCTGTCGAATAGCGACTCAGCCAACGCCCGGGCCAGCTCCGTCTTGCCCACGCCCGTCGGCCCAAGGAACAGGAACGACCCGATCGGCCGACGCGGGTCTTTGATGCCCGACCGCGCACGAATCACCGCGTCTGCCACGAGCTGCACAGCCTCGTCTTGGCCGATCACACGCTCGTGCAGCGTCTCGTCGAGCTTCAGTAGCTTCTCCTTTTCGCCTTCGACCAGGCGCGTCACAGGGATGCCCGTCCACCGCGCGACGATCTGGGCGATCTCGTCTTCGGTCACTTGCTCGCGCAGCAACCGTTGCCCGTCGCCGCCGGCAAGCCGCTCGTGCAGCTTCTGCTCCTCCGCTTCGAGCTGACGCTGGGCCTCGGGCAACCGCCCGTGCTTAAACTCAGCCGCTTTGTTCAGGTCGTAAGCGAGCTCGGCTTGCTCGATCTGCAAGCGGATCTGTTCGATCTGCTCACGCAACGCCGCAACCTTGTGCAATGCCTGCTTCTCGTTGTCCCACTGGGCGCGCATCGCGTCTGCTCGACCCTTCAGATCAGCCAACTCCTTGCGCAGCGACCCGAGACGCTGCTTGCTGGCGTCGTCTTTCTCCTTCTTGAGCGATGCCTCTTCAATTTCCAACTGCATCACACGACGGGTCACCTCGTCCAACTCGGCGGGCATAGAGTCCATCTCCGTGCGGATCATGGCGCACGCCTCGTCGACCAAATCAATCGCCTTATCAGGCAGAAAACGATCGGAGATGTACCGGTTACTCAGCACAGCCGCAGCCACGAGCGACCCGTCTTGAATCTTCACGCCGTGGTGTACCTCGTACCGCTCGCGCAAGCCTCGCAGGATCGAAATCGTATCTTCCACCGTCGGCGGTTCGACCAGCACCGGCTGAAAGCGACGCTCCAACGCCGCGTCTTTCTCGATGTGCAAGCGGTACTCGTCGAGCGTGGTCGCACCCACGCAGTGCAACTCGCCACGCGCGAGCATAGGCTTGAGCATATTGCCCGCGTCCATCGCCCCCTCCGCCTTGCCCGCCCCCACGATCGTGTGAAGCTCGTCAATGAACAGCAAGATGCGCCCGTCGCTGTGCTTGATTTCCTGCAGCACAGCCTTGAGGCGTTCCTCAAACTCGCCGCGGTATTTCGCCCCAGCCACCAACGCGCCCATGTCCAGCGCGAAAACGGTCTTGTCTTTGAGTCCCTCGGGCACATCACCGCGAACGATCCGCTGGGCCAAACCCTCGACAATCGCCGTCTTGCCCACGCCCGGCTCACCAATGAGCACGGGGTTGTTTTTCGTCTTGCGCGACAACACCCGGATCACCCTGCGGATCTCGGCGTCGCGCCCGATCACCGGGTCCATTTTCCCCGTGCGCGCTTCCTTGACCAGGTCGCGGCCGTACCGGTCCAACGCCTCGTACGTCGCCTCCGGGTTAGCGCTCTGAACGCGCTGGTGCCCGCGCACCTGCGTCAACGCTTCGAGGAACGCGTCCCGCGTGATGCCCAAGCCAGTCAATATCTTGCCCGCAGGAGCCGCCCCGCCCTCGGCAATGATCGCCAACACCAGGTGCTCCACCGAGACATACTCGTCCTTGAGTTGCTTGGCCTGCTTCTCGGCGTCGACCAAGATGCGGTTGAGACGCTGGGTGATCGCGATCTTGTCCGGCTCCATGCCAGGCCCCGACACGGAAGGCCGCTTGGCCAATTCCCGCTGCACTTCCGCGATCACCACGTCGGCCGGGCGGTTCATCTTCTCAAACAGCCGCCCGATCAAGCCGTCTTCCTGCCTGCACAGCGCCAGCAACAAGTGCTCGCCGTCCACTTCGCGGTGCCCGTGCTGGACGGCGACAGCCTGCGCGTCGTGCAAGGCTTCTTGGCATTTTTGTGTCAGTCGGTTCAGGTCCATATCGTGCCCTCCCGGTAGTGATGCATCCCCGTTTTTCTGGTTCGTACAGCTTGAGCCCGTGCGATCCGGGGGTGTTACTTCTCTTGCTCCTTGCGTGGGTCGAATTCCGATTCCTTTGCCAACGCTTCAAACAGCTCCCGCTCGCGGTCGTTCAGGTCTTTAGGCACCACGGTCTTCAGTTGGACCAGCAGGTCGCCCCGCCCCGCCCCTTGGCCACGCTCGGGCAGCCCCTTCTCACGCAGACGCAGCTTCTGACCGCTCTGGGCGCCCGCCGGCACCGTCAGCGTAATCTCCCCGTCGAGCGTCTTAACAGGCACCTTCGCGCCCAGCGTCGCTTCCCAGGGCGAGACCGGCAGCGTCATGTGCAGGTTGTGCCCCTGCACCTCAAACCGCGGGTGGGGTGCGATCGTGATCTTCAGCAACACGTCCCCCGCCCGCCCGCCGACGCCCCGACCGCCTTGCCCGGCCAATCGGATCTTCGCTCCCGTCGTCGTGCCCGGCGGGATTTTTACGTTCAGCGTCTTGGTCGAGCCGTTCGACGGGTCTTGGAGCGTGATCTGCTTAGCCGCGCCGTAGTAAGCGTCTTCCAGGCTGATCGTCAGGCCCGCCTCCGTGTGCGCGGGGGCTTGCGCCGCCCTGGACCCGCCTGGGTGAACCCTGCCCGCGAAAAGATCTTCCACGCCGCCACGCCCGCCGCCCTGCCCGCTTTGACGGAAGAGCATCTCAAAAAAATCGCTAAAACCGCCGCCCCCGCCACTGAAGTTAAAGCCCTGGCCCCCTTGGCCGCCAAACTCGAAGTGGATGTTCTCAAAACCAGGCGGCGGGGTGAATTCCTGACCCGACTTCCAGTTGGCTCCCAACGCGTCGTACTTTTTTCGCGTCTCCGGGTCTTTGAGGACCTCGTAAGCCTCGCTGGCTTCCTTAAACTTTTCTTCAGCCGCTTTGTCGCCCTTGTTCACGTCCGGGTGGTACTTGCGCGCCAAACGCCGGTGGGCGCGCTTAATCTCTTCCTGAGAAGCGTCTCGCTTCACACCCAGGACTTCGTAGTAGTCCTTGTATTTAACGCTCATACGCGTTTCCCAAGGTTCTCAGCCGCGTGCCGAGCCCCAATCGCCGCTCAGTCACCAAAACAATGAGCAATCGGCGCGCCACATCAAACAACGTAGTCACACTAATTATAAGAACTTATAGGCTAAATACCTGACAAATACCCGCCCTGCCCGCCCGACGGGTGCCGCAATGGCAGCCCGCTACGACAGCCCGCTAAACAGGAAATACTCCATCAGGTCGTGCCCGACTTGGATATGCAGGTCCGCCTCGCCCGCGTTGCGCTCATTGAACGGCCGTTCGAGCACGCTCTTAACGTTCTCGCCGTGGATCATGAACGGCACGGGCGTCGGGTCGTGCATGCGCGTAGAAACCGACGTGTAGTGGTCGGGCATGTACAGAATGCGGTACCCGCCGCCTAGCCGCTCCAGCGCCTCGTGAATGGGGCCCACGACGTGCTTGTCGATCGCTTCGATCGCGGCGACTTTGGTTTGCGCGTCCGCCCCGTGGGACGCTTCGTCGGGAGACTCGATATGCACACACACCACATCGTACCGATCCAGCGCCGCGATGGCGTGCTTACCCGCCGCGACATAATCCGTGTCGTGGTAGCTCGTCTGGCCCGGCACGTCCAAGCGGTCCCAATCGATCAGCGAAGCCAGCCCAGCCAAAAGGTCCACCGCGGTGATCATCGCCCCGCGTAAGCCGAACCGCGACTCAAAGCTGGGAATCTGCGGCGGCCTGCCCTGCCCCCAAGGCCAAACGTGCGTCGCGGGCAACTCGCCAAGCTCCCGACGTGTTTGGTTGACCTCGTGATCTCTGAACAACACCTCACTCTCAAGGATCATCTGCTTGAGCAGCTCCGCGTGTGGCCCGCCCGTGGGCAGGTGCTTAGACATGGGCTTGTCGAGGATGTCGTGAGGCGGGGTGGTCACCAGCTTCGACCAGTCGCGCGTGCCGTCCGAGTCGATCATGATGTTGCGGTAGCTCACGCCCGGATAAAGCGTCAGCCCCGCCAGGTCCAGCCGACCAGCCAGATCGGACAGCAGCTTGGTGCCCTCTTGGGTGGTGATGTGCCCAGCCGAGTGGTCGTGCATCCGCCCCTCGATCACAGCGACAAGATTCACGCGGAACACCCAGTCGCTAGGGGCCAGTTCCAGCCCCATGGCCGCCGCTTCGAGCGGGGCGCGACCGGTGTGGTAGCGCGACGGGTCGTACCCCAGCAGGCTCATCGTGCACACGTCCGAGCCGCAGCTAAAACCCTCGGGCGTGGTCGCCACGGTCCCCTGCCTGCCGTGGATGCTAAGCCGATCGGTGTTGGGCTTGTCCGCCGCTTCAAAAGGCGTCTTGCCGTCCAACTCGTCAAGCGGGTGGTCGGCCGCACCGTCGGGGATGATAATGACGTACTTCATAAAGACGTATTCTATGCCAACAAGTACAGACCACGCCCGCACCGATCAAAACTTGGTTTTTAGGTAGGAGAGACTCGCAGCGGCAACCGCCCGCGATCCTCATTAAAACTGGACGGGCAACCCCTCGGCTTTCCATTTCTGGATCATCAGCCGCAACTCGTCCAACGCCAACCCCAGACGCTGAGCCGTGTCATTAAGATTGTCATACACCGCCGGGTCGTTGAAAAGCTTACCCACGGTGCCCTCGCCTGCCTGCGCTCTGCTGAGCACTGCTTGCATGGTGCCGACCGCGCCGGCCATGTCGTCCGCCAAAGCGACAAGCCGGTGCTCAAGCCGTGGCAGCGCGTTGTTGAGTTGCTCCATGGCCTGGCGTGCGTTGGCGACGGCGGCCGTGGCGTCTTGCTGCATCCGCGGATTGTTCACCCACTGGTTGATCCCGTCGATCACCCGCCCCGCTTCCGCGAGACGCTGGTCGGCACGGGCCAAAACCGTGGTCAGGTTGCCCACCGTCGCGCCGGTGTCCACATCCCCAGGCGTGTTCGGACCGATCAAACGGTTGAGGTTTTCGCCGACAACAGCCCACTCTTGGCTGAGGTAGTCGAACCGCCTGGCGATCTGGTTAAATTGCTTGGTCGGCTCGGCCATGGCCGCCTCAAGCTCACCGGCGAATTGGCTCACCAGGGTCAACGATTCGCCCTTGACCACAGCCGACCCATCAACGGGCAGCCAGAGACGAAGCTGGTCGGCGTCCAGGTGCCCCACATCAAACGCCAGCGTCGGGTTGCCTCCTATCAGCGGGCTCTCCGCCCGCACCACAGCGCGGCTGGGCACGAGCACGCCATCGCGGATGAGCGTGACAATCTCCACGCCGGTCTGCCCAGGCTCTTCACGGAACCGCACAGCGGTGATCCTGCCCACGTCGATCCCGCTCAACCGCACGCGGCTGCCGTTCGTCAGGCCGCTGGCGTCGCTCATCAACACGCGTAATTCGTAACCGCCCTCCATCCAAGCCGGCACATAACCGAACAGCAGCAACAGCCCGAACACCCCAGCCAAACCCAGCAGGGCCGTGACGCCGACGATCAGGTTCCGCATTCTTTCCGACACCGGCTTGCCCTCTCTGCCGCGGACCACAGCACGCTACACGCCCAGCGGCTCGAATCCCCTGTGGATGCTTTCCAATTCGCTTGGGTTTGCTCGGCCGTGGATAAACCGTTGCACCAGCTCTTGATCGGTTTGATAGAACGTCTTCGGGTCGCTGTCGGCGATGACGCGGCCATCGTAGAGCATGATCATCCGGTCGGCAATCTTGTTCGCGCTGGCCATGTCGTGCGTCACTACCACGGTGGTGATCCCCAGCCGCTTACACAATGACGAGATCAATTCGTTGATCACGTCCGAGCGGATCGGGTCCAGCCCGGTCGTCGGCTCGTCGTAAAGCACAATGCTCGGTTCGAGCACCACCGCCCTGGCCAACGCCACGCGCTTGCGCTGACCGCCCGACAACTCGGACGGCATCTTCGACTCGATCCCCTCCAAACCGACCAACCGCAACGCACGCGCGCAACGCTGACGCATCTGGTCAGCCGTCATGTCCGTGTGCTGGACCAGCGGGAAACAGATGTTCTTCTCAACGTTCATCGAGTCGAACAACGCGCCCATCTGGAACAACATCCCGATTTTCTTACGCACCTCGACCAACTCGGCTTCGCCAAGGCGGTCGATCCGCTTGTTCTCAAAAAAAACCTGGCCGCGGTCGGGCTTGATCAACCCGACAATGATCTTCAGCAACACGCTCTTGCCCGTGCCGCTGGGCCCGACGATCACCGCGGCTTGGCCGTGGTACAGATCGAGGCTAACGCCCCGAAGCACCCGCAGCGGCCCGAATGACATGTGCACATCCACCAAACGGATCATCGGGTTCGCCGGGGGCACCGCGGCGCCGCTTGGGGGTTGCCCGTCTGGCCCTGGGGGTGGAGGTAATCCACTCATGCCGCGTGTCCGTTATTCAGCTAGAGCAAGTGGTGTGATTAATCGCCATTCGCCGGGTGGCACGGCTTGCTTGCAAGCCGTGAAATACGGCTCCGCCATGACAACTGTCACCGAATAGGATGGCTGATAATGACGCCGGTTGCTCTAGACCCGTATTAGTGATTCTCTGATGCGGCGTTCAGCATAACCGCAGCGAACACGGTTGCAATAAACCCCAAGCAACACCACGATTTGATAACGCGTCAACACGCAACACAGATCAATGACTTTGTGGCTTGTCGTCTCTCTCAGCGATACGCCCAAACACCATGCGCCCCGCCGAGGTCTGGATCGTGCTGGTGACGGTCACTTCCGCTTGGCTGCCGACCTGCGCCCGACCGTTCTCAACCACGACCATCGTCCCGTCGTCGAGGTAGCCCACGCCCTGGTTGGCCGCTTCGCCGGGCTTAATTAGCTTGACGTCCAGCCTCTCCCCCGGCAGCACCACCGGTCGCAAAGCCTTGGCTAAGTCGTTGATGTTGATCACCTCCACCCCACGCAGCGACGCGATCTTGTTCAGGTTCACGTCGTGGGTCATGATCCTGGCTTGGAGTTGCTGAGCTGCGGACACCAATTTCTGGTCAACGGTCGCGCCCGCGGCGTCGCTGTCTTCGATGCCCACGTCCACGCGTGGGTTGGCCTGGAGCTGCTTAAGAATGTCCAACCCGCGTCGCCCCCGCGCACGGCGAAGACCATCAGAAGAATCCGCAATCGCCTGCAGCTCGTCGAGCACAAACTTCGTGACGATCAAATGCCCTTGGAGGATGTTCGTGTCCGCCACGTCGAGCACGCGCCCGTCGATGATCACGCTGGTGTCCAACAACGTCGGGCGCTGGCCCCGCACCTGCTTGGCGAACTCGACATAGGGGATCACAAACCGGAAGTCGTCTTTCGTCTGGATCACCAGCGAGATCGACACGTAACAGGTGACCAGCCCGATGATAACCTTCACGCCTTCGAGCAGGTTCATAAACGCCTCGTGGTCGGCCTTGCCCTCGGGCACGGCCAGCAACCCAATCAGGTCCACCACAAAACTCAACGCGTACGCAGCCAACAGCCCCGCCAGCAGCCCCAAGAAAACCCCCGAGATCGCCGACAGCTTCTTGCCGGGCACAGCGACATCCACCAACACGATCAAGCCCGCAACACCAAGCGCCAGGCCGGTCATGAGCAACACGTTGTCAAAATCGGTGCCCTGGTCCGCCTGGAACGGCAGAACGTAGAGCATGGTCACTGCGGCGACCAAAAGAATAAACCCGCCGCGGAGGATGTAGAGGACCATGATAAATCCTCACTTGTAAAGGGCGATGAGCAACGCCTGTCAGCCTTTATCATATGAAAATAGCCGTTTTTAGCCACCCTCGCACCTACTTGGTGCGGCGCGGCGGGGTTGCTATAGTCAGACTCGATCGCTGCGAAGATAGGCGGCCGGGCCCGGTGCACGGGTGGGCTCATGAACCGGGTCAGGCCTTGACCGGAGCAGCCCTAAGTGTCGTTCGCCCGGTGCCGTCGGTGTCCTGGCCGTCTGTCTACGCAGCGATGGGTGTCTGCCACGTCCCGCAGCCCTGTAACCCCAGACTCTGGATTCTGGACCCCGGACTCTGGACTTTAACCGATGTCATACACCGTCTTAGCCCGACGCTACCGCTCGACCGACTTCGGCCAAGTCATCGGCCAGGAGCCCATCGCGCGCACGCTCCAGAACGCCATCGCCACCGGACGCGTGGCCCACGCGTACCTGTTCACCGGAACGCGCGGCGTGGGCAAGACCTCCATGGCCCGGCTGCTGGCCTGCGCACTGAACGCGCCGGATTCGATCCCCGACTGCCCCAAGCTGCCCGGCGAGCGCGAATACCCGTCCAAAGAGGTCCAAGCCCGCATGGCCGAAGCGATCCGCCGAGGCGACGACCTGAACGTCATCGAGATCGACGGAGCCTCCAACCGCTCCGTGGAAGAGGCTCGCCAACTCATCGCCAACGCCGGCCTGTCACCCACCGGGCAAGCAATATTCAAAATCTACATCATCGACGAGGTCCACATGCTCACACGCGAGGCGTTCAACGCCTTGCTCAAGACCATGGAAGAACCCCCCGCCCACGTGAAGTTCATCCTGTGCACCACCGAATCCCACAAAGTACCCGCCACGATCCAGTCCCGTTGCCAGCGGTTCGACTTCCGCGCCATCCCCACCGCGGCCATCGCCGACCACCTCACAGCCGTGCTCAAGCAGGAAAAAATCGCCGCAGACAAACAGGTCGTAACGCAAGTCGCCAAGCTGGGCAACGGGTCCATGCGCGACGCGCTGAGCTTGCTCGACCGCCTGATCGCCGCGGCAGGCGAAGGCGCCAAGGGTAAAAAGCCAAACCTATCCGCCGAACTGCTCGAGCAGATGCTCGGGCTCCCGGATCAAGAAGCGATCGTTTCACTGATCGACGCCTTGGCTAGCGGTGACGTAGCAGCCGCACTGACCGCAGCCGCGGCGCTACTCGACCGCGGCATCGGTCAAGAGCAGTTCATCAACGTGCTCATCGAGTACCTCCGGCAGATGATGCTCATCCACGTCTGCGGCGTCGACAGCAACTTGGTCGAGTTGACCGACGAGGCGCGCGACAAAGCCGCTCAACAAGCCCAGCAATTCGACGCGAGCGGCCTCGTCTACATGATCGCCCTGTGTGAAAACCTCCAGCGATCCAGCCGGTCCAGCTCAAGCCCACGGGCGCTACTCGACGCAACAATCGTACGCCTAGCGCTAGCCGAAAAAATGGCCGACGTCGCCGCATTGCTCGCGGGCCAAGCGCCCGCCCCAACAGTGACGACGACCACACCCCCTGTACCGCTAAAAAAAAAAGTAGCGCCCCCCAACACCGTTGAAATTAATCCGACTGAAGCGCCGCCAAGCCCGCCAGTCGTTGCTAGCCCCGTTGAGCAAGACGAAGTTTGGCCCACCGTGCTGGCAGCGGTGCGGGACCAGCCGAACATGTCGTGGGTGCGACACCTGGACCTGCTTCGCTTAGACGACCAAACCGCGCGCGTCGCCCCCCAGCCGGGGCACCGCGACCTGGCCAGCTTCATCGACGCACGCCGGTGTCAGCAACTCGCCGATCTGTTCAAAACCGTCATCGGTCGGCCCGTGCGGGTTGAGTTGGAAATGACCGAAGCAAGAGCGGCGTCACCAGGATCCGAACAACCGCTTAACCAGCCCGCCAGCCGCACCCAAGGCTCAGCCCCCGCCCCGCGCCGCCCGGTCACCCAAGCCGACCGCGCACTCGCCATGGCACAGCCGCTGGTCAAGCAGGTCATGGAAACGTTCGACGCGTCCGTGGTGGGCGTGTACCCCGAAAAGCAACCGCCACCTGAGAAAAACTAACCATGGGATTCAGATTAATCACGAGGCGCCCACAACGAGCCGTCCGCCTCAGGCGGATCAGGGAGCGGTCTCTTCTGTAGCGTGAACTCAACGCGGAAAGCAGCCTAAATATGTTTGACCAAATCAAAAACATGGCGTCCGTCCTGGGCCAAGCCAAGCAGATCAAAGAGAAGATGCAACAACTCCAAGCCGAGCTTGGTCAAAAGACGGTCGAAGCCGACGCCGGCGCCGGCGCGGTGCGTGTCGTAGTAAACGGCAACTTAGAAGTCGTCGCGGTCCGACTGGACCGACCGCTGCTGGCGACGCTCGCCGGCGAAGGCGACGAAACCGACCAGCAGATGGTCGAAGACCTCATCGCCGGCGCCACCAACGCAGCGCTCGTCAAAGCCAAGGAACTGGTCCAACAAGAGATGGCCCGACTCACCGGTGGGCTGAACATCCCCGGCTTAACCGGCATGCCTTCGCTCTCAACCGAGCAAGATTAACCCACAACGAGCCGTCCGCCTCAGGCGGATCAGGGAGCGGTCTCTTTTGACTCCCACGTCAACTCAAAATAGCTCACCAATCCGGCACATCCTCCAGCCATTGCTGGGGCACATCAACCAATTCAATCGAATCAAGCAAACGCGGCTCAATCAGCGGCGTCAATTCATAAAGCACCACCGGCCCTAACCGCTTGCGAAACAGGTGCAAGCCCGTGCCGGCGTCGACCGCGTGGCCACGGTCGTGCTCGGCCTGATCGACAAACACCATCACCTTGCTCCCATCGACCGTGGCTAACAGTTGCAGCGTGTCACGCGAGATCGTGCGCGACGCGGCGATACCCAGCGCCGTCGTACCCGGCGATAGGTTGGCTAACACCAGCCCCTGCTTCACACGCCGGAAGAACGACACCGCGAACTGCTTGTCGCTCTCGCACACCCACGTAGGCTTAAACCCCGCCCGGACCGTGCGCTCGTACACGCTGTCCATGCTCATCAGCGGCATGGGGCCGAACAACTTGTCAGGGTCCGCCGGCCTGGTCAGCGACCACATCGCCACGCGATACCCCACGCCTAGCCCCAGCACGATCACCGCGGCAGCGGCGTACACCCGCAAGCGTGGCCCGAACCAGCCGCGGATCGGCTCGGTGCGCTTGGCCTCGTGCGCAGCCATGGCCTTCTCAAGCATTTTGTCAGCAGACGGCGCCTGGTAGGCCCGACGCAGCGACTGATCGATCCGCCCCTGCAGCGCCGCCTCGTCCTTGAGTTGGCTCTCCTGCTCCAACCGCCCCTCGAACGCACCTTGAGCCGACCCGGTTAGCAACCCGTCCAGGTATTGGTCGAGCGTGTCGCCGTGTTGTTTGCTTTGGTCGTTCATGGCTCCTCCCCCTGTGCATCGACCACCCCCGGTTGTTGAGGCGCCAACCGCTGCCGCAGTTGTTGGCGTGCCCGGTGCACATGGCTCATCGCCGTGCCCTTGGGAACGCCCAGCACCCCGGCGATCTCGTCATAAGACAAATCCTCCAGCGTCCGCAGCAACAAGCACGCCCGCGCGGTGTCGCTAATTGTCTCCAACGCCGCCACCACGCGGTCGTCGAACATGCTCTGGCCTTCCGGCAGCTTGCCGTCGCTCGTCAGCCCCGCCGGCTCGGCCTGCCCGCCGTCGATCGCCGCGTGCTGCCCGGTGATCTCAGGCTCAAGCGGAATCGCCTGCCGCCGGTATTTCTTACGGCGGTGGTTCGCGCCCGTGAAGCGGACAAACTGGCACATCCAAGCCTTGAAGTTGCTGCCCGGCTCAAACTGATCCAGCCGCTCCAGCGCCGACACCGCCGCCTCTTGCACCACGTCCTCCGCCAACGCCGAGTCGTTGACAATCCCAACCGCCACGCACCAAAACGTGCGGAACGATTCCTTAAACCGCTCACCAAATTCAGCCGGGCTAAGCCGTTCCACGACAGGGTCCACCTTCCCCACCAAGACGATACCGCGGGCGTTGGGGTTTGCGCGTGGCTGCCCGTCATTGACTCAATGTCACCAGGCAGCCGTCTGATTGCAGATACTAGTCGAAAAAATGGAAAAATATGCCGGGAAGGGATGCCCGCTCGCTTAAAACCGCACTATAGCTTGACAGAATCAGTATTTACATAGCCAGCCCCCGGCATGGCCCGCAGCGGCAGCAGCAGATCACCCAGCCGGTTGCGCAGCGAGTCCAAAACGCTGGCCGCGACGGGCTTGTGTACCAGGTTCTCGATCTCGTCCGGGTCGGTCATTTTGTCGTAAAGACCGATTGAATCAAAGGTTTCCGTGTTGAATACCACCTTGTACCGCTCGGTATCGAGCATCAGCCGCTTGCCGTACTCGCTCAACGCGCCAGGCCAATTCTGGGTACAAACCGGTTGGTGGTTGATCACCGGCAGCAGCGATCTGCCCACCGAGGCTTTGGGCAGGTCGCACCCGCCCAAAGCCGCGATCGTCGCCGCTACGTCCACCGTACTAAGCAGTTGCGGGTAGGTCTTCTGCTTCACCGGCGTTGGCGGGGCGATCAACACGGGCACCTGCGTCGCCCCAGCCAGGAAAGAGCGGTGTCCCACCAGGCCGTGCTCGCCAAGAACCTGCCCCCGATCCGACGCGACAACCAGCCACGTGCGGTCGCTGTCAGTCCGGCCCATGACCGTGGTCATGAGCCTGCCCACCGCGTAATCGATCAGCCCGACCCTGCCCAAGTAGTCCGCTCGGATCCGCCCGATCTGAGCAGGGTCTAGCCGCTGCAAAAGGATGCGTGGGTAGTCCAGTTCAGCCAACACGTCGAGATACTTCAGGTCCGCGGGCACAAACCCGTGCTCAAGGGTGGTGGGGTCCACCAAGTACTCAAACAGCGTGGGCGGCGGCAGGTCGTTGCCCGGACCGCTAAAGCCGACCACCAACGCCCAAGGCTTGTCCGCCGGCATCTGCGAAAGCATGGTCCTGGCTTTGGCGGCGATGAAGCCGTCGATGTCGTCTTCGGAATCCATCAACAAACGGTCGGGGTCGAACGGGCCGTAGCGCTTGCGCTTGTCGCGTTGCTGGAGGATCGCCGTCTCCATGCCCTTGGCGCGGACCGCGGAGAGATACGCGCACCGGGCCGAGGATGGGCTGTCTACATGGTCCACGCGCACCGCATCGGCCAGCCACGGCTCGACCGCGCCCACACACCCGACACCGGCCACGTGGTAGCCCGCCTCGGTCAGCATGGCCGGCCAGCCCCAACACGGGGACACCGCTTGGCCGTCGTCTTGATCCACGTACCCGTGCTGCCTGGCGTGCAGGCCCGTCAGCAGGCTAACCATGCCGCCGCGATCGGCGGGGCAGGCGGCCATCGCTTCAAGCCGCAAACCCTCATCAACAATCTTGCGCAGGTTAGGCGTCTGCAGCGGCCACGACTGGCTGTCGTCCAGCGCGTCTGACCGCAGCCCATGCGTCAAAACAATAACGAGGTTCCGTCCGGGGGGCATCTATGCCAACCTATCGGTCAATCGGTAGTCAAGCAACACAGCCAACCGCGCCCCTCGCCCGTTGTCACACACCGTTAAGACGTGTAAAGAATTGCAGACCGGGGATGGACTTACCCCCTCCGCCAAAACAACGCCGCTAAAAAAAGTGAAAAAAGCCGGCCGCGTGGCAAACGCCCCGCCCACTTGGTACGTAGTACCATTAGCGTTGTCCCACCATGACGCCCCCTTGCAGGGGGCAACCAAGCACTAGGCAGGCTCAAAACTCACCATACCTGCCTGGAAATTAACGACGTACAACAACCGGTTGGCAGGCCGCAACAATCTGCCGCGTGTATCGGGCATCGGTTATGAACACGCGCAAGTAGCCCGATACCGTCGAAGGGTAAACACCGGCAAGCGGCTTAACCCGCCGCTTGCCGGTACACCCACGACGCTCACGCGTGCAGCACCCGGAAAACTCAGAATGAAAAAGCATGACAACCACGTATGACCAAGGGCGGAGTGTGGTGAGAAGGAGGAAGAAGTTGGTAGGAGTCGCGGAGAAACCCCGGAACCCACGGCGCTAACGCGCCTTGGCGTTCCTTTATCAGCCGTTTTATAAACAGCAATACCGCTTTTAAAAGTCTTTTGCTCTGTTGAAACCCCCGAACCAGGGGTGCCACTGGTTGCTTGCAACCAGTGTTTCTGACTTGGTGGTTCGCAAACACGGCTTGACGAGCAAGCCGTGCCACCCTTTGCGTGAAGGGTTTCAACAGAGCAAAAGACTTTTAAAAGCAAAGCCGCGCGACCGCGCACAACCACGGCGCTCAGCAGACAAGACAAAGTCACACTGCGCGTCGGGTGCGCCGCCAGTCGGACAACACACAAACCACGCCAATACCCAGCAAGACCACGCTTGCTGGCTCGGGGATACGCCGGACACGGAAATCCGACTCGCCCTCCGCCACATCAGGCGGCGTGGCCGGACCGATCTGCGTCCGCGTCACTGTCTGATCAAAAACCGCGGTGCCCAATGTCGCTGTAAACGGCGAATCGTTCAGGGGCGCGACGCTGGCGGTAACGCCGACACGCGACTCTAGAACGCTCTGCAATTGTTCATCGGTGTCGCCGATGCCCGCATCGCCCAATGCAACTTGCGACGCCGACGCAATAACAAAACCAACCGCGTAGGACAGCAAACAGACCCTACTCATCTTTCAACTCCAGCCAAGTGTCTCAAAAAACTACTGATAAATCCGGTGGGTTATTGACTCTCTCTCAACAAGGCGGGGAAAACGTAGCCAGCTCTCTTACCAAAACCCAGTATACCGGCACAACGCAAGCGACGCAAGAGAAACCTAATAAGAAAAATGACACCGCGATTTTACCCCACCCAACATAGAGCATGCTAAACGCCCGCAAAAACCACGCGTCGCTCCAACAACACAAACACCATCACCCTCTAAATACCTTTCAACACACACCCGAAGCGAAGCCGTGCATCCATTGATATCATGCAAGCCACGGACAATGTCACACGCACAGCGCACGGACCGCTCAACGGACGGAAGCCTAGATGTTCCCAAGGATAAGACACCGGCTAGTGATTGCGTTGACGGCGTTGGCTGGCGCGTTCGTCTGGCTGCTCATCGCCGGCGCCCTGAAGCCGGCCGACGGCTTGGGCGGGATCAGCCTGCTATGGTCACACACGGGCGTCGCCCAGGCGTTGATGCTTGTAGCGCTTGCCGGCCTGCCGTCGCTGGTGATGGGGCTAGTCATCTCAGCGATGGGCAACCCCATGTCGGGGCTGTTCGTGGTGTGCGCCGGCCTTAGCGCCTTGGCGTTGTGGGGCGGGCCGATTGACGGCTGGATGACGCGGGCGCACCTGCCGGGCGATTACCAATGGCTGATGCTCGAATCACTCATCTGGCAGGCGGGCGTGGTGGTGATGCTCATGTCGATCCAGCGGCTGCGATCGCCGATGCGCGCGTGGTACCCAGCCTTGGCGTATGACGACCACCTCGGCGTCGACGTCCACCTGCACCACCCCCACCTCCAAGCCTGGATCGGCGGCGCGATCGCAAGTGTCTGTGGCTTTGCATTGGGGTGGTTCTTGATCCGCTCCAGCGACCCGGCCCAGGTAGTCGTGTCGCTCTTGGCTGCCTTCGCCGCCGGCGGCGTGGCAGCGGGTTTGATCTACCCACAGGCAAGCCCGGTCGGCGTCTTGTTCAGCCCCACGTTCGTGGCACTGGCAGCCTACGCCTACGCCATGGCGTCGTTCCAAACCGACGCCGACATGCTGGGCGCCTGGTACCAACAAAACCTCCCCGGGGTCACGCTGGTCTTGCCGATCTACTACACCTCAGCGGGAACCGCCGGGTGTACACTGGGGCTGGGGTTGGCCCAGGTCATCGAGTCCACGAAGCCCATGCAGGCCACCGCGTGAGCGGCCAAGCACCACAACGCCAACCGATTCGCCTACCCTGCCGTGATCGGACAGCGGATCAATCAATCACCAACCGGACCAGCCGATGAAAGCCGCTTCGCTATCCACAAAACTGGACCTTTCACCCAGCAAAGGCATATGGGAACTAGGGCGGGGCATTGTGTACGCGATGATCGTCGGGGCCATGGCCGGTGTCTTGGCGATCGCGTTTCAAGGGCTAAGGGAAGTTGTCAGCTACTACTGTCTCGATCGGTTGGCCGGCTACCGCCCCAACGCCCCGGCCGGTGAAGAGCACCTCCTACACTGGGCCTCGTCAACGCCTTTGCGCGTTTGGGTGCTGCTGTTCGTCCCGGCGATCGGCGGGCTGGTCGCCGGATGGCTGGTCTACAAATTCGCGCCCGAAGCCGAGGGACACGGCACGGACGCGGCCATCGACGCTTATCACAACAAGCGCGGCGTCGTGCGCGGACGCGTCCCCTTCGTCAAAATGCTTGCCTCCGCGCTCACGCTGGGCACGGGCGGCTCGGGCGGCCAAGAGGGGCCCATCGCGCATATCGGCGCCGGATGCGGGTCGTGGCTTGCCACAAAACTAAAACTCACCGACGCCGAACGGCGCAGCCTCATGGCCGCGGGACTGGGCGCGGGTATCGGCGCGCTCTTCCACGCGCCGCTGGCCGGCGCGATCTTCGCCACCGAAGTCCTCTACCGCGACCCCGACTTTGAAACCGAAAACCTCATCCCCGCTCTGTTCGCCACCACCGTCGCCTACAACGTCTACAGCATGGTCTTCGGATTCCAGCACCTGTTCATCGTCCCGGACATGCGGTTTGATAACCCCTACCAACTGATGCCGCTGACGGTCATGGCCGTGGTCATGGCCCTGGCATCGCTGCTGTACGTCAAGTGCTTCTACGGCATCCACGGGCTCTTCGCGAAGCTGAACGTACCCAGGGTGCTCAAGCCGGTCATCGGCGGGGTCGCCACGGGCGTGCTGGGAGTCACCGCGTATTACGCGCTCTGGGCTTTCGGTGTCGAGGCGCCCCAAGAAGCGTTGGGCGTGTTTTCAGTCGGCTACGGGTTTTTACAAGAAGTGCTCAACCCTCAGGGGTCGGGTTTGCTGGTCAGCGTCCTGTTGGTGGTCGGGTTTGGCAAGATGCTCACCACCTCGCTGACCATCGGGTCGGGCGGGTCGGCGGGCGTGTTCGCGCCGAGCATGGTCATCGGCGGGGCGCTGGGCGCCGTGGTCGGGCTGGCGTTTCAACAGTGGCTGCCGGACCTGTCCGCCTGGTGGGGCGTGCGCGTGGACGTGTTCGCCATCCTGGGCATGGCAAGCTTCTTCGCCGCCGCGGCCAACACACCCGTCAGCACGCTCATCATGGTCTCGGAAATGACGGGCAGCTACGAACTGCTCTTGCCAGCCATGTGGGTCTGCGCGCTGGCGTACCTGATCGGCCGGGGGTGGACCATCTTCTCCGAACAGGTGGGCTCGCGCATCGACTCTCCCGCCCACCGCGGCGACTTTGTGCTCGACGTCCTAGAAGGCCTAACCGTGCGCGACGCGATTAGCCGGGCCAGACACCAGTTCCGTACCGTGCCCCTGGACATGCCGCTCAGTGAAATCGTCCACATGATCACCGACACGCAGCAAACGTGCTTCCCCGTGGTCGACGCCCAAGGCTGGTTCTACGGCCTGTTCGAGCTCAGCGACGTGCGCCAGTTCTTGTACGACTCGGGCGGCGTGGGCGACCTGGCCGTGGCCCAAGACCTGGCTAGGACCGAAGACGTGCCCCTCACACTTCAAACCGACCTGTCCAGCGCGATCGGACAATTCTCACAAGGACGCTACGAAGAGCTGCCCGTCGTCGACCAAGCGCAGCCCAACAAGATCATCGCCCTATTGCGTCGCCAAGACGTCATCGCCACCTACAGCGCCCGCCTGCTGGCCATGCGCAAGGACCAGAAATCATTCAGCATTTAAAGTAACACGGCCAACCCCTACCGCACCGGGCTTTTTTGGCGGTTGTCGGCGCGTTGGCGCTCGCGGTACCGGCCGAACATGCCGATCGAAGAGTTGCGCATAAACCGGATCAGCAACTGGATGCACTCTTCATCGGGGTATTCGGTTTCAAGGACCGCCAGGTGCTCCGACACCGTCCCCGCGCACCCCACACCCGCGCTGCTCTTGCGGAACAACCGCCGGTAGGCGTCCTTGAGAAGGTCGATGCTCTCCTCCGGAAACTGGTGTCGCCCCAAGCCGATCACATTCACACCACGCACCGTCGACGGGTTGCCCTCAACAATCATAAACGGCGGCGCGTCGTGAACGATCCGCGTCATCCCGCCAATAAAAGCGTACTGCCCCAGCGTGACAAAGTGGTGAATCCCCGTGGCACCCGAAACCACCACGTGGTCCTCAATCGAAACGTGCCCAGCCAGGTGCACCGAGTTGGCCAACACCACGTGGTTGGCGATCAAGCAGTCGTGAGCCACGTGGGCGCCGACCATGATCAGGTTGTCGTTGCCGATCCGCGTCACCCCGCCGCCGTTCTCCGTGCCCAGGTGGATCGTGACCGACTCGCGGATCGAGTTGTGATCGCCGATCACCAAAATGCTCTCCTCACCGTGGTACTTCAGGTCCTGCGGGTCGGCGCCCAGCACGGCGTGGGGCCATATCGTGTTGTCGGCCCCCAGCGTCGTCTGGCCCAAGACGGTCACATGACTCACCAAGCGGCAGCCCGGGCCGATACGCACGTCAGGCCCAACGTAGCAAAACGGGCCGATCTCAACGCTCGCGTCGATCTGCGCCTTGGGGTCAACCACGGATGTCGGGTGAATACGGCTCATACGCTGCGAGTCACAAGGGCCTGCGTCTGATCAGTTGCCCTGTCTGCCAGGCACGGCCGGATAGTTTACGCAACCCTCCGCCGCCCGGCACGATTAATCCTGCTCGTCGTCCACGAGCATAAATTTTACTTCCGCCTCCGCAGCCAGGTCGTCCGCCACGTACGCACGACACCGCAGGTGCGCGATCCTGCTGCGCACCCGCACCGCCTGGGCCTCCATCACCAACTGATCGCCCGGCGTCACCGGCCGGCGCAGCTTCACACGGTCCAGGCTCAGCAGTACCGCCAGCTTACCCGTGTGCTCAAGCGTCTGCCCGACCAGCACACCCGACAACTGGGCCATCGCCTCAACGATCAACACCCCAGGCATGATCGGCGCGCCCGGATAGTGCCCCTGAAAAAACGGCTCGTTGATCGTCACGTTTTTGATCCCCACCACCCGCTTGTCCGGGTCGATCTCGATCACCCTGTCAACCAAGAGCATGGGGTAGCGGTGCGGCAAGATCCTGCTGAGCTTGCGGATATCCAGCAGGTTCTTCGGCTTGACCGCCAAACGGCTACGCCGCTGGTGCCGCTGCATCTCGATCAAACGACGAACCAGCGCGTGGTTGAGTGAGTGCCCCGACTTATACGCGATAATCCTCCCCTGAATCGGAGCGCCCAGCAGGTACAAATCACCGATCAAGTCGGCGATCTTGTGACGCACCGGCTCGTCGGAGAACCGCATCTTGTTACCGCCCAGCGGGCCTTGCTCGCCGATCACCAGCACGTCCTCTTCCGTCAGGTGCGTGCCGATCCCCCCGGCGCGCAGGGCCTGCACCTCGGCCTCCAGCACAAACGTCCGGGCCGGGGCGATCTGAGATGCGTAATCCCCGTTGGACATGCTAAACGTACGGTGCTGCCTGCCCACCACCGTGCGCGGGCCATAGTCCAGGTCATACGTAATCTCCAACGCAGGCTGGTCGCTGGGCAGCGCCACGAGCATCGCGTCGTCCTGACGCACCACCACCGGCTGGGTGATCACCACCCGCTGCCGCGGCGCGTCGTTGGCTCGTAACCCCGCCTGCGTCAGCGCTTCTAAATATTGCTTGGGCGACGTGTCCAGCCCGGGCAGCTCCGGGCCTTCCACTTCGATCAATAGATTATCAATCCCCAACGCCGCCACCGCGCTAAGACAGTGCTCACACGTCTCGATCACCGCATCACCCACGCGCAGCGTCGTCCGCCTCGTGCGCTTCACCACGTGCCGCACCAACGCGGGGATCTCCACCCCGCCGTGCTCGGGACACACAAACACTATCCCGTGGTTCGCCGGCGCCGGGTGAAACACCGCCTTGCCCGGGTGCCCGGAGAACAGCCCCGGACCCTCGACCGTCACCGTGCTATCGATCGTGTGTTGCTGCTCAATCACCGGGCCGGGCTGAAGCTCGGTGCCGTTCGCCAGGTTTTGGGTTTGCAGCAATACCATGGTGTTACGCCTACATCATAGGCCCGCGCGGAACCCGCTTAGCCGTCTTGCGTGCTTGTTTTCTTTAGTGTTTTGATCAGGTCGGGCAGTCTACGCAGGGCCACCGCCTCCCGCAACGTGGCACGCAGGTCGTGAGCCGGCGTGCCGAACCACGTCGCGCCAGCCGGCACGTCGCAGATCACACCCGCCTGGGCTGCCAATTGAGCGCCGTCACCCACCGTGAAGTGGTCCGCCACGCCCACCTGCCCGCCGATCGCCACCCCGTCCCCCACCACCACACTGCCCGAAAGCCCCACCTGCGCCGCCAGCACGCACCCCTTGCCGATCCGGCAGTTGTGCGCGATATGACACAGGTTATCAATCTTCGTCCCGTCGCCGATCACCGTCGCTGAAAACTTGCCTCGGTCGATGCAAGCGCCCGCGCCGATCTCAACGTCGTTGCCGATCTTGACCGTCCCGATCTGCGGGATCTTCACCAGCCCCGACCGGTCGGGCGCCGGGCGGTACCCAAACCCGTCAGCCCCGATCACCGCGTTGGCGTGAACGATCACCCCGCTGCCCAACTCGCACAGACGGTAAACCACCACACCCGGGAACAGCTCACACCCCGGGCCGACCACCGCGTCGTCCATCACGCACACGTTCGCGTGCAGCACGCACCCCTCGCCGATCGTCACGCCCTTGCCGATTACACACCCCGGCCCGATCGCCGCGTCGGGGCCGACCCGCGCCGTCGCGTCAACCGTCGCCGATGGATGCACCCCGCCCTCCGGCTTGGGCGCGGGCGGCGAGAACATCTCCAGCACAACCGCCAAGCCCACGTCCGCGTCGTCCACCCGCACCAGCGCCCGCCCCGCGCCGGGCTCTAATTCAACGCCCGCCGAAACCAGCGCCGCCGTGGCCTTGGACCGCGCCCACTGCTTGGCGTGGCGGTTGTCGCGGATAAATGAAATACACCCCTCCACAGCGGCGTTGAGCTGGTCCACCGCGTGGATCGTCAAATGATCCGGGCCTACCAGACTGCCCTTGACGCGCTGCGCGATCTGCCCAATGGTGTGCGTAGGCATGGTCGTACGAATAAATAAACAGACTTGGCCACGCACCAGCGCCGCCCCAACGGGCGTACCGCCCCCATCACGCCACCGAACACGGCACAATCGCCCTTCAACGCATCAAGGCGTCATGTTGCTGTATTGGTTGTTCATCAACTGGATGACCTCGTCGGTCAGGTCCAGCTTGTCAGCCGACCAGAGCACCTTGCGCACCTGGATCAGCGTGTTCAGCGCTTCGGGCTTGGCGCCGCGGAAATCAGCGGGCTTTTCCTTGAACAGCACGATCTCGTACCCGTTCTGCTGGGCCACGCGACCGATCCCGTCGAGCGTCTTGCGGTACAGCCGCTCGACCTGTAGGCCGCGCTCGTGGTTGAGCTTCTGCGTGTGGAACGCACGCCACGTCTGCAGCTCGATCGCTTTCTGCTCAAGCGCGTTTTGCTTCTCGTTGAACGCGGGCGTGTCGGGAGCGAGGATCTCGAGATCGCTGCGCAGCTCCTGCAACTCCTGCTTCTGGCCTTCTTCGTCCATGTTGAGCTGCTCGAGCCTGCTCTTCAGGTCCGCCTCGATCTGAACTTTCTCTTTGAGAGACTCGAACACAATCTGGATATCCACCACCGCCACCGCGGTGGGCTGCCCCTTCAAAACGTACCCTGCCTGGGCCGCCATGAACCCGCCCAGCCCCACGGCCGCCGCGATCGCCAATGCCACATACACACGCTTGACTTTCATAAGTAGTCTCCAAAAGGGATTCGCTGTTTCGATAGAAGGGTTATTCTACACTCTCACGGTCGGATATCCACCGAACGACGAGGGGCGGCTTAACAAACTAAATTTGCAAGGGTTGCGGGCAGACAAGCCCCCCGGAAGGGGGCCCGGGGGCCGGAGACTCAGCCATCAACGCCAAAGACAACACGATAGCGACGCCCCACCCGCGGACGGGCTAACGTGATAAACCGTTCGATTGGTAAAGGAATTACGCCTTGGGCTGGCTCGAAGCTCGCCGGCACAGCGTCAGCAACTCGGCGATCTCCGCTTCGATGTCCTGGAGCTGCTTGTCAGCCTTGACCAGCTTCTCAACGTCGGCCGCGGCGTTGGTGATCGGCGTAAACCCGTAACCGCCCGCGGAGCCCTTGAGCTGATGCGACAGCCGCGCAAGCGTCGCCTTGTCCGATGTGTCCACCGCCTGCTGGATGTCAGCCACGCGCTGGGGCAGTTCGCCCACAAACATCTCCACCAACTCCAACATGTCCGGGTCGTCAGCGAACTCGCTAATCAGAGGCGCGCCAGTGGACGGATCGGTAGGCATAAAAATTCTCCCTGGGTTGTTTCCCCTCGTCATCACTAGCCATCGACCCCACAACTATCAGGCTTAAGGCTCAATACCCACGCCCCACGCGAATCCCCTCGCCACCACACGGGGTTCATCAAAACAAACGCTACCACCCGCACAGCCGTTCCAAACGCTACAACCGCGCCGCACCCGACGTAACGAAATCGCCGCCACACCCCAGCCGCTGTACACTGGCGGGTGAACGGTTTAGAGAAGGGTCGCTAAATGCCCCAGTGGTACGAAGAAGGTTTGAGCTTTTCCTGCACGCAGTGCGGCAACTGCTGCACCGGCCCAGCGGGCTACGTCTGGTTCAGCGACGACGAGGCCGACGCCATCGCCAAACATCTGGGCATCGACCGCTCCACATTCCTGCGTCGTTACACACACAGGATCGACAATCGCCGCTCCCTCAACGAACACCAAACCGAGCACGGCCTGGACTGCGTCTTCCTCTCACGCACCGAAGACGGCAAAGCCCAGTGCGGCATCTACCCCGTCCGCCCCACCCAGTGCCGCACGTGGCCGTTCTGGCCTGAAAACCTCAAGAAACCCGAAAACTGGCGACGAGCCGCCAACACCTGCCCCGGGATCGACCATGGCCGCTTCTACCCCATCGAAGAAATCCGCATCATCCGGGACAGCAACCCCGCGTGAACCACGCGCGCCCCTGCAAACCCCCACCGGCGACAGCGACGACGCAGCCGCATGGGCGCACTGCCACCACGCCGCAGCCACACCCGAAATCGACCTCGCCATCAAAACCCTCTACCAAGACCTCGACCGGCAAATCCAATCCCGAGGCCCAACCTGCTGGGTCAGCGGCCGGTGCTGCAACTTCAACGCCTACGGCCACCGGCTATACGTCACCGCACTAGAAATCGCCTGGGTCTTGCGCCAACACGAGACACACAACGCCCAGCAAACCGGCGACCACAACGCCCACCTAGACCCGCTGCTGAACATGGACACCCAAGGCCCCTGCCCCTTCCAAACCGACGGCCTGTGCTCCGTCCACGCCATCCGACCGCTGGGCTGCCGAGCGTTCTTCTGCCAGCAGGGCACCCAGGCCTGGCAAAACGAACTCTACGAATCGTTCCTAGCTAAACTCCGCACGCTGCACGACACCCACCGGCTGCCGTACCGCTACATCGAGTGGCGATCAGGCCTACAAAACGCAGCCAAATCACTGCGCGACGCACGCCGAAATACCCCAAATCAATGACGCCCCGCTTCTGCCTTTACCCCCGTGCATAACGGGCTTTGCTAAGCGGGCTGATAACCTTTATGCTTACACCGCAGGGAGAGCGCCTACTCGCGAGGGACCGCACACAAAACCCGCCTTGTTTTCGATTCACCCAGCCACCGTATGCAAAACAAATTACAGGAAGACCCGGTAAAAGAGAGCATCGGACAAGCGATCGGCCGCATCCCTTCAGGCCTGTTCGTCCTCACCGCTCAAAACGACGAGCAACGCACGGGCATGCTCGCCAGTTGGGTACAGCAGACCTGCTTCGAGCCGCCCATGGTCAGCGTCGCCGTCGCCAAGGGCAGACCCATCATGCCCCTGATCAGCGAAGCCAGGCACTTCGGCGTCTGCCAACTGCCGCTCGACGAAAAAATCATCATGCGAAAATTCGCCAACGGCTGTAAGCCCGGCGAAGACCCGTTCCTCGGATTCGAGATGAAGTCCAACTCGACGTGGAGCGCGCCCATACTCGCCAACGTCATGTCATACATGGTCTGCGAACTGGTCTGCCACATCGACGTCGAAGGCGACCACGACCTGTTCATCGGCAAGGTCTGCAAAGGCGAGTTCATCGCCGGAGAGCCCTACGTCCACCTACGCAAAAACGGGTTCACGTACTAGCCCCCGCCTCAAAGCCCCTTAGGCGTGCCACTGGCTGCTTGCCAGCCAGTGCCGAGCGTACATACCTGTAAAACAGGCGATCCGCCCTACCACGAATCAAAAAACGCGCCACAAAAAACAGACCAATCACCCGCCCCACCCACCAATACGCTAAACTATACCCCTGACAGTTACCCCTACCTACATCACGCTCATGACCGCTTCGACCATACCCGTTAGCATCGACGACCCCACCAACGCCAAAATCTTGGCCGTGTCCGAGGACCGCATCCAAGGCTTCCTCCCCACACCCTTCCAGGAGATCAGCCGCCTGTCGGGCGTCGACCTCGACACCGTCCTCGAACGCATCCGCGCCATGCTCACCGGCGGCACCATCCGCCGCGTGCGTCAAACACTATTAACCACCAGCCTCGCCCCCGGCGCGCTCGTCGCTTGGCAGGTATCGCCAGACCGCCTCGACCCCGCCTTCGATTACATGTTCCAGCAAGACCCGTTCTCGGGTCACGTCGTCGTCCGCTCCACAGACGCCGCCACGCCCGGCTCAACCTACCGCCTCTGGACCACGCTCAAAGTGCCACAAGGTTTTTCCATGACCAAGCACTGCGACTTCCTGGTCAAGCAGACCGGCGCCGACCACTACCGCCTCATGCCCGCCAAACGACTCTTCGCCCTGGGCGTCGGGCACGTCCGACGAAAGGACTTGCCACCCGGCGCCAAGACCGACGACCTGGCCAAAGTCACCGATACCAACATCGTCGAGTTAAACGACCAAGAGTGGCGGGTGCTCACCGCCCTGAAGCGCGAATTCGAGCCCGACGAAATCCAACCCAACCCCTGGCAACACCGCGCAAGCGAAGCGGGCATGACACTCGAAGAGTTCACCCGCCTCGCCCAGGCCCTGAACCATCGCGGCGTGGTCGGCCGATTCTCAACCTTTCTGGAACACGTTAAAAAACTCTCCGACGGCTCACGCGTCACCAAGTTCAACGCGCTGTTCCACTGGGCCGTCCCCCATGGCAGGGAGCTCGAAGCCGGGCAACAGGTCGGCCGCCATCACATCCTCACCCACGCCTACTGGCGCGAAGCCGGCCCCGAGTTCAAAAACGTGAACGTCATGGCCGTCGCACACGGCACCGACAAAGCCAAGCTCCTCGAACACAAAACCGCCATCGACCAACACCTCGAATCCGTCTCCATCCCCGTCAGCTACACCAACGTCTTCTGGGGCGGGCGCAGCGAGATCAAGCCGTCGGAGATCTCCCCCATCGCCTATCAGCAGTGGTGTAAACAAGTCGGCTTGGACCCACAACAGATGCGCGCGTAAGCTTGCATGGGCTAAAAAATGACCCAGCAAGACTTTTTAACGACGTGCGACCCAGCCGCGGCTATCCCCCCTGCCACCGCCACGCGCCAACGCTACAAGCTCACCCTCGCCTACGACGGCACAGCCTTCCACGGCTGGCAGAAGCAAGTCACCCTCGACGGCCAACCCCTGCGCACCGTCGCAGGCACCGTCGAAGACACCCTCCGCCGCGTCCTGCGTCAGCCGATCAGCCTGGTCGGCGCCTCGCGCACCGACGCCGGTGTCCACGCAGTCGGCCAAACCGCCCACTTCAACGCCGATACCACCATCCCCACCGAACGCCTCGCCACCGCCATCAACAGCCGCCTGCCGCAAGACGTGGAAGTCGTCTCCGCCGAACCCGCACCCACCACCTTCGACGCCATCAGCGACGCCGCCAGCAAGCAGTACCGCTACCGCATCCACAACACCACGCGCCGCCCGCTGGCCATCCGCCACACCGTCTGGCACTGCTGGATACCGCTAGACACCACCGCCATGGCCGCCGCCGCCGCACGCATCGTCGGCACGCACGACTTCGAGGGCTTCGCCGCCGCCAGCCACGGCCGAGCCACCACCGTGCGAACCGTCCTACGCTGCGAAATAGAACGCCACGACCCCGAACTACACATCGTCGTCGAAGGCACCGGCTTCCTCTACAACATGGTCCGCATCATCGCCGGCACGCTCATCGAAGTCGGCCGAGGGCACTTCCAACCCAATCGAATCGACCAAATCCTAGCCACATGCGACCGCCGCCAAGCCGGCCCCACCCTACCCCCCACAGGCCTGTGCCTCGAATGGATCAAGTACTAACCGTAAACTCTAGACTCTGAACCAAACGCTCTGGACCCCGGACTCTGGACTTTGGACTTTTATCATGGCCAACATCCTCGTCGCAGGCCCCCACCCCGACGACCAAGAGCTCGGCATGGGCGGCACCATCGCCCTGCTCGCTCAACAAGGCCACAACGTCCTGCTATTGGACATGACCAACGGCGAGCCAACCCCCCATGGCTCCGTTGAAAAACGCGAACAAGAATGGACCCGCGCCGCCGAAATTCTCAACGTCAAGCGCCACCTGCTAGGCCTACCCAACCGCCAAGTCCAACACACAATAGAAGCCCGCCACGCCGCCGCCGCCGTCATCCGCCAACACCAAGCGTCCATCGTCTTCCTGCCCTACCCCGAAGACGCACACCCCGACCACATCGCCACCACGCGCATCATCGAAGACGCCCGCTTCGACGCCAAGCTCACCAAGACCGACATCCCCGGCCAACCCATCTACCCCAAGTGGCTGTTCTACTACTACTGCACCCACCTGCGACACGTCGCCAACCCATCATTCTGCATCGACACCACCGCGCACATGGACACCAAAGAGCAGTCCATCCTCGCCTACGAAACACAATTCGTCGTGCCAGAGAAAAACCGCCGCGTGGTCGCATGGGTCCGCCAGATGAACGGCTACATGGGCAGCCGCATCGGTACCGAATACGCAGAACCCTTCCACACCAAAGAGCCGCTTGGGCTGGCCGCCCTCGACGGGCTAGTGATGTAAGCCATGAAATAAGACGCAACTCATGGCACACCAGCCGGGCGACCGGTACAATCCCGCCCTTTGTGCGTGCGCCACGCAACCCACCTAGAATCAGACTCACAGGAGACAGCAACGGTGAAATCAACAGACCTGCGCCCCGGCATGGCCGTCAAGATGGACGGCAACGTGTACGTGGTCACCCAATTCCAACACGTCACGCCGGGCAACCTGCGCGCGTTCGTCCAAGTGAAAATCAAACGCGTGCCCGACGGCGCAACCCTCGAAAAACGACTGCGAAGCAACGAAGAAGTCGAGCAGGTCAACCTCGACCGCAGGCAGATGGAGTACCTCTACCCCGAACCCACAGGCCCGGTCTTCATGGACAGCGAAAACTACGAGCAGATCACGCTCAGCAACGAGCTCGCCGGCGACGCCATGATGTATATCATCCCCAACACCCAGATCACCGTCCTCTTCACGGAAGGCCAACCTGTCTCCCTGGAACTGCCCAAAACCGTCGACCTGAAAGTGGTGGACACACCGCCGGGCATCAAGGGCGCCACCGCCACCAACCAACTCAAAGAAGCCACGCTCGAAACCGGGCTCAAGACACGCGTCCCGCCGTTCATCAACGTGGACGAAACCGTACGCATCAGCACGGACGACGGCAGTTATCAATCACGCGCCTAACGCCCCTCACACGCCCAACCGCCGCGCATACACCACCCACTCAACCAGCAACCCCACCAGCGCAGCCCACACAAACCACCGCCAAATCTCTTGCCTCGCCGCCACCGCCTCACCAGCGCCAGCCACCACTTGCCCACCCATATCAATCTCATCCACAGGCCCGATCCGGCTCTCCAAAGGGTCGAGCAAGCTAACCCCCACCGCACCCCACGCCCCGACCAACTCAGGCTCTGCCGCGTAGTAACCCACGCGATCAAACGCCACCACCGCCGCCCCGTTCGCCCCCGTCAACGCCGCCGCCACCCGCACAGGCCCCTCATAAACCAACGACTCAACACCACGCCCAACAGGCACCGCCACCGCCTGCCCAGGCCGAACCACCGAACCGTGACCGCTACGCCCGCCAACGCTCAACCAACCCAACACGTTCTTCATAAACACTGGGAAGCCCACCTGCATGGGCCAATTACTATGCAAAGGGTCAAAACCAACCACCACGTGCTGCGTCCCGCGATCGCTCACCAGCACCACCGCGGGCCCCGACTGCCCCGTGGCAAGCGTCACCGCCCCGCCCGGCAGGCTCAGCCGCCCAGAACCACGCACAAGCACACCGTCCAAACTCACGTACCGCATGATCGGATGGTCACGCCGCCAATCGAGCATCAGCTCCGTGCGGTCCCCACCACCCGCTCGCCCCACCAATGCCAGCCCCTCAACCGGCGGCGCCGCGTTGAAGTACAAACTATTAACCCCCGGCCTAACACGCGGGCTATGCCTATCAAACACAACCGCGTCAAAACCACCGTCGCCCCCGCTCGCCTCCGCCTCATCAGACGACGCCCTCATCCCCTCCCCACGCTCATACTGACCCGGCGACACACGCACCACACCCGTCGCTCCCGCCGCTCGGATCGCCTGCTCCAACAGCCGATTGCCATTCGTCACCAGCAACACGCGCACACGCCGAGGCGGCGTCAGTATCAGCCACGCCGAATTGTCCGCTTCCAGACTGTCTACGTGGTCGTGCCGCAACTCAATCACAGCGGACAACGGCACACTCAGCGTAAACCGCAACGCGCCCGCCCGACCGCCTTCACCACCACCCACCGCCACCGGCACCACACGCTGCACGCGCCCGTTCACGAACAAACTCACGTTCGTCGTGACGGGCCCGTCACCCCCATTCGCCAGACGCGCAAACACCCGCACGCGCCGCGGGTCGTCGCTCTCCCGCCTCGCCGCCAAAGACACAATCCCTAAGTTCTCCGCCGACTCACCCACACGCACGTACCGCCACGCACCGCCCACCGCCGCCACCGTTTGCCGGTCTTGCACACGCCCGTCACTGATCACATACACCGTCACACCGCTTCCGCCCCCCTGCCCGACGCCGCGCGTGTAAGGCTCAATCAGCCTCGCCGCGGGGCCGAGCTTCGTGGGCAGATCCGTAGGCTCAATCGACGCCACCGCGCGACGCAACCGCCCACGGTCCGTCGTCCAAGGCTCAACCACTCGCGCCGCCTCCGAAAAACTCACCACCATCGCACCGCCCACCGCCCCCGTCTCCGGGTCGTCCGTCAACCCCTCAATCAATTCAACCGCCGCGGCCTTCGCCCGCGCCAGCCGCGAAGGAACAACATCCGTGGCGTTCATCGAAGCAGAATGATCAATCAAAATAATCACCCGCCGCCCCGCCGCCACCACGCCCGGCAGCGTCGGCCGAGCCAACGCGCCCAGCAACCCCAAAAGCACCAGAAGCTGCAACAGAAGCAACAAATTCCGTCGCAGCTTCTGAAACGGAGAGCTGGCCTGCAGGTCTTGAATCGTCTTGAGCCACAGCAGTGTCGTGCTCACAACCACACGCCGACGACGCCGCTTCAAAAAGTAAAGCAGCAGAAGCGCCGGAACCGCCAAAGCGGCGGCGGCGATCGCGGTTGGCAGTGACAGCAAATCCATCGTATCCGCCGTATCCCGTGGGTGTCACGTATCACCACGCCCTAACGCAGCAACCCCCGCTCGCGCAAATAACGCAGCACCAGCGTGTCAAACCCCACCGACGTATCGCTCATCATATAGCTCACGCCGCGTCGCAAGCATTGGCCACGAAGCCCCCGGCAAAACCCACGCAGGTTCGCCGTGTACTGATCAAGCACCCCCGCCGTAACCGAAACCTCCGTCGCCGCACCGTCCTCACAATCCACCAGCTTTAAATCACCGATCACCTTCCCCACACGCGGGTCCAACTCGTCGGGCGACAACAACTGGATCGCGTACACGTCGTACAAACTCGGCGACAAATACCGAAGCGCCGCGCCGAGGTCGCCCTTATCAAAAAAATCACTCACGATCACCACCACGCCCTTGCCCCGCTGCGTCAACGCGAACCGCCTACAAGACTGCGCCAAGTCGCCGCCACCACGCGCCCTCTGCGACCCCAGGAACCCCAGCATGCGCCCCACCGGCCCACGCCCACGCAGATTCACCAGCCGGTCCACCACCGTGTCAGCGAAACTATAAAAATGAACGCGGTTGTAGTGAGCCAACCCGATATACCCAAGCGCTGCAGCCAAACGCTTCGCGAACAAAAGCTTGTTCGGCGTCCCCCAGTCCATCGACGCACTAACGTCCAACAAAACCGAAACCGACAAATCCTCTTCCTCCATGAACAGCCGCGTGAACAGCCGATCCAGCCGTGCGTAAAGATTCCAATCAATGAACCGCGGGTCGTCGCCGGGTGTGTAGGGGCGGTAGTCGGCGAACTCCACCGACCGCCCCTTTCGCTTGCTGCGTCGCTCACCGTGCAGCTTCCCCGCCAAAAGCTTGCGAGACAGCACGTCCAGCCGATCGAGCTTGCGAACAAAATCGCTCGACAGCAACGCCTCCTGATCAACGGGCTGTGCGGGGGCAACCTGAGTCATAAGCTTCACCGCTACGCGTGCACCGGCCCACCCTCGACCGGCACGCTCTTCTGAATATCCTCAACAATCATGTCCGTCGTCACCCCCTCCGCCTGCCCCTCGAAGTTCAGCAACACCCGGTGCCGCACCGCCGGCAGCAACACCGCCTTGACATCGTCCGTACTCACGTTCGCCCGCCCGTCGAGCAACGCCCGCACCTTCGCGCCCAGCACCATCGCCTGAGCCGCGCGCGGCGACGCCCCGAACCGCGAGAATTGCTTGACCATCTTCGTCGCCTGCTCGCTGCCCGGGTGCGTCGCCAGCGTGCACCGAACCGCGTAGTCCTGTACGTGCGGCGCGATCAGCACCTGCCGCACCAGCTTCTGAAACCCCACAATCGCTTCGCCGTCAAGCACAGGCTCTACCGCCGGCTGATCACCCGACGTCGTGCGGTCGAGGATCGTGTGCATCTCCTGCCGCGTGGCGTGGCCCACCTGTAGCTTGAAGAAAAACCGATCGAGCTGCGCCTCGGGCAGCGGGTACGTCCCCTCCTGCTCGATCGGGTTCTGCGTCGCCATCACAAAAAACGGCTGGGAAATCTCGTGCGTCTGACCGCCCACGGTCACGCTCCGCTCCTGCATCGCCTCGAGCATGGCCGACTGCGTCTTGGGTGTGGCCCGGTTGATCTCATCCGCCAACACAATCTGCGCGAAGATCGGACCAGGCTGAAACTTGAACCCACGCGTGTGCGTCTGAGCGTCGGGCTCCGAAACGATCGTCGTGCCCGTAATGTCCGCGGGCATCAGGTCAGGCGTAAACTGAATACGGCTAAACTTCAATGACAACGCCTGGCTCAGCGACCGGATCAGCAGCGTCTTACCCAAGCCGGGCAAGCCCTCAAGCAGCGCGTGGCCGCCCGTGAACAGGCACGTCAGCACCCCGTCGATGATTTCCTGCTGCCCAACGATCACACGGCCAAGCTGCTGGCGCACCGCCGCGTAAGCCTCCCGGAACCGCTTGGCTTGTTCGAATATTTGCTGCTCTTCTTGACTCATAAAAATGCTCCGACAGTCGTAGTATTAGAGCTTTTCCAGTTGGGTACCGTGCCCCACGACGAGCCGTCCGCCTCAGGCGGATAAGGGAGCGGTCCGAAAGGAGGTGACCAGCCGATCAGTCTGTACACACGCAAGAAAAGCACTCTAACAACATCATAAAAACAATCCTCACCCGCCGTGTCACCGATCGTCCGTATCCATTCTCTCCTGCGCCCGTCGCTTAGCGTCCAAAAGCCTGCCAGTGGTTGATCCCGGGGGGCTCGTTGATGACGGCGCTTCAGCCGCCTGACGCTTCGGCGCGGGGTGGTCGGCCGTGGGCGGATCAAGCGCCGGCGCCGCCACCTCAACCGCACCAGTCGCTTCAGTCTCAGCCCCCACACCCGAACCACGCACACCGCCCGGCCCCAACCGCCCCCCATCCAGCCGCTCGTCCACCTCCGCCGCGCGACGCTTCAGCGCCGCCAGCGTCGCCGGCGCCGTGGCCTGACGCGGGGCCAGCCACAGGCTAAACGCCTCGCCGTGCTGAGCCACCCACTGCCTCACCGACGCCGGGTTCAACCCCAACCGCCTCACCGCAACATCCATCAAAAACGCCGCGATCAACACCATCACCATCCCCTGCCACAGCGGACGCAACGAGCGCGTCGCCTCAATGCCCCCTCGATCGAACAGCGTCCCCGCCTCCGGCTCCGCCGCGCTTAGCACACGCCCTCCCGTCAGCCGCGCGACCTCACGCAGCAACCCGGGGTTGGACTGGAATCGGCTCAACTCCTCACCAGCCGACCGCGTCACACCCCCCACCACCACACTGCGAGACGCGCCCGCCCCACCCGACCCGCCTTCCTGTTGAACAAACAAGCTCACGATGTAGTTGCCCGCCGCCGCCGCGCCGACCGACGCCTCGTACACCCCCGGCTCCGTCTGATCCAATTCCACCCGCACCACCGACCCGTCGGGCACCAACACCGTGCCCGCCACACGCAACACCGGCGCGAACACCCCACCCACACCACCAGCCGTGTCCAAACGGATATGAACCGTGTCGTCGCGCACCGTGGTGGCAATGTCGTAGTCGCGGCTGGCGGGCGGACGAGCGATCGCACGCACCGCACGCACCCAAAAATCACCGTGACCAGGCCAACCCTGCCACGCGGCGCACCAACGGCTCGTCGCATCCGAAGTAAACGCCGCGCTGTGACCCAAACCCACCTGCCAATGCGCCAACACAGGCTCACCCTCCGGCCCGACGATCGGCAAGAACACACGCGGGTCCTGCTTCGCCGACGTGAGCACCAACCCCTTCAACAGCGGCACCGCGTCGATGCCCGCCGTCATCGGCGACCCCGTCGAAACAAGCCTAGGCTGCAACACCCCCTCCTTGATCAGGTTTTTCCGGATCGTGCGAGCCTCTTTGATAAACACCTGAGGCAGCTTGCTGGGGTCGAACACGCCGTGATACACACCCCCGCCCCACTGCGCCAGCCGCGCCAGCAGAGTCGCGTTCACGTCACTACCCACACCGATCGTGGAAAGCGTGATGCCCGCCCCAGCCAACTTCGCAGCCACGTCTTGATACCGGCTGCTTGGGCTTTGGCCGTCGGTCAGCAACACGATGTGCTTGATCGCCCGCTCCTGCGTGTCCAGATCCACCATCGCTTCATACGCCTCCACCAACGCCGGGTAAATCTCCGTCCCGCCGCCGGGCTGGACCCTGCTGATCTGCTTAGCCACCGCGTGCGGGTCGCTGTTCAGTTGCAGCCGAACCACCCACTGAGGGCTGGAATCAAAAGCGATCACCCCGATCATGTCCTGCTTGTAAAGCGTCTTCAGCGCCAGGATCGCCGCCTCATTAGCCAACTCCTGTTTCGTGTAGATCGACCCCGCCACGGGCGAACCCATCGAACCCGACCGGTCCAGCACCAACAGCAGCACGCCCGAAGGCAAAACAGTTTGGTTGGGGATCTGAGAATCAACCGGCAAGACCCGATCCACGGGCGTGTCCGCCCAACCACCGGCCCCGAACCCGTCGGGCCCGCCGATCATCACAAGACCACCGCCAAGGTCGTGAACGTACTGCGCGATAATCTCCTGCTGGGCGTGGCTGATCTGCGATGCGGGCGTGTTACGCAGAATCAACGCGTCGTAGTCGCGCAGCCGCGCCAGGCTAGGCGGAACCGCCGCCGCGGGAACTTCATCAACCCGCACCCCCCGCTCACTCAACCAAGACGACAGCAAACTCGTGTCACTTGCATCAGAGGGGCTCTCAACCAGCAACACCCGGCTAGGCCCGTACACCACCGTGAACGACTCGGCGCTGTTGTTCACCGCCATCGTGTCGCCCCCGTCGCCCGGCTCAAACACCGCCTCGAATGTATTCACACCCGCATCGCCAAGCGTCAAGTCAATCTTGCTGACCCACACAAACCCGCGAGACCCGGCACCACCCGCGTCCGCCTCTTGATCCACCCACTGCCCGACCCCCACACCAGCGCCCGTGCCCGCCTGCCCGCCGTTCAGGTCCACCAACCGCCCGTTGTGCTTTAGCTGCAACACCCCCTCCGCCGGGCCCGTCGCCTCCAGCACCACGCGAAGCCCAACCACCTGACCGATCCGCCCGTCCAGCGGCGCGTACAAACCCTCCACCGCCACTTCACTAGGCAAGCGGTACGCCACCGGCAACACGTCGATGCGCACCCCCGCCGCACGCGCCTCACGCGCCGCAGCCAACACCGCCCCGCCGTCCGCGGACGCCGTATCGTTACCATCGCTCACCAGCACCATGCGCTTCGCCGCGTCACCCGGAAAAACCGCCGTCGCCAACCGGATCGCCTCAGCCATGTCCGTGCCCGACACAGGCCCAACCGCCGCGCCGGTGTCAAACTGAAAATCTGATGACGGCAGGCTCTTTACCGCCGCACGACGATCAAACGTCACCACCCCGAACCGATCGCCCTGCCGCCGATCCGATGCCGACCGCTCAAGCCACACCCGCGCCCAATTTTCAACAGAAACCGCGTCACCGCCCGCTTGCACCCCGCCCGACCCCGACCCGAAACGACGCACCGACTCCGACTGGTCGATCACCGCCACCACCGTCAAGCTGTCGTGCTCACGCACCCCCGCCAAACCCGCCAGCGTCAGCACACACACCGCCAAAACAATCAGCCGAAGCACAACCGACGTCCACCGCTGAGACGCACTCAACAACCCCAACCGACGCCAGCCAAACGCGACGACCAACGCCGCCGCCGGCAGCAGCCACAACATTTCAGGGTGATTAAACCGTGTCGGCACAGCTCAAGTGTACCCCCCGCCGGCGATCAGCGCGTGGGCGATTCGGGGTTTGTAATCTGACCCGCGTCATCAGGCATTTGACTGAAATACTCACGGATCGCCTCGTGGTATTGCGGGGGCACCCGCTGTTGGCTGACCGCCTGCTCCGCCTCGTCTCTCGCCTGCTGGGCGGCTTGCTCAAACCCAACGCCCGGCTTGTCCTTGTCCATCGCCCCCCGCGTCAGCCAAGACGAAATCACTCGCCCCTGCTCGCCCCCCGCATCGTTAACAGGCTCAAGCGCGTTGCCCGCCACACGCCGCTCCGGGCCGAGCGGGCTGTCCGGGGCATCGGCTGTCGATGGCTCCCGGCCGTCACCTTGGCGAGACTGACGCGCGGGCAACAACTCGTCCATCGCACGCTGGGTCTGGTCACGTGCCTGGACCAAACGCTTGAGCATCTCCTTCATCTTGGCCAACCTCGACAGCGAATCGTTAACCGGGGACATGGGCTGTTGCGGCTGCCCCTCTTGAGGCTGTTCTTGCTGACCCGCGCCCTCGCGCCGCTTCTGGTCATCCGCCACCGCCCGACCCGCCTCGTCCATCGCCTTGGACAAATCTTCAAGGCCCTCCTTGCACTGCCGCTGGCTCTGCTGCGTTTGGTTTAGCTTTTTGAGTTGCTCAATGGCTTGCTCGGTTTCCTGCGGGTCCAGGCCCTGACGCTCCAACGCCTCACGCAACGCTTCGTCGTCCTCAAGCAACCGGCCAAGCCCCTCCTGCAACTGCTGGGCGTCCTGCGGCGGCAATTGGCTTAATCGCTCGCGCATCTGCTCCAGTGTCCGTGTTTCATCTTGCGACCGCTGCCGCGACACCTCTTCCAACTGCCGGGCAAGGTCTTGCATCTGCTCCGCCAAAGCCTCCCGCTCTTGCGGGCTCATCGACTCGATCTGCTCAGCCAACTCTTGAGCCGCTTGTTGAGCGCCTTCGATATCACCATTGCGCAAGTCCTCAGCCAGCCGCTCAGCCGGCCCCGCCACCTCCGGTTCCAACCGGCTCAAGCTGTTCTGTAAGCCTTCGAGCAACTCCCGCTGTCGCCGGGTCTGCGCGTCGATCTGCTCTTGAAGTTGCGAGAGCTTCGCCGCCGCCTTCTGACGGTCCTTTTCGTCAGCCAACGCGTCGGGCGATAGCTCCGACAACTGCCGCAGCGCCTCGGCCGCGTCCCGTGGAGCCAATTCTTCGTCCACGCCCGCCATCGGCAACGGCTTGTCCTCCAACAAAGCCGTCTCTTCAAGCAGGCCCACGGTCTGAAGGACCTGCTCGCTGGCTTGCTGGGCCCTGGCTTCTTGCGACCGGGTATCCGCGCGCGCCTCGTCCAACCCCAACAAATCCATCTGCGGCACCAACGCCCACACAGCGGCTAACACCCCAACCGGCACCACCGCCCAAGCCCAGCCACGCGTCAACCGCACCGGAAACGCACCCGCCACCCGCGCCACCCGCGCCGCTGCCTGGGCGTCACGGACCACCGCCCCGCTCATCGGCTCGCTAGGTACCGACTTGGCAAACAACGCCGAACCTAGCCGGTCCTTAAGACCCAACCGGCGATCGATCAGACCCGCCGTCGCTTCACGGCCCGGCACCCCCCACCATGCCGCAAAAACCGACCCCAATACCACCCCACCCCACAACCACAGGTAAACCCCGTGTGGCCAAGGCACTGCGAACAGCCGACCGCTCAGCAACACCAACGCCGCCACCCACAACCCCCCCGCCAATAGCCACCCCAACGATTTAACACACCCTTGTAGGAATAAACGCCGCCGTGCTGCTATAATAATTTGTATGACGGGGTCCATTGGCCTACCTACTGTGCGAGTTGTATCGCCTGCTTAAATCTTATACGTCTTACGACCGGCAGACACAGCAGCCAGCTAATACCGCCGCCGTTTATTATTGGAGTTATTGGCTCAACGGACCGACTAAATTAGGGATATTTTCACCCTAGAGCTACTTTCATGAGCACTTATGTAAAAAACGAGGGATCGTCAGGCCTGCAAAATCTGCCCAAAAGCAGACGCGGCTACCAGGCCGATCAGCCGCTCACAGGGCTGCTGGACCTGACCGACGATCTAGAAGATATGGCTGATCTGGGCATCGGCCCGGACGCGAACGACCCCATCGCCGCCGCCCTGGCGCCCAAGCCACGTAAGCAGCAGCCCACCCGCGCCGCCAAGCCCACAAAAAACGCCTCAAGCACCCAAAAACGCACCAAAACCAAGACCGCTCGCGCGTCTTCGCGTTCGACGACCGGTGCCGCGCCCTCACCGAAAGCCAAGACCGGCAAAGCCGCCGCGCCACGCAAAGCAACGCACCAGCGACCCCCCATGCGAAAGAGCAAGACACACGACCTCAAAGCCACCGCAGCGCCCCTGCTAGCCACAGTAGGCGTGCTGCTGCTCGTCCCCGCGATATGGGCAGCACTCCTGCTCATCGGCGTCGGGGTGCCAGGCGCCGCGCGCGACGACGCCAGGCCCATGGCCGCGGTCATGCTCGCCAGTTGGCCCATCGCCATCTGCCTCATCGCCGCCTCAGTCGTCTTCTTCAAGCAGATCATCCGCGAGAAGAAACGCCTTCAAAGCGCATCCGCCTAACAACGCTTCATGATTTTTCTTTGCCTCGGCCCGGCCGGAATCGGCCGCCCGTCTTGACATCCCTACGCACCCTCTGCCTCCACCACGATCCGGTTGCCCTGCACCTCGACCACACGCACCGCGTGCTTGGGCTCGATCCACTCGCCCTGCGTCACCACGTCGATAACCCGCTCATTCACCCGCGCCCGCCCGCTAGGCCGCAACTCCGTGATCGCCTCACCCTTGTCACCCACTTGGACCCGCCCCTGCCCGATCGCCCCGTCACCGCTCACGTGCGTAATCGCCCCACCACCACCAGCCCCAGCCAGCGGAGCGCTCTTCAGAATCAGCCGGTTCAGCACAGGCAAGCTGCCAAAGTGCTTCGTCAGGTAGTACATCCCGATCACACTGCCGATGATCCCCACCAACGTTGACAGCACCGAGTCCTGCAGCCGCTGGGCCATCTCCGGCGCCGGCAGCGGCAACGGCCCCTGCCCCACGGATGGCACCACCATCAGCACCAACCCCGTGAACATGCACACAATCCCACCCACGCCCAACACCCCGAACCCGGGCGTCACAAATATCTCTAACAACACCAGCACCACACCCCCCGCGAACAGCAACACGTGCCACATCTGTGCAAGCCCCACCAAGAACGGCGCAACCACCAACAGCGTCAGCGACACCACCGCCACAAAACCCGCCACGCCAAGCCCAGGCGCCTGCATCTCCAGATAAACACCCATCACCAGCGTCACCATCAGCAACGCACGCACCCAAGGCTGCGTCAGCCAATAAGCCACCAACGCCGTGCGCGTCGGCAACACCGCCGTCACCGACGCCGCGCCCAGGTATTGCTCCAACTCCACCTCATTACCCACCAGCGCCTTGGCCAAACCGGCATCCATCGCCCGCTGCTGATTAAGCGTCAACAGCGTCGTGCCGTCGTGTATTTTCCGCACCAGTTTCCACTGCCCCCGGTCAGCCTCCGTCGCCACGTTCACCCGCGCCGCGCCCACCAGCGTCGCTTGATCGGCTGGTAACGCCTGCACCGCTTCACCATCCGCGGACGATTCACCCCCACCCACGCGCTTCGACGAAACCCACAGCGAGTCCCCCCCCACCATCACCCCATAGTCCGCCTGGTTCACCAGCCGCCGCCGGCCCGTGGCTGTGTGCTCCACCTGATACACCTCCACACCCAGCACGCACATCGCGTGAAACAGCGCGTAGTCATACCCCTGCGCGCGGGCAGAGTCGCGGAATTCTTCCAAAATCGGTGACAACGCCTTCGCTCGCTCCGTCGGCGACAGGTTCATACCCGGCACGATCGGGGCGCAGTCACCCGTCGCCGATACCGGCGCCATCACAATCTCGTTACACGCCGCCGCGATCATGATCCCAGCCGAGTAAGCCTCCGGGTTGATCCACGCCACCGTGCGAACCGGCAAACCCTTGATGTACTTGCTGATCTTCAACGCGCTGTCCACAAGCCCGCCAGGCGTGTCCAGCTCCAGCACAATCACCGACGCCCCCTCCCGGATCGCCTGCTGGGCCCGCTGCTCAATGCTCGATAGCGTGTACCCGTAGATCAAACCCCGCACCGGCAACACCGCCACATTCGCACCCGAAGGCAGCCCCGCCGCGCCACCGCCCCCGCCGGCCACCGGCACGTCGTCAACACCAGTCGCTACAACCGGCACGACAAGCACCGCCGCCACCGCCAGCAACCGTGACAAAAACAACCTTATGACCGCCATAACCGGCTCACTTTCCATCGTTACACCCATCAGACCCACCATCATATAGAAACACCGCCCCCCCGCCCGCTCAGGCCCCGCCGCCGACCCTCGCGACAGCCCCCTTTCCGTGAAGCCGGGCAAGCTATTTCGCCTCTGCGTACCCGCCCCCTCAAAAAATCACCGCCACACCGCCCACCGCGTGGACCCACCCAAAACGCGTGGTATCCATCACACAGAGATCGGAAAAACCACCGGGGCACACAAGCCCCCAAACCAGCGAACAGGAGCAACCCCTCATGCTAAACCTGATCGTCACCAACGGCCCAGAACAAGCCAATTCCTACCGCGTCCAAGACTGCACCCGCCACCTCGTGGGCCGCATCTACACACCACCGCTCAAAAACGATAAATCAATCTCACGCGTCCACGCAGAGCTGCTCTGCGAAGGCAGCCGGTGGTTCGTTAACGACCTATCGTCCACCAACGGCACTTTCATCAACGACCACCCCGTCACCGCCAAGACCGAGATCCGCATGGGCGACCAGCTCCGATTCGGCAACACACGCATGCTCGTTGACATCATGTCCAACGGCTCGGGCCACTCCGCCCACACGCCCCGAATCGGACGACTCATCGAGCAACCCGCCACCGCGGAAAAAGCCAAAGTCGGCCAACTGCCCGCACAGCCCACGCACTACGCCTACCCACCCGTCGCACCGACCGTGCAAACCGCAACCAACCAGTCACGCATCAAACGCTTCATCACAAACGCCATCCTCTCGCTTGGCTGGGGCGTCTTCGCCGTCAAAGCGCTGGCCGTCTGCGTCCTGCTGCTACAGGTGTACAACTAAAAATCGCAACCCTTGGGGGCAGCGCCCGCACCAAAAAAACCCCAGTTAAAAACTAAACCAACCGCTACGAGCCGTCCGCCTCAGGCGGATGAGGGAGCGGTTTTTTTATATTTAAAGCAAAATCTATGTCACATTTTTCGTCGAAGTACTTCCGGCCCGCGTAATATAGATAGAAGCTGTTACTGAAACGTTTCAATACAGCCCGCCGCATATCCGTGTCGACATGAAACCCAACCGACTCATCCTCGCGTTCACCGCCGCGGCCTGCCTGATCAGCGCCGCAAACGCCGCCGCCGAACCATCAACCGCCAAAGGCACCTACTACACCGCCACCGCACACAGCACACAACCGTTCACCCTCGACCGCCTAACTTTCGACTTCCATGGCCTGAACCACCGCGCCCCGTGGTGCATGTTCATGGTCAGGCTGCCCCAACCCGTGGACCTCTCCGCCGACGCACAACTGCGACTACGCCTCAGCGGGATCACCCACGACACCACCGTCAAAATCGAAATCCGCGACCAAGAATCATCAAACGTCGTCTACCGCAGCGCCCTGCGTCATACCTCACTAAAAGCCGGCCAAGACGCGCAAATCATTCTCAACGGCAAGCGCCCGCTCGACGGCCTCAACCCGCTGGGCTGGCAGCGAAAAGCACTCTGGCCGCAGTGGGATAAAATCCAATACGTCGGCGTCATCGTCGAAGCGACATACAACACCGCCACCGCCGGCGCGCTCCAACTCGACGGCATCGACCACGTACACCCCGACGGCTCCAGTCAACCACTGGCCATCACCACAGACACCATCCAATACTTCGAATTCACACCGGCCAAGGCTTACAAAAAACAACCGCCGTCAACGCAACCCCGCACCGCCCACGAGCCCAGCCAACAACAGACCGCCCCAACCCCAACGCCCGCTCAGCCATACACGCCCACACCCACCGCCCCCGAAGCCACGCAAGCCATCAAACGCGACGACCCCTCCACCGCCCTGTTCGTCTCCGGCGCCGGGTTCAAGCTCGACATCGACCCCCTGTCTTCGCTTGGCATCAGTTCCAAGGCCATCCTCCGCGAAGAGACCCACCGCATCGACGCGCTGCTGATCAACCAAGTACGCAAGGGCTTCAACGACCCGAATTTCGACCCCCGATCCATGCTCACCGAGCCCATACAGGTCCGCAACGCCGGCGGTTCGATCATTTTCGACGTCCCAGGCCGACCCGACATCCCACGCTTCAGATTCACTTACGAAGACGTCGAGGTCGACTCGCAATCCTCAATCGCACTGGACTTCCGCCAGCAGGTCCACGAAGCCGCCCTACTCTGGACCACCCCCTACCTCGACGACGCCTCACGCTTCCGACTGACCCTTGAGCCGACCTACCAATACTTCCGAACCTCCACCGACACCGCCGACGCCGAAACCCGACGCGACGTACACCGCGGCCTGATCAACGCCGTCCTGCACGACGAGCACCAACAGCGGCAGTTCTTCTTCCAACTCCTCTACGGCAAAGCCGACCACAAAAACGTCAACTCCGAAGAAACCGAAAAAGTCTTCCGCGCCGAGTGGCGACAGTGGTACAACCCCCAACAAACCGCCTTCTCCACCGTCGGCGCGGTCTACCGTGAAAACGTCGTCACGCCCAACGCCCGCGCCAAAGACGCCACGCACGAAATCGAACTCTTCGCAAACGCCATCGTCGAACTCGACGACCAAGGCCTATGGCGATGGTTCACCGAGGTCGCTTATTTCAAAGTCGACACCGACGCGTTCTTAAATCAAACACTCCCGTCAACCAACCGCGTGTACGACTTCTACACAATCGAAACCAGGCTCACACGCGAAATCTTCACCAACGTGGACCTGAGCGTCGGACTCGAACACGCCGTCGCCGACACACACGACTTCGACAGCCTCGCCCTCGTCACACGCCTGTCCATCTTCAACGCCGGCCCCTTCCGCGCCGAAATGGGCGCGCGACGAACCTGGTACTACAACAGCGTCGACACAGAACTCACCACCTTCTTCTTCGAGTTCAACTTCGCCCAATAGAAGCCATCCCCAAACCCCTGATGAGGTTGAATTGTGTGCCACTGGCTGCTTGCCAGCCAGTGCAAATGGCGGAGGGTTGCAACGGCCAGACCGTTGCCAGTGATCTACCGTTTGAGGTTTTGGGATAGGTTCTAGAAGCTATCCCAAAACCCCTGATGAGGTTGAATTGTGTGCCACTGGCTGCTTGCCAGCCAGTGTAAATGGCGGAGGTTTGCAACGGACCGACCGTTGCCGGTGATCTGCCGTTTGGGGTTTTGGGATGGCTTCTAG
>JAJDCS010000001.1 GCA_029260715.1 Phycisphaeraceae bacterium | reverse complement strand
ATGTCCGTAGCACCTAGAGCACCTGGCGTGATTATCTTTGATGGATGTTCGGTGGTCGTTGACATGGCGAACCCGCATTTCACGGCTTGCAAGCAAGCCGTGCCACCCAGTCAATCAAATTTATAAATGCAACGTGCTATAGCCCCTACACCACTACCGATCCTATCATCAGCAGCGCAAGCCAGATGCCCAAGCAGTAACAAAACGCGCTGAGCACCGGGTGTTTCATCATGAACCCGAACACACCCGCGGACGACTCGGCTGCGTACGCTTGGACCAACTCTCTCCGGGCGACGCCACGTTTCTCTAGCTTGAACCGCGTAAAGCGGGGGATCATGTCGATGTCATTACTGTGGATCACACGCAGCCTGTGCTTCGATTCATAGCTGAGCAGGGCCGCCGAAAACAAGAAAAGAACGATAATACTGGCCATCACGCGTCTCCTTACGGGTGTCTTACTTTCATATGTCCGGGCCCGCCGTTTCCATTGCAGAGCTGGTGTGGGTAGTGGCGGGCACCCTCCGTTGATCATGTTTTTAGGATAGCCACGGTGCTGCGGCGATCTATGGGGGAATTGCCGATTTGGACTTAAGCGATGCGCCTAGGGGGATCGCCGTAGTTGTGAAGTTTTTAAATTTTTAGCGAGCGGAGGGTAGGTGAAAAGAGCTGAGCAGCCGGCCCAGTGCTTGCAGGTCGGCAAGCTTGGTGACGACGACACCCGCCGCCCAAACGGGGATGACCAGGTATGGCCCCATGGGCAGGCAGCCGGTGATGGTGATCAAGGTCAAGAGGGCAGCCGCGCGCAGCGCGGGTGATGCGCCGATGCTGTCGACGCGTTGTCTGGCCAGCTTGAGCCTCGCCCCGGCTGTGAGCGCCACGCCCGCCGCCACCGCCGCGGCCACGGACAGGTCGACCCGCGACGCCCCCCACGCCACAGCCACCGTCGCCACCAGCGACGAAACCAGAACCAACTTGAAAAATTCCAGCCACGCCACGGTCCACACGTACCGGTCGCCCATAAGCAGTTGGTCGATTTGTACGCGGTAACACTCAACGCCCATAGCCAGGGTCAGCACCATCAGCGCGGGCCAGCCTTGGACATATTCCGGGCCGATCCACGCCAACCCTGTCCGTCCAAACGCCCAAAAACCCGCGTACAACCCCGTCACAGCCACGCCCAACACCGACACCATGTGATCGAAAGTGGTGGCCAAAGACACGCCCCCACCGCCGGCTTTGACGCGCGCCACCACCGGGAAGAGCGACGTGGCCATCGACTGCGAAATGATCCGCATCACCATGGCTAACGAGAACGTCACGCGCAGCACGCTGACTTGTCCGATCGACTCTTCGCCGGTTAGCAGCGCGCCCACGAGCAGGAAGACGATGGCCGGCATGCCCTGTGCGCTGAGCATGGTCATCTGGTACGGCAGCCCTTCACGGACGACACCGGCTATTTGCTTGGGCGTGCAAGCGAAAGCCAGGCGGATTTTTTCGCGGGTTAATAGTCTTATGGTCACAACGATGCACAGCATCAGCGCCGCCACCCACGCCACGGTCCACCCCGCGTACAGCCACGCCATCGGCCAACCACCCGCGACGCACGCGGCGGTCCAGATCAGCCGCAACACCTCGGTGGCGCTGCTGATCAAGATCAGGTTGGCCATGCGCTCGAAGCTGATCGACACCATGGCGCAGACCCGAATCCCCGCTCCGGCCATCAGCCACACCGCCGACTGGCGGATCAACGACGTCGGCTCATGAATAACAGCGGTGAACCACCCCGCCCCCAAACCGACCACCGCCCCCACGCCCACCGCCGCTACGCCAAGCGTCACCAGCAGCAGGCCCACCGTTGGGCCTACTAACTCCGGGCTGTCCGATCGGCTCCGTGCGATCCGCCGCACACCGGCTTTGCTTGCCAAGCCCAGGTCGCAGAGCACCGCGCCCAGCACTGCTACTGAAAGCAGCACCGTCGCCTGATCGTGGCGGCCTCGGCCGTAGCCGGCGATGATCAGCAGGTCCGTCACGAACATGCAGGCGGAGGTGACCACGAACGAAACCGTGACGTACGCCACGTTAGCCGCCAGGCGCGTGCCGGGCTTGCTTGTTGATGTGTCGGTGGCGTGTGGCGTGGCGTCGGGTGTCTGACGGTTCATCGTTTAACTCAACGGATTGGGCATGCGCGCCTGGGACTCTCATCCCGGGCGCTAACCCGGAAGCGCGACGCAATCCATAAACCGTTCGTCCCAAGTGCGTGCCAACTCCACGAGCCGTGTGGGCGCGCCCTCGAGTTGTTTGGCGAGTAACGCTTGCATGCGTGGCCAGTGGCTGTCGTGGGCGAACGTGGGAAACATCAGATCATACGCCAGCAGCGGCTGGGACACCGGGGGGCTGTTTCGCACGGATTGGACCGTTTCGGCTTGGCAATTCGCCACGACGCGTTGCGCGGCTTCCTCAGCGGTGATGTTGATCGGGTTTGCATTGGGGTGCTGGGTGCGGATTAACACATTGAGCGAGCCGATCGGAGACAAGCCGGCGATCTCGACACGCGGGTCGCGCTTTTTGAGCAGGTGCAAGCCCAGCCGGATCGTCCGCCAACGCGTCAGGTACTCGTCTGGCAGGTGGTGCAGCCGGAAGTCGAACGTGCGCAAGCCGATCGGTAGCGCGAGCAACCCGTCGGGCGTGAGTAACGCCTGGTCGTCACCCAATATCGCCCAGCCTCGCCTGGCTAGGTTCATTACAAAGCTCGTCTTTAGGCTTGATCCAAACCCGGTGAACACCGCGGCGGTGCCGTCTTTCGCCGCCGCGGCTGCGTGCAACACGTACCGGTCTCGCCGCGACCAGATCAACTCGGACAACGGCTTGATGACGAACAGGTGGCATATCCAGTCCGCTTGCATCAGCCAGGGGAACCGGACGAACCCCTTCCACGAGATATCCAGGCGCGCACGGATCGGCCCGGCGTCCAAACCCGACCAGTGCGACCGCCAGGGCACGCCGTTCCATTTGCCCGTGAAGTAAAGCTCGCCCGGCTTGGCGTAGAACCGGTGGTCCACGTTGAAGCAATCGCGCACGTCCCACTGGAATGGGCCGATGGTGATGTCGATGTCGGCTGGCGTGTGTCCGTCGTGGTCGACCGCGAAGTAATCCAACTTTTGGAACACCCAAGGCGGGCCTTTCTTGGGCGATCGGATGCGGACGAGCAGGTCGTGGATCTGGTAGAAGCGGCTATTCAATGGGCGACCTCATCTTCCAGCCGGCGCCACTGGTCTTGCGTGGGGGCGATGGGCACGGTGACAAGGCTGCGGTCACAGTTTTCTAGCTGTTGGGTGAGGCGCGTGGCTGCCGCGTCCCAGTAGCTGTTTAAATCTTCACGTCCGTTGGGGAAGCAGAATTGGTAGGCCAACAGGTCTTCGCTGAGGGTTGGGTCTTCAAAACGGTTGCCCAGCACGACGCGCCGCGCTAGTTCTCGCGGGTCGGCATTTTTTTCGACGTGCATGTGTGGGCCGCTCTGTAGATAGATAAATCGATTGAGCCGGGTCGATTCGCGGACTTGTTCTTGGGGCAGCCACCGCAGCAGGTCGACGGGCTCGTGGAGTGTGAAGTACCCGCCCGTGGCGATGGCGAGCAGCCTGTTGCGCAGCATTCTCGCCCGGCTGGCGAACGGCAGGCGAATAAGCCGGGGGTCGCTGCGGTCGTATTTCAGGTTGACCGGCACGCGCAGGGCTTGAACGGTGCCGTCGCGCATGAACACGCGGTCTTCGCTGACCATGGCCCACCGGGCTTTGAGCAGCCGCCCGATCAGCGTGGTCTTGCCCACGCCGCGCCGCCCGGCGATGACCGTGCCCCGCCCGTCCCGGTCCACCGCCGCGGCGTGTACGGACGACCACCCGCGTAGCTCTAGCTGAAGCTGCACAAGGGATGTCATGGTCTGATGCGGGATCACGCCCTGAGCCGAGGCGTTGCCCCACACGCGCGCGTGCCATTGCTTGCCGTCCAGCCCTTCGATCCGCGACCGCCACTTGGCGATTTTGTATTGGTGGGTCTTGCCCAACCGTCCCGGCGCGATCCGGTATTGATTGAATATGTAGGCATGCGGGTCGTTGGCGTCGAACGGCTGCAAGTCGAACAGCAAATCCGGCTCGGTGGCTTCGGTGGCGCTTGTCACGCGGTAGTTGGCGAATTTCGTGGCGAATCGTTTGGCTGCGCCGCAACTCACGCGCCCGCACACGCGCACGCGCAGGGCGTCCCAGAATTGAAAGTCGGTAAACGGGGCATCGCTCATGCCGGTACGCCTGGGGTAGAGAGGGTTTGGCTTAGTTCGCTTAATAGCTGGGTGCAGTCGCGGTCTTGCAGCCGCTTGGGCACGGTCGCGGTGGCGCAGTTGCACCGCGTGATCCATTGTTCCACGATCCGCCGCTGTTGATCCCAGAACGACGGCATGGACACAGGCATTGCGTCGCCCGTGGCGTTGGCGGCCAATTCGTCGGCGAATTGCCCCGTACTGCGCCAGTCCGCTTCGAGCCGGTCCAACATTTCAGTTTGAGAGACGGGGCGGCAACCCACGCTTTGGCCGTGCTCAATGAAGCACACGTCCGTCGGGCACGATAAGAAGGGCGGTGACGCCAGCGTGTTGCTAGGCCCCAGCGGCACCGCGGTGAACAGATTCACCCACCCGCCGGACGCTTTGTAAGCCATCGACTTAACCCACCGTCCGGCGCGCACTGGCCACGCCATGTTCAACCCGCGTGGCGTGCCGCCGTAGCCGCGCAGCAATAGCGGCATGCTCACGCCGCTGACGCCCGCTTCGCTGACCAGCGCGTGGTCGTCGGTAACGTACGACCACCCGTTGCTAACCGCCCTTGCCACGATCTGTGACTTCCCGACGCCGCTGGGCCCGGCGAGAACCACCGCTCGTTGCGGGCCGGTGTTGCTTTGCCGAACCAGGCAACACCCGTGCAGCCACGCCACGCCGCGCAAGCCCAAGATCAGCCGAAGCAGGCTCATCAGCCCCGCTTGGAGGTACATGACCCGCCCCAAGCGGTCCACCGAAACATTCACGCGGCAGGGCGGTTCGAGCGAGCTGACCCACATGCGCCATCGCCCGCCTTTGTAGCTTTGATTAAAGGTGTGCCCGCCTTGATCGTTGTCGTTTGTTTGCGATGCGGCCCCGCCCATTGGGCTGACCACGCAGTCGATGTCGGGCTTGTCGGTGTGTTCCGTAGCCATTAAGCCCAAGAGTTGCTCAATCGGACGTGCCAGGCGATTTGAGCCTTTCACCGAGATTCGCAACGTCAACACCCCAGCTATCTTGTAACACCCCACCAACTCGCTGCCTGGGGTTGATCCTGTCACGGCCATGGGCACAAGCATAGGAACTTGTGATTGGGTGTCCATAAAACCCCGGGCATTGGGCGTGGGTTCGCCCGGTTGGGTCTGTTGCACTATCTTGATGGCATGACCGTCGAAGCCGATCAAACCGTGGCTGCCCCCCACGCACCGGCTCATTTCAAAGAGCTTAAGCAGCGGCAGGTGGAGTCTTATCAAGACCTCTACGGGGCCGAACCCGCACGCCAAAGGGTGCCTTGGAGCCGTGTGCGCACGCACCTGGAACTGCGGCAGATTGACAGGGCCATCGACATGATCGGCTCGGACTTGTCCGGCAAGAGCGTGCTGACCGTTTGCAGCGGGTCTGGTATCGAGGCGGAGCGCTTCGCCAGCCGGGGCGCGAGCGTTACAGCCACGGACCTGTCGCCCGACGCGGTGGATCGCCTGCGAGAGCAGTACCCAGGGATCACCGCCTCCGTGGCCGACGCCGAGCAACTGCCCTTTGAAGACGCGAGTTTTGACGTGGTCGTGGTCCGCCGTGGTCTGCACCACCTGCCCCGGCCGATTTTGGGTATCTATGAGATGATCCGCGTGGCCCGGTCGCACGTTGTGCTGCTGGAGGCTCAAGACTCCTGGCCGGTCCGGTGGATCACGCGCGGCCGCTTCTTCGGGCTCATCCCACACGGCGGCAAGTTCGAGATCCACGGGAACTACGTCTACCGCTTCACCAAGCGAGAGCTGAACAAGCTGGCCGAGGCTCTGTTCCTCAACGGCGTGCGGTACCACACTGAGTGGCACCACAACAACGAAGCGGTTGAGAAGCTCCACCATAGGTTCTGCCAAGGCGATCTCGGTTTCGCTTTGAGCAAAGCCTTCTATGGTGCGGTCAACCTGTTTTTGGGGCGAGTGGGAAACAACATGATCGCGGTGATCGACAAACCAGCGGCTGAGCCGCCACACGCTACCACTTAAACCCACCGAGTTTACACGCGCATTTATTGTTTGGCTGCGTTTTCGTGTGACTCTCGTGATGCGACCCGGTCGAACAGCTTTCGACTGCCCTGCGGGTCGGTATTAGTCAGTTCATACACACACAGCCAGGCGTATCGCAGCGGTTTGATCGCCGTCCAGAAGGGCGCGGAGCTGGCGTAGTTCAACCGTGTGGTCAGCGGGAAGTGGGGCTTGCCTGTTTCCTTTCCAACGGCGGGCATCGGCTTGTCTTCAAGTTCGATCCGCTTCTTTGTAAACACGAGCGGTTTAACCAGCGGCCACAGCGGCGGCACAAAGCCGTACGGCACAACCCGGTTCACGGTGAAGCCGTTGTTGGCTAGGTATTCTTTGAACGCTCGGAAGCGGAACAGGCTCGGGTAAAGATACTGGTGTCCCGTGCGGGGGTTGGGGATGCTCAGCAGGATCTTCCCGCCCTGTTTCACCACACGCTGCAGTTCCTCCACCGCGTGCTGGGGGTTCTTCAGGTGCTCGAAGACCTCGAACATCATAAAAATGTCGATCTGGGCGTCGTCGAACGGCAGGGGTTCGCTCGAGGCGTCCACCAGCGCCGAGTTGATGCCGAGCTGCTTGAGATACGCCACGCCGGTCTCTGAGATGTCCAGCCCGAAAACGTCGTTTTTCTCTCGCAGAAACTGGATTACCCCGCCGTCGCCGGCGCCCACCTCGGCGACCCGTTGACCCGTCACGCCTTTGAGAAAGTTCTTCACGATCCACTGAAACCGCAACTGGTGGTAGTGGTGAACGACGGAGAAATACTGGGCGTAGCTCGATTTATCCTCGGTGGCGCTCGTCATTGGCAAGACACTCTGGCTGGCGGTCATAGGCACATCATACCCCTTAGTTTGCCCGGTCAAGCATTGGGCGGTGCAAACCCGGTAAGCTGCTCAACGCAGCCTCGTAGCGCCTCGACGAGTCCGGGCCGACTCGACTCGTAACCTATTTCGCTAAGCCGCTGCGGGCAACGGTCGATCGCAGCGGGCAGTTCGCCGATGTCATCCACCACCACCCCCGGCAGCACCCCGCTGACTTTCTCAAGCATCTCCCACTGGTGGTCGTCGTAGTGTTCACCCAAGCGTCCTCGACGCGGGACGACCACAAACGGCTTGCCTGCCGCCAGCACTTTTTGGATTGTGCCCACGCCGCCGTGTAATACCACGACACTCGCTTCAGCGATCCACCGCTCCAGGTCCGGCAGGTAATCTTGCCACTGGGCGTGTTGGATGATTACGGGTGAGCCTGCGCGTTGAATCATCACTGGCTCAGGCGAGTTGGATGCGTATTGGTCCATGGCCTTGATTAGACGGGGGAACGGGATCGTACCAACCGTGGTGAGAATCATGGGCAGGGCTCCCGCGGCAGCTTACTCACAGCACGTTGCCCGCGTATCGGTAACGGCCGCCAGCCGCCTGGGCTTGCTCGGGGTGCTGAACGAAAAATTCGTCCGTCACAGGCGCCACCGCCTTTGCGGCCATGCTCAAGCCTTCCGTACGAGCATAGCTTTCAATAAATATAGTCTTTGCTCGCACTAGCTTGGCCAGCCAAAACGCGGGCAACGCTAACTCGCCCCCTGTGCTGACGACCACGTCTGGGCGTCGGCGAACCCAAACCCACGCGATGACGAACGCCGCCATCACAAGCATGCACAACACCTTAAGCGTTGGCAGTTTGCGGACGTCAAGCCCCGGCGTCAAGCACGCCGGCTTCAAGCCTTGCGTCCACGGATAACGCTGTGTGACATAGAAAAAGTCGTGTCCTTTCCACGCTGTTTCGACCGATTGAAGCTCCGTAAGGTGTCCCCCGGCATTGGCTACTAAGGCAATTGTCAATTTTTTTCGTTCGGCCATACATGCCTCCGTCCGTCACGTTCGATCAACTCTGTTTTTTAGTCAAGTAATTCCTGTGCTTGCGTACCAATTTGGCCGTATCGCTTTGTCGCACTTATCCCTTAACGGGCAGGGGTCACTGTTTTTCATCGAGTGACCGGATTACCCGCAGTGGGTTGCCTGCGGCCAGGGTATTGGCGGGGACGTCTTGCCGCACAAGCGAGCATGAGCCGATGACGGAGTTTTTACCGACTGTGACGCCGTGCAGCACCACCGACAGTGTGCCGATCCAGACATTTTGTTCGATGTGGACGGGGGCGGTTTCGATGGGCGCGTCGGGGTTGGTCATCCGGTCCACGGCTAGGCTGTGGTTCTGGTTGTCGGTAATGTAGTGGGCTGCGATGACGCAGTGGTCGTCGATCCTAACACTCTGGTTGGCCACCACGGTCGCGCCGTTGATGCCGACGTGGTCACCCAAGACGATGCGCGCCTGGGGCGACGAGGTGGCCAGGCACACGGGCTTGATCATGTCACCCAGCAGGTGGACGTCGTTGCCGATGATGATCTTTCCCGGCCCCTGGAAGCTGCACGGGCCGTAGACTCGGAACATCGAACCGATCCTCGCCTTGCGCAGAACCCAGCCGTACCACACGCGGTACCACGCCCCCTTGGCGAGCCCACGCATCCCGTACCAGAACAGCCAGGGCTTGGCCTTGAGCTTTTGCATGACCCGGTAGTCTTTCTGCGTGGCGGCTGTCATTTTTCCCATTGTATACGGGGCATGGCCGGGGTGTTCTGAGATTCCCACGGGAGCGTTCGAGTCTCGATACAAGTTACAGCATGTTTTGCCGGCGGTACCACTGGATTGTTTCAGCGAGCGCGTCTTCAAGGCTGTAGGGCGGGTTGTAATTAAAAAGGCGCTTGGCTTTTTCGATGCTGTACACGTAGGGGCGTGTCATGGTGCGGACGCGCGACGGGAACAGGGGCGCTGGCACGCCTGTAACCGCGGAGACCGCTTTGAGTAAATACGCCAGCGCCATCGCGCCCGGTACGGGCAGCCTAAACCCGGGCAGCTTTTTGCCCATGGCCTGGGCGGCTTTGCCGGCGAACTCGGCCAGCGCATAGGGGCGTGCGTCGGAGATAAAGAACGTCTCGTCTTGGGCGTCGGGGTGCAGCGAGGCTTGATAGGTCGCTTCGACAAGGTTTTTTACGTAGACAAAGCTCTGGGGCGCATCGGGCCCGATCAAGACAAACCGCTTTTTTGAGATTGCGCGGAACATGGCGTGAGTCGTGGTGCGCTCTCGCGGTCCGAAGACGAACGTCGGGCGGATAATGGTCCAGGGCAGGGAGCTTTGGCGCACAATTTCTTCTGCTAGGTGTTTTGATTGTCCGTAGGCGGTCTCTGCGGGGCGATGGAATGTTTCGTCCACCGGCTGCTCGTCCGGGGGCATGGCAGCGGACAGCATGGAACTGTAGTAGACGAACCGCCTGATACAGGCGCGGCGCGCCGCTTCGAGCACGTTCGAGGTCCCCGTCGTGTTCGTTGAATACGCCGCGACGGCTGAACTGTTGAGGTCCGACCGAGCAGCCAGGTGGTAGACGGTATCTGCTTGCGGCATTGCGCGGGCCATCGAGCCCAGGTCGTTAATGTCGCCCACAACGCGGCGGGCGTCGGGGTGGACAAACTCGTCGTCCTCTCCCGGCTTTAGCATCGCCGTGACGGTGTGGTTCTGCTGAATCAGCAAGTCAACCAAGTGGCTGCCGATAAACCCGCCGGCACCAGTTATGAACGCGTGCATGGGAGGCCTTTCCGAATCCTGACCGGTGTATGGGCGGAAGTCACGTTCTTTGTGTTTCGCGTCAGTTTGGGTCGGTATAAACTGAGAAAGATTTGATGGCCAGGCAGCACAACTGCCGCTGTGTCTTGATGTGATTGCCCGCGGCATAGCCATATTGGAGGTGGTTGGTCTGGTAAACCAAGGCGGGACGGTGCTTGGGTGGTCATGGCAAACATCAATCTCTGGTGCTTATTTAAAAGGTAAGACGGTATACTATCTGATTGGTGTTGGGTTGCGTGCTGTTTGTATGCTGCACGGTAGCGGTTTCACACACCCATAAGACCCGGGGTATCGTGTAGCGATGGCGATTTCACCAATCTTTTCCAGTACCTGTTGCGACGTTGAACAACCGCTGCTCAGTTGGATCGACCGCCACCGGCATTGGCTGTGGGCGGGGATCATCCTCTTGCTTTTGGCGGGTTTTAATGGGCAGTACCGCATCGGGACTGATAGCACGATGTACGCCAGCACGGGGCGGTCGCTGTCACAAGGCTTGGGGTACACCTACCGTGGCGAAGCCAACACGGTGGCGTTCCCCGGATTGCCGCTGCTGGTTTGGGCGTGTTACTCGGTTAGCGCGGATTGGGGCATGACGCTGCTTCAGATTGTGATGCCCTTGATCGGGTTGGCGTACCTCGTGTTGATCTATCGGCTGTTCTTGCTGCACGCGGGCCGTCCCGTGGCGGTGTTGATGGCGTGCCTCGTGGCGGTTTCGTACAACACGTACACGCAATTTTTCGAGGTTCTGACCGATGTGCCGTTCTCCCTGGGCGTGGTGGCGGCTTTGCTGGGTTACGAAGTTATTTTTCAACGCCACAGCTTCACTGCCAACCCCCGTCGTTGTGCAACGGTGGCTGATCCGCACAGCGCGTCCGCCCCAATAGATTCAGCGGTAGGTGCCCGCGAGCAAGATCAATCCGCAACCGTACTGCCTGTCTGGTGGGCGTGGCTGGTCCTGGGCGCGGGGCTGACGGTCGCCACACTCATGCGGCCGACGGTGTTGGCGTTGGACCTGGCGATTTTGCTGACTGCGGCGTGGCAATTTGTCCGTGGACGATCGCGTGGCCGGCACGTCGCCTTGGCCTGTCTCGCGGTGGGGGTATTAGTCTTGTTTTACCTGTTCGACCCGCGGCGGCAGCCGGGCGGGTACCTGGGTAACCGGACCTATGAAGCCGGGATTGCGTCGCTGTTCACCGCTTGGGGCCAGACGCTGACTAGGTCTATCACGGATTTTGTGCCCATGCTCTTTGAGACGATTACGACTGAGACAACGATTGGGATCGAATTGGGGACCGGCATTGACACCCTGTTCGCAACCATGCTCCTGGGTACAGGGCTTTTCTTGTTTTTCAGAAACCCGTTGTGGTCGGCGTTGATCGCTGCCAATGTCGCGATGATGATGATGCTCAACCCCCACCCCAGGTATTTCATTCCGATCCTGCCGCTGCTGCTGTACGGCTTGTGGCGAGGTGCGGTTGGGTTGGCGGCGCGTCTGCCGCAACGCTACCAGGGTTGGCCGGTCTTCATCGTTTTGCTGCTACTTGTTGGGCCGAACGCTGTGAAGACAGGCAAGTTCATCTTTGAGCAGCACAGGACCCCCTTCTACGCCTACTACCAAGGTGGGCGGTACGCGTCGCAGATCGAGTTGGGGCGCGTGCTGAATCAATCCGTTGATCAGGACACGCTTGTCTTGGCCCAATTCGGCAGCGAGCTTGCGTTTTTAAGCGACCGCCGCGTATTCACCGCCGCGGAATTAGCCAAACACAGAACCGAAGCTCAAATCCGCCAGAGACTCATGACCGAACCCGAAATTTTTGTGATCCAGCCCACCGATGCGCTTTTGAGTCAATGGGTAGAGTCGATCCCGTTACCGCTTGGCTTGCCGAAGCTCTCGGTAGAAACCGAGGCGTCAAAGCCGGACTGGACGGTGCATCCTGTACTGAGGCCGTTTGCGAGATACTCATTTATTAAACCCGATCCGGGCCAGCGGTCCCGGTGATACTCAGTGTCGGTTAAGCCTTGAAACTCAGCGTCATCACACCCTCGTTCAATCAATGCCGGTACCTGCGGCAGACCATCGCCAGCGTGCTGTCGCAATCGGGGCCGTTTGAGCTGGAGTGGATCATCATCGACGGCGGTAGCACGGACGGGACGGTCGGCCTGCTGGAGGGGATCAACGACAGCCGCGTGGATTGGGTCAGCGAGCCCGACCGCGGCCAGTCGCACGCGATTAATAAAGGCTTGAGCCGCGCCACGGGGGGCGTGCTGGCGTGGCTCAACAGCGACGACCTGTACACGCCCGGCGCGCTGTCGCTGGTCGCCGATGCGTTCACCGAGCACCCCGATCGCGATTGGCTGATCGGCCGGTGCGACATCATCGACCACGAGAACCAAGAGGTCCGCCGGTGGGTCACGGGCTACAAGAACCAGTCGCTCAAGCGGTATAGCTTCCGCAGGTTGTTGCGGGAAAACTTTGTGCCCCAGCCGGCGGTGTTTTGGCGTCGCGGCGCGATGCGGGCAGTGGGTCCACTGGACGAGTCGTTGTATTTCACCATGGATTACGACCTGTGGCTGCGGCTGGGGCGGTTGGGGCGGCCGATTATTCTTGACCGCGTCCTGGCCCAGTTCAGGCTGCACCCAGCCAGCAAGACCGGGCAATGCGACAGCGAACAGTTCTACGAGCAATTCCGTGTGGCCGGCCGCTACTTCGGCGACGACCGTTTAAGCCCCGTCATCCACCGACTGAATATCGCGAAGACTTTGGCTGCGTATCGGGTGATGCGCTTGATGAAAATGTAAGCTGCTTGATCACGATCTTATCGGGGTTCGCGACGGCGGCTGGGTCTGCTTCATGGGCGCTGTCCGTTGTGGCGTCCGTGCCCTGCAAATCTTTTTTAGCTTGGCGGAGTTCCAGGGATTGTGTGCTTGACGCCTGGGCGTTTGCCCGCTCGATGAGTTGCAGCTTTTCGTGGTGGATCCCGATCATCTGCGCCAGGGTGGATACTTTTGAATCCAGGACGCTCACGATCGTCAGCAGCTCAAAAACCATCAGGATCAAGAACAGCGACACCGCCAGGAGCATGACGGTGAAGTACGAGATACCCAAGAATGTTGAGATCCTTTCGATCGCGCTGGGCCAGATCGCCAGCCCCAAGAAGGGGAACGCGATGAAGATAAAGGTTAACGCGTACCGCTCTTTGAGCCTCATCTGGCGCATCTTCCGGACGGCCATCAGAAGCAGCATCGCGCTAATCGTCAGGAGTATGATCGGTCGAATCATGAAAGCATCGCTACCTGGGGTTTGGTCCACGGGCACCTTAGCATATCCAAGACCAAGCAAGTGCTGACTTTGATAATGTAATAGACCCCCTTGATTGTCGAGATGCTCGAATTGCCTTTGCGGCGGCGGCGCATGTGCACGGGCAACTCCGAGACGGTAAACCCTGATCGGTGAAGCAACAATATGACTTCCGGCTCGGGGTAGTCCTCGGGGTACCAGTGCGCAAACGCTTGGATCACCTGCGTGTTCGCGGCCCTGAACCCGCTTGTGCAGTCCGTGACGCGCAAGCCGGTCAGGGCTTTGATAAGGGTGCGGAGGATCCACGCCCCGACCGCGCGGCCCAGTGTCTGGCGGTATGGCCCGGCTTCCAGGAAGCGGGAGCCGACCACAATGTCCGCGTCGGTGGTCAGCAAACACTCCAAGAGTCTGCGCACCTCCGACGGGCGGTGCTGCCCGTCGCCGTCGACCTGCACCGCCAATTCGTACCCGTGGATCGCCGCGTACCGGTAGCCGGTCTGCATCGCGCCGCCGATGCCGAGGTTGAACGGCAGCTTCACCACCTTAGCCTGCAGCGGAACTTCCAGAGCCGTCCCGTCCGTTGACCCGTCATCCACAATCAGGACGTCACACTCAGGCAGGTGCTGGATTAACCGCCGTACCAGCGGGCCGATCGATTCCCGCTCGTTCTTCGCGGGGACAATCACCAAGCAGCGGGGCAGGGCCATCCGTTGCTCGGGCGCCTGAATCGGTTCGCTCATCGTATCCACAAACCACCGTCCAGCCGGTTAATGATTTGGTCCGTCGCTTTCAGCCAATACGCACAACGCTTTTAGCCACCATCGAGCGTCAAAATGTCGTAACGTGTGGCTGGATACTCAGTTTAAATACAGCACCAGTGTAACAAAGTAAATTCGCCGGCGGCGTTAGATGAACCTTTGACACTATCGATTAGAGATTAAGTTTCCAAAAAAGAGTATTCTTTGAAATATGCCGATAAGTCTTTGTCAAGATTCCCTGCCTCGGCCTCTTATTTAAAGGGTTTTCACCGTATTACAGATATTAGGGGGCGCTGGGTGAACGGCTGGCTGATGCGGCTGCACGATCCTTCTGGGTTTACGACGTGAATCGCTCGACCTCATTGAATAGGACGGCATTATGGATACACAAGTTCTGCTCGATACGCTGGTAAGGCTCGCGAGCTTGGGGGCGAGCGGGGTGTGCATCTTCTCGATCTTCTGGGCCGGGTGGTTGACCATGCGTTTGCCTGCCCAGGCCGACCCGGAGCGCCACAAGACCCTGCGTTTTTTCATGGTTATCTGTGTGTTGATTGCATCGGTTTCGGCTGGTAGCGGTTTCTTGAACGTCAAATTCAAAGCCGAAACGATTGAAGACCAGGGCAAGCAAATCGCGAAGCAGAGCGACGAGATCGTCGCCAAGCAGGCGATGGTTCGGAACCTCGAGGACCGCCACAGCAGAGTGACGTCCTACCTGCTTAAATCGATGGACACGAACCTCCGCACGCAAACGATTCAGAGGGCGGCGCCCGAATTGAAAGCCGACATCCAGGGCCTGAAGCTGAACGCGATCGAGATGAAGCCGGTCCGCCCGATCAAAGCGGACCCGAAATGAGTAGCGGCTGTTGCCCCGTCTTGTGGCGCGACAGGAAGCGCCATGTCGCCAGCTTCAGCTTCCTAATATCAAATAAACCAATGCGTTAAACGAATATTCAAAACGGAGAGGGTGGGATTCGAACCCACGGTACGGTTGCCCGTACACGCGATTTCCAGTCGCGTTCCTTCGGCCACTCGGACACCTCTCCGGGTATCACTCGCTACCCGTTGGCGACATCCTATTATGTATAGCGTCCGAGTAAAAGGCGGCACCTTAAAGCGTGCGGGCATTAAGCGATATGAAAACGCTAGCGAGTGACTTGTGTGGGCTTTTGGTGGTGGATAAGCCGCTGGGCGTCAGCTCCATGGACGTGGTGCGTCGTGTGCGTCGCGCTGCGGGCTGGCCCAAGACTGGCCACGCGGGCACGCTCGACCCACTGGCAACCGGTGTGGTCATCTGCTGCCTGGGCCGAGCCACGCGATGCGTTGAGCGGCTGATGGGTATGACCAAAATCTACGAGACCCAAGTTGACCTTTCAGCTTTCACCACCACCGACGACCGCGAAGGGCCCCGTGAAGAGGTAGCGGTGGCCACACCGCCGGGCCAAGCCGATCTTGAAAAAGCACTCGACAGCTTTGTCGGCCACATCCAGCAAAGCCCGCCCGCGTACAGCGCTGTGCACGTCGACGGCCAGCGCGCTTACAAGTTAGCCCGGCGCGGGCAGGAAGTGCGCATCGCCCCTCGCCAAGTGCGCGTCGATGCGATCGAACTACTCGGCTACGACTGGCCGCTTGCGGAGTTGCGGATCACCTGCGGCCGGGGCGTTTATATCCGCAGCATCGCTCGCGACCTGGGGCGTTTGCTCGGCACCGGCGGACACCTGGCGGGGCTGCGGCGTACCGCGGTGGGGGGGTACAGCCTGTCTCAAGCCGTGGATTGGAACCGCTTTGACCTGCCGATCGGTCAAGAAGACCTGATGCCGATGCCGTCGTGAGCGGTGTTTTGCGCAGCTCTGTTGATGCGATGTAATAGAGCGTTTGGCGTGATTATCCGCCACCCTATTCGGTGCCAGGTATCATGGTGACACCGCATTTCACGGCTTGCAAGCAAGCCGTGCCACCCGGCGAATAGCGATTAATCGCACCATTTGCTCTAATCAACCCGATGCCGACGCCCGCTCTCGGCGTCGGTATGCCAGGCGCATCAAGACTAGGCCGAATTCAAACAGGCACCACAGGGGGAACCCCAGCAGCATCATGCTCAGCACGTCCGGCGGCGTGAGCAGCATGCCCAAGCCGAAGCAACTCGCCACGCAGTATTTCCTGTACCCCGCGATCAAGCTCGGATTGATAATCCCCACCCAACCAGCCACCAGCATGCCCACCGGCAATTGGAACGCGATCACCACACCCACGCCAAGCACCAGCACAAAATTGATGTATTGCCCGATCTCGATCAGCGGGCTGACAAGCGACGCCGGGCGTAGCGCGACGCTTCGGGTATGCCCTTCGAGTTGTACCTTCAGTTGCCCCTGCGGCAATTGGAACCACACCTGCCCATCAACCGGCGCCTCCGGAGGTCCGGTCAGCACCGGCAACACCGCCGATGGCGGGCTGGCGGGGTTCGTCGGGCTTGCGTCGGTATTCGGATGCGACCCGTAAACTTTGTCCAACGCGCTGAACATCGGCGACGGGCCGCCCACGTCAATCAGCGGGAAGCTGGCTGTAAATGAGATCAAAAACCAAAGGCACACGGGCAGCATGAGGTAGTACATGAACCCGACGCCCAGGGCGGTCATCGCGGCGCTGAACGGTGCGAGCAGCCGCACCGCCCGCCGCTCGCTGGGGTACATCCCCTGGGCGAAGAACTGCCAAAACTGATAAACCACCCACGGCGAGGCCACCACCAACGCGGCGATCATGCTCACTTTCAGATAGACCGCGAACCCCGCGATCGGAGAGAGGGTGTACGTCTCGGTGGGCACGCGTGCTGCCCGTTGCGCCTCGATCAACGGCACACACAGCCACGCCGTGATACGCCGCCCGAACACCAGCATCACCACACCCGCCCCCAGCACACCGACCAAGGCAAGGATCATCCTGTAGCGCAGCGCCTCGAGGTGCTCGCTTAGGTGCATGCTCACCTCTTCGGGTTGGTCGGGTGTGTCGCCAGCCATGAACGGGCATTCTACAACGGTAGGGCTGGGTGAGCATGGCAAGCCCGCTCACGCCGTGCGTTGCTCCAATGTGTGAATAACACAACGCCAACACAATTCAAACACGATTCTCGCCCCGACAACACGGGCATCTAATAAACCTTCGCCATCATTCATACCTCAGAGACAGGCACGCGCCCGCGTCGCGGCGGAACCCACCGCTCGGTGTGAACGTAAGGAGTCGACCTTGTTTGGGTGATTCCGCCGCAACGCTTGAAACCTATTCAAACGGTCATCGGTGTTAAATAGAAGAGATCGTTTATCGCTGATCTGACACAACAAAACCCACGACGCGTTTGATTCCGCCCCGTGCAAGGCCCGCCTTCGCACGGGGCGTTTTTATTAACGATAAGAAGCGTCATCCGAGTTGTTTCAGCGGCGGGCGGTCTCCCGCAGCTGTGTCTCGTCCCCCACGCCAATCGCGAACCACTTGTACAGCGAGGGGATCACCAGGAGTGTTAGGGCGGTAGAGGTGACGAGCCCGCCTATCACAACGGCTGCTAAGGGCCTTTGCACTTCACTGCCTGTGCCCCGCGAAATCAGTAGCGGGATCAGCCCCAGTGCGGTGGTTATAGCGGTCATGAGCACCGGCCTTAGCCTTAGGCACGCCCCTCGAACACACGCTTCGTCCATTGGCACGCCTTCTCGACGAAGCTGATTCAGATAGGTGACCAGCACCATGCCGTTTTCGAGCGCGATGCCGAACAACGCGATGAAACCCACAGACGCTGGCACGGAAAGGTTTTGCCCCGTCACCCACAGAGCCACCGCGCCCCCCACAAGCGCCAACGGGATGTTCAGCAGGATAAGCACGGCGTTCTTGATGGAGTTGAAGCTGCTGTAAAGCAGCAGGAAGATCGCAAGCAGCGTCACGGGGACCACGACCGCAAGCCGCTTGTTCGCTTCTTGCTGGAGGCGAAACTGGCCGCCCCAGGTCAAGAGATAGCCGGTCGGCAGGTCGACCCGGCCGTTAATGGCGGCCTGGGCTTCTTCCACGAAGGAGACAATATCCCGGTCCGAGACGTTGGTTTGAATGGTGATGAAGCGTTGGTTGTTTTCACGGGTGATCTGCCGGGGGCCTGTAATCTCCCGCACCGTGACAAGCTGCTCCAGCGGGATGTTTTCTCCCTTGGGCCCCTGCACGAGAATGTTCTGGATGGCCGCCGCGGTGTTCCGGGCGTGTTCACCGTACCGGACAAAGATATCAAAACGCCGGATGCCCTCGAACACTTGGCCAACGGTTTCGCCCCCCACAGCGGTGTGTATGACTTCTTGGATATCAGACACGTTCAAGCCGTAGCGGGCGATGGCGTCGCGGCGGACGCGGATCAGAAGCTGGGGCGTCCCGCTTACCTGGTCGACCTGGACGTCCGCGGCGCCCCGGACCGAACGCACGACAGCGGCGATCTGGTCGGCGCTATCCTTCAGCATGTCAAGATCATCGCCGAAGAGTTTGATGGCTAATTCCGAGCGCACGCCCTCGAGCAGTTCGTCGATGCTCATCTCAATGGGCTGCGTCAGGTTGACGTAGATGCCGGGGAGTTGGCCAAGCTCGGTGCGGATAACCTGCTCGATGTCGTCCTGGCTGCGTGCCTCTCGCCATTGGGATTCCGGTTTGAGGATGACAAACATCTCGGCGCTGTTAATCGGGTCGGCGTGTGCCCCGACTTCGCCGCGGCCGATACGGGTGACCACCTCGCCGATCTCCGAAATCGCAAGCAAACGCTTTTCGACCAGCATTGTCAGGCGGGTGGTTTCCCGCAACGAGATGGAAGGGGCCATCGTCAGCCGAACGACAATCGTCCCTTCTTTAAGCTTGGGAGTGAACTCGGCGCCGAGCCTTGGGAACACAACCGCTCCAATGGCGATAAGCCCCACGCCGACCCAGACAGCCACAGCCCTTCGCGCGACGAACAAACGAACGGCCGGGCGGTAAGGGACTAATAGCAGACGGACCATGAGCGGTTCCTGCGGCTGAGCGTCGTGCGGCGTTGATGGACCTGTCTTGGGCCGCCTCATGAACAAATAGCCCAGCACGGGCGCGAGCGTTATCGCGAACAACAGCGACCCCGCCATCGCCAGCGCCACGGTGTACGCCAGTGGCCGGAAGGTCTTGCCCTCTACACCCTGAAGCGTGAACAACGGCACAAAGACAACGATGATGATCGTGATTGCGAACGTGATGGGGCGGCCGACTTCCCGGCACGCCTGCGCGATGGCCTGACGCCGCGGCGTTTTCGGGTCGGATTCGCGGAGCACGCGGTCGATGTTCTCCACCATCACGATCGTGCCGTCCACCATCATGCCGATGGCAATGGCGAGCCCGCCCAGCGACATGAGATTGGCTGAGATCCCGAAATAGCCCATCAGAAGGAACGCAAAGAGAATCGAGAAAGGGATCGACAGGGCCACGACAACGCTCGGCCGAAACCCGCCCATAAAGATCAGAAGCACCAGCGTCACGAGCACCACCCCCTGAATCAGCGCATTGGTGACCGTGGCGACGCAGGTCTTCACAAGGCTCTTCTGTTCGTAATACGGCACAACGCGGACGCCCTCGGGAAGGGCGCTGTTGATCTGGGTTAGCTGCTGTTCAACCGCGGCGATCACCGTGGACGAGTTCGTGCCGAACAGCTTGATGACCATCCCCGCGACCACCTCTTCGACGCCGTTGTGCGTCTGCACGCCGCGGCGGATCGCGCCGCCGACTTTGACCTCCGCAATATCGCTGAGGTACACGGGGCTGCCGCCTTCGGTTTTCACGACGATCGCTTTGAGGTCGTCGATCGATGAGATAAGGCCGACGGAACGGACGACGAGCTCCTCCGCGTTCTTCTCGATGAACTGGGCACCGACGTTAAGGTTGTTGGCCTTGATGGAGTTGACCACCTCCCCCAGCGTTAGGTCGAAACGCAACAAAGCCTCGGGGTGAATGTTGACGTGGAATTGTTTCTCGAATCCGCCGATGCCCAGAACCTCGGTGACGCCCGGGACGCGCTGCAGGTAGAGCTTGACCACCCAATCCTGGAGCGTTCGTAGTTCTTCGGCTGAGTATTGGCCCGTGGTGTCGTCGAGGTAATAGAAAAGCACAAGGCCCATGCCGGTTGCGATAGGCCCCAACTCGGGCTCGCCGAACCCTTCGGGGATTTGGTCTCGGGCTTCCTGCAGCCGTTCACCGACCAGGCGGCGGCAGAAGTACATATCCATGCCGTCTTCGAAGTACACGTTAACCACCGACAGGCCGAAGTTCGACACCGACCGGACATTGACAATGCCCGGCAGCCCCGTCATGGCTGTTTCGATGGGGTACGTCACGTATTGCTCAATCTCTTCCGGCGCGAGCCCTTCTGTGACGGTGAAGACCTGTACCAGGTTGGGCGAGACATCGGGGAACGCGTCGATCGGCAGCCCGCGGTAGGCGTAGTAACCCGACGCCATGACCAGCACCGCCAGCACGATCACCAGGAGCTTGCTTCTTAAACTGAAATCAACGATTCGGTCAATCACGGCGGCGTCTCCCTTGATTAGTGTGCGTGTCCGGCGTGTTCAAGCTCGGACTTGAGCATCTCCGATTTCAAGAGAAAGCCTCCTGAGGCCACATAAGCGTCGCCGGCCTTTAAGCCGGAGCGTATTTCCGTATGGGTGTCGTCTTGTTGGCCGAGGTCGACCGTGACGGGTTCAAAATTTTCATCGTGTTGTATGAAAACGCTCGGCTTGCCGTCGATCATCTGGATGGCGGAATTCGGGACGGCGATTGGCACCCGCAGGTCGCCCACGCTGACGTGAGCGGTCACAAACAGTCCGGGTCGGAAGCGGCCGTCGGGGTTGGCGAGCACCGTTCTTGCGGTAGCCGTCCGCGTGTGCTCGTCGATCACAGGGCTGATGTAGCCGATGCGGCTTTCGACATTGCCCAACCCTTCGCCGAGCCGGATGACCACCGCGGCTCCGGGTAACACGTACCCCACGTCTTTGGTGTAGACGGATAGGTTCACCCACACGCTTGTAAGGTCCGCAATGATGAACGCGGGCGCTTCGGTGTCTTCTTTGACCACTTCGCCGCGGACCAGGTGGCGTTCGATGACCGTGCCGCTAATCGGGGCGAGCAATTCGTATCGGGTGTACTCGGCCTCCGGTTGGTGGGCCAGCGTGGCGACGTCTCGCTCATTCAGACCCAACGCGTGCAACTCCCGCTCGGCAAGCTGCCTGGCGATGCGTTCCTCTTCAAACGCCTGTTTCGCTTCAAGAAAGCTTTTTTCCGAGGTAATCGCGTCTTCGCGGAGTTTGGCTTCGCGTTGGGAATTGGATTCGGCCAACCCTTCCTTGGCTAACGCGGCAAGGAACGCGGCTTTACCCCGGGCGAATTCACGGCTGTCGAGAACGGCGAGCGGTTCGCCTTCGCTTACCTTGTCTCCGACGCTCTTGCGGACCTCCCGGGCGACGCCGGGTACCGGCGGGGCGACATGGGCGACCTTGTCCGGGTTGAGGACGATCTCGCCGGGGAGGGCAATATTAAGCTTAAGCGTGCCGGGCCCGGCGGTTTTGATCACAACGCCGAATTCGTTCATCTCGCCGCTGCTCAGGTGGATCGTGCCCTCGTCTTCTTCGTGTTCGTCATGATGATCGTCATGCCGCTCGTGCCCGTCGTGGTCGCGCTCGACACCCTGTGGTGAACCACCGTCGCCGCAACCGGAAAGCGAAGCCGTGTAAAAAAACATTAATGAAATGGCAACAAGTAACTTCGATAATTTGAGTACGCTAATCTTCATTGCGGTGTTTCCTCTGGCTGAGACGCATGCCATTCATTCAGTGGGCGGCCGATCAAGCTTTCAATATCAGCAACGGCCTTGTGGTAGGCGGACAGGGCCTCGACATACTGGAACTGGATATCAATGAATGTCCGCTCCGCGTCGGCGACTTCGATGAAACCGAGTTTGCCGTTCTTGTACGCTTCACGTATTGCGTCAAAAGATGATTGTGCCGCGGGTAGCACTTCGTTCTTAAGGGCGACGGCCTCGGCATGTGCCGCGTCAAGCCGCTTGTAAGCAGTCGATAGGTAAGCCGAGACTCGCACCAGCGCGGCTCGTTGCTGCTGAGCGGCTTTGGCGATGTTGAACCGTGCTTCTTGTATACCGCCTTGGTTCCGATCAAAAACCTGTAGCGGAAAGGAAACCCCGAGCGTGAGCGCGGTGTCGTCGCTTTCGTTGAGGTATCGGAAGCCTATCTCCGCTTCGATGTCAGCCACCCCTTGAGTCTTGGCGAGTTCCAGCTCCGCCTTGCGCCGAGTCATTTCGATAGCCCGGCGAGCAACGTCGGGGTTATGATCAATAAGCTCGGTCAGCCGCTTTAGGTCGGGCACACTTCCGACGGCGTCAAAAGCCCCGGCCACCGCTTGGAACCGAGGCTCCGCTTCCCCCCAAGTCGCGGCGAGTTGAACACGGCCCGCTTCGGCTTCACGCTCCGCTCGTTTAACGGCGAGGCGAGACGTGGCGACCGTTAAGCTTGCTCTGGTTTGCTCGACGGGTGATGCGTCGCCCGCCTGGACCCGCTTTTGAGCGATAAGCAGGACGTGCTCGGCCACGGCAAGCGCTTGTTCGGTGAGCTCTACCCGCCGCTTCGCCGCTAGCAATTCAATGAAGCGATGAGTGACTTGCGTGAGCACCTCGATACGCTTGGCTTTGTACTGGGACGTGGCGAGTTCGCGGTCGAGTGAAGCCAGGCGTGCCCGTTTGTCGAGCTTGCCGTTCAATGGGAAGACCTGGCTGATGCTTAAAGTCGTCTCCGCCGAGTCGGTGCCGCTTAGACCACCGCTGCCGGCGATGTTCTCAACCTCAAGCCCCAACTCAGGATTCGGCGGCAGACTTGCCTGAAGAGTTCTGGCCTCGGCGGCCCTGACCTCCCACGCAAAGCCCTTGAGCCCGGGGTTGTGAAGCAGAGCAAGCGACATCGCGTCGCGCAGGGTGAGCGTGTCCTTGGGTTCGATGCTGTAAATCTCTGCCTTGTAGTCCAACTCCATGGGCGGGGTATAAGCGGGCAAACCACGGGCAAGCGGTTCGGGTTCCGGCCATCCGTAACGAAGCGGGTGTGCGGTGCATCCCGCAAGGATTAAGGCTACGACAATAACGCGGGCTTGCAACATCAGAGGACCTCGGACCGCAGGTGGTGGCTACTTGGGTTTGATGGAACGGTGGCGCGATTAGAAAACGCATGCGAAAACGCGGCGATCTCTTAAAGCTCCAAAAACAAACAGAATGAGCGGCAGGCTAGATAAGGAGGATGGTCGTCCGCAGAACGCCTGTCGGGCAAGCGAGGGATGGCGGCGAGTACCGAAGCGACGAATGAAGCTGGGCGGAACAATCGGCGGTGTGTGTCGGCACGCCCACGGCGTTCGCTAGGGAGTCGAGCGGAGAAAAAGATTCTCCAAATCCCATGCGGCGGACGATGGCTGAAAGCATAAAAGAGGTGTCGATGCAATCATCATCTGAATAATGGCATACGCGAGAAAGCTTGCCTTCCGTTCCACATGACAGAGATGATTCAGGGCAAGAGCCGTGCGCAAGTTCGATGGCTGTGTGTCCGTCGGCGGACTGGCAGTACACGAGCCCTTGAGGCAATAACAGCGTGGCAACGAGATAGGCCGCAAGCCCGATACGGAGAGTTGTAGTTTGGCGATGCCGCTTTGCCATACTTAACAGATCATATAAGTAGCCGCTGCGGTTGGCCACCCGCCCCTTAGGGGTTGCTGTTTAGCCGTCGTTTCAAGGCGAATACTTCGTTGATATCGCCTTAAAAACCGTTTTACTGAAGATATAAGGTTCGCGTATAACAAAGTTAGGGCGGCAAGGCTGTCGCCGGCGAGGCGGAAGTTGTAAGGCTGGAAAATCAGTATACTTTGGGCAAGTCGCGTCAAGCGGCGGCGCTTGCGCGGCATGGCCGGTGGGGTGCCAGAGCGGTTGAATGGACCGGTCTTGAAAACCGGCGTGGTCTTCGGATCACCGTGGGTTCGAATCCCACCCCCACCGTTTATTTTGACAGGACTTAGCGACTTATCTTTCGGCAGGTCATGATCTTCTGATCTTCGTGGTTTTTGGTTTATCAGTCTACGTGCGCCTCTTCCAGTCTCATCGCGCCCACGGTTTGTGGCCCAGCAGGAGCCCAAGACAGGATCGGGCAAATCATCGTCGGTACCGGTTTTTTTAACCGGCTGGTCGCCATCAACTGTTAGGTCCGGCAGCACGCTTAACGCCTCGGTTTGCTCACCGTGGTAACTGTGCGTGTAGCGGTCCATCGTCAGCGTGATCGTGGAGTGACGGGCCAGTGTCTGCGCTACTTTGGGATGAACGCCACCGGCGGCAAGGTTGCTGATGAAGGTGTGCCTGAGGCTGTGGAAGTCGCTGACCTTTCCTGCATCATCTCGGTAGCTGATCCCAGTAGCTTCGATATCTGCCCGAAACATCTGGCCGGTCTGTTTACGGTCGGGCATCTTGAAGACGGGTACCGCGGGGGCCATGTGCGCCAAGAACAGCTGTAACTCTTGAGCCAACTCGGGCCGTAAGGGCAGCGTGTCCTCTCGACGTCGCTTCGAATAAGCCGCTGCGACGGTGACGGTTGGCGGATTACCGTCCAGGTCGAAAGACGATCGTGTCAGGCTTCGCAGCTCACCGGCCCGCAGGCCTGTTTCGACAGCCAATCGGTAGAGCATCGCCCGTTCCGGGCCAGTCATACCCTTACGCTCTGGTCCGCGGCGTGTGGTGGCCAACATCATTCGGAGCTCATCAACCGATAGCGCCCTGCGGTCCCTGCGGCGGTCTGTCTTGACATTCAAGCCGTCCAGATGTGCCACGGGCGATTCATTAGCCCGTCGGTCCTTGATCATCCACCGGCAGAACTGCTTGATCGCCTGCAGGTAGAAGTTGGAAGTTTGAGCGCTGATCCCGCGTTTCACTTCCGTATCGGTACGCAACTCGTGGAGGTAACTCATCACCCTGCTGGCGCTGATGTCGGCGAAGAACCGGAACCCACAGGCATCGACAACGCGCTTCGCTCTGGCCGCTACCAGTTCGACGTGGCGGGTGCTGCACCCTTTGGCATCGAGCGATTTCCTGAAGTCCTCCAGGTGATCCAGCAGCGGTTTGCTGACCGCGACGTGTTGCGGGTCCACGAGCCCTATGGTGATTAGCTTGTTCCGTACCTTCTGAGGCAGGTCACAAAGCCAGCGTGTCAGGGCCGGGTCGGTCTGACCGCCGGTGGCCTTGTAGTATCCGACCAGCTTGACGAGGTTCCGCACCATTTCTTCCGATGCAACCTTGCTTGTAAACGCGGGGACCCTGCGTCTTATCTGGTTGTGGTCGCGAAACTCCACATACCATTTAGCGGCCTGACGCTGCTCCCCGTTTCGATCTTTGTATTCAGACTTGTAAACCCTCATCGTTTATCCTTTCGTTGATCAGCATAGTCGCAGTACAGCATTGATCCACCTCGCTGAACCCGGCCTTCCTGACATCCGCACGCGGGTGGGCGAAACACGGCGATTGCAGAGGGGAACGGCGCGCTGTTTCGGCTGGCTCCGAACTTCAGGCGGCCCCGGATGAACCGGATTTCTTGGGCCCGCCTCACGTAGGTGTGCCACCAGTAGGTGTCGGTCCGAGCCGGCAGCAGGCAAACGACGGTGGCACCCTCCAAGGATGCGAGGTAGGCCTTCTTGACCCAGTTCTTGATCTGCCGGCCATAGGGCGGGTTCATCCAGCACACGCCTCGCCAATCTTGTTTGAGCCCATCGACTCGTGGCGTGAAGAACCTGTCACACTTGGCGTTGTCGCGCGTCGCACACACATCGACCGTAAACCCGAACTCGGCGTCCAACTTGGCGAACAGGTCCGAGGGTGTCGCCCACAGGTCCGTCTTCGAACTGAAGTGGACGTTTGCCGTCGAGGTGTTGGAACCGGCAACAGTCATTTCTTCTCCCGACGTGAGAATTCCCACTGCTCGCGTGTTGGCCCCCCCGCTTCGAGCCAGGCTTCCAGATTTTTTCGGTTCCAGCGCACAGCGCGGCCCAACCGGACGGGTCGGGGGATGTGTCCACTGCTGTTCAGGCGCCACACGTGCGCGCGGCTTATCCCTAATAGTTCGGCCACCTCGTCGGCGGAGACCGCGAGCCTTGGTGTGCCCGCGGGGCTTGGGCGGACAGGCTCTGGTTGTTTATCAGGTGTGCTGTTCATCGCTCTAATAATTCAGACGTGTTAGGGCACTTGGCGTCACACCGCCTCGGCAGGAATGCGTGTACCGGTTCGGTGTTGCTGAAGACGGTGTTGATCCGTCTCTTGACGGGTCCGTTACAACCGCAGGGTGATTGCCGGAGGATGCTCGGAACTGTTGCATTCAGGAAAAGCGTGATTTCTGACGAGATGTACGCTAGTTTGGGCGATGCGGGCTATTGAGCTCGTTGTCGTCAGGAACGCTAAACGCGAACACTGACGCCATATCGAGATAGGCGGCATCACCCGGTAAAACGAG